>DAOUHZ010000144.1:0-19916 GCA_034428455.1 Dehalococcoidia bacterium
ACCACCGAAACTTGGATTTACATCTCAATGACCGGCCTCATGCTGAGCAGATTGGCCCGTCTTTCTCCTTTTTAGACACCCTCTTAGGCCCCCATTTGACGGTTAGCCCAACCAAAACCCCAAAGAGCAAAAGTCCTATGAGTGCGATCGACGGCAAGTAACCCATACCATCTTCCTGTTGGCGGATCGTTGGGGCAGTATGACGTACCCCGCGCAACGCGCTTAGGGATTCGGCCGGTTCTCGCCGCCTCGCGGCTCGGCTTAATCTGCCGCCGACGTTAAACCGTCCAGCAAGCCCGGTGTCTACGGGAACCGATGATTGGCTCCAAATGCTCGCGAAGCAGGGCCTAAAGGGTTAGTGCTTCGTACGTTCAAGCCGGAACCGCCTTTCGGCGGTCATGCTGACACTAGCCTTTCCGCTTCAAGGCCCGATGCACGGCGGCTTCTACACCCGCCGCGGTCAGCCCGTTCTTCTCCATCAGCTCGTTGGCCGGGCCCGAACTGGTGTAGCCGTGCAGCGCGACCATCTCCACCGGAGCCGGGCAGTTTCGGGCTAGTACTCCGGCGACTACGCTTCCCAGCCCTCCGTGTACGTAGTGCTCTTCGGCGGTCACTATTGCGCCGGTCTCTTGCGCCGCAGCAACGATGGCCGCTTCGTCGGCCGGGGCCAGGGTATGCAAGTTGACAACCCGCGCATCGATGCCCTGGCCGGCCAGGCTATCGGCGGCGTCCAGCGCCGGCGCAACCAGCGACCCCATGGCGATGATGGACACATCGCCACCTAACTTCATCACGTCCGCGGCGCCGATTTCGAACCGATAGCCGTTTTCGTGTACGATCTGCGTCGCCGCCCGGGGAAGCCGGACGTAAACCGGCCCCTGCATGCTGGCAACGGCCCGCACGGCCTGCTCGGTTTCGGGGGCGTCGGCTGGCGTAATCACGGTGAACGACGGCAACGCGCACATCAGCGATAGGTCTTCGATGCCGTGGGCTGACATCCCGTCCTCGCCGGTGAGGATCCCGGCGTGGGTGCAGACCAGCTTGACGTTGAGCGATGGCTGGGATACCAGCACCCGCAACTGATCGTAAGGCCGGCCGGTCCCGAATACGCTGAACGTGCTGACGAAGGGCACCTTGCCGGCGGCGGCCAGGCCGGCGGCGACACCAACGATGTTCTGCTCGGCCGGGCCGAAATCAAAGAACCGCTCCGGATACTGGTCCCGCCACAGGTGCACGAACGTCGATACGTTCAGGTCACCGCCCAAGACAACGATGTCCGGGTGATCGTCAGCCATGGTCAGCAGGGTCCGGCCGTAGGTTTCCCGCGTGGCCGCGGATGCCCGTTGTGTCGCCATCAGGCCAGCTCCTTGAGCGCCGCTTCGTACTCTTCCGCGTTGGGCGCGCGTCCGTGGAAAGCGGGATTGTTTTCCATGAAGCTGACGCCCTTTCCCTTTACGGTGTTGGCAATGATCGCCGTCGGTCCGCCGTTCGACGCGGCTTCCAGGGCCCGCAACACCTCGGCGTGCTCATGGCCGTCGCACGTTACAACGTTCCAGCCGAAATCACGCCAGCGGTCCGCCAGGGGCTCCAGGGTCATCACCTCATCGGTGAACCGGTCGTTCTGGATGCGATTGCGGTCAACGATGGCAGTCAGGTTGGTGGCTCGATGGTGAGCGGCCGACATTGCGGCTTCCCACACTTCACCCTCCTGGCACTCGCCGTCGCCCAGCAACGCGAACACTCGATAGTCTTTGCCGTCCAGCCGGGCCGCCAAAGCGTGTCCCAAAGCAAAGGAGAGGCCCATGCCCAGCGAACCAGAGTTCATCTCGACGCCTGGCGTCATCGGGTGGGCGTGGCCTTGCAGCAAGCCGTCGGTCTTCCGGTAAGACGAAAGCTCCTCTCGGCCGAAGTAACCAGCCATCGAAAGTGTCGCGTAAAATCCCGGCGAGGCGTGGCCCTTGCTGAGGATGAACCGGTCCCGTTCCGGCCATGCCGGTTCCTGGGCGTCGTACCGCATCACCCCAAAATAGAGGGCGACCAGGATGTCGATCTCAGACAGCGAACCGCCGGGATGTCCGCTGCCAGCGCCGTAGATCATTTCCAGGCTATCGCGCCGCAGTTGCAGGGACGTTGCCCGCATTTCCTCGACGGTCTGTAGGGGTTGGTCGACTGCTGCCAAAACGCCACCTGCGATATAGAAAAGGGTGATAATGCGAGCCGACAAGATTATATTCCCGGCCCGAAACCCTGTCTATAAGTTCCGCTCGAAGCGCGGGTGCTCTCAATCCGTCGTTCCCAACATCGGTCGGCTATACTGATCCGGCCGATCTTCACCACTCGCACGGCGGAATACCGCTGATGATTATCGATAGCCACTGCCACATCCTGCCTCCAGATTTCGGCGCCCGCCACGATGAGTTGGCCGCACGGGACGCCACTTATGCCGCACTGTTCCCCAAGCCCGGCGGCCGTTTGGCGGACGCGGAAACGCTGCTAGGGGATATGGACGCTGCCGGAGTAGACCGCGCGGTGGCCATGGGGTTCGGGTGGACCGACCTGGACCTCGCTATAGAGGTCAACGACTACCTGATTCGTGCGGCCGCTGCCCATCCTGACCGCGTAACCGCCTTTGCGTCCGTGAACCCGGCGTGGGGCGACTCGGCCGTGCGCGAGGCGTCGCGGTGTATGGACTCCGGCGTGTCCGGCATCGGTGAAATCCACGCCGACACGCAGGGGTTTGACATTGCCGACGCCGCGGTCATGGAGCCGTTGATGGCGCTGCTGCGCGAACGCGGCGCGCCGATAGTGGTTCACGCATCTGAGCCGGTAGGGCACCAATATCCGGGCAAGGGTTCTACCACGCCCGCAGACCTACTGCAATTTGCGGCTAACTTCCCGGACAACCGCATGGTGTTCGCCCATCTGGGCGGCGGGCTCCCCTTCTATGCCGCCATGCCGGAAGTTGCCGGCGCCTTGACCAACGTTTGGTACGACACCGCCGCGCTCCCCTTTCTGTATCGGCAGTCAGCAATCGCTGCGGCTGCCATAACCGCCGGAGCCGACCGCATCCTTTTCGGGACCGATTACCCGCTGCTTACCCATCGCCGGGTAATCGATTATGTCCAGTCTGCCGGCCTGCCGCAGCGCGATCTTGACGCCATAATGGGCAGCAACGCATCCTTCCTGGTGAATGCCGGCTGCCCACCCATAGAAACGCTGCCCGACTATCTCAGGCCCGGTCTGGACATCGTCCTGATCGGTCTGAACCCGTCGATCCGCTCGGTGGAGGCCAGCCACTATTTCGCCAATCCGCGCAACCGGTTCTGGAAGGCTGTGTCCGCCGCCGGCATCGTCGGCCGTCCTGTAGGTCCCGAGGACGACGCCTCGTTGCTGGCGCACGGAGTCGGTTTCACCGACGTGGTCAAGCGGCCCACCAGTCAGGCATCGGGCCTTACGGCCGCCGACTACCGCCGGGACGCGCCGGCTCTGCGCGAAAAGCTGCTGCATCATGCTCCGCGCATCTCCTGCTTCCACGGCCTGACGGCCTATCGCGCCTATCTGCGGTACGGGGAAGGGATCAAAAACGCGGGGAATCTGGAACTGGGCAGACAGGACCTGGTAATCGGCGCCAGCCGTGTATTCGTGCTGCCCAATCCCAGCCCGGCCAACGCGCGGTATTCGCTGGACGATTTGGCGGCGTGGTACCGGGAACTGAATCGTTGGCGCATTGAGTTGACGTTGTGAATACCGGCTCAGAAACCCTCCGCACGTTCATCGCGTTGCCGTTGCCCGAGGAGTGGATCGGGCAACTTGGCGAAACGATTGCGGATTTGAGCCGGGCCCTGCCCCAGGGCGTGCGCTGGGTTTCTCCGGATGGCATACACCTGACCTTGAAATTCCTCGGAGCCACGGACTCCCGTGCCGTGCCCCGTGTACTGGACGCCATAGTCGAGAGTTTCGCTGATGCCAGTTCACCGCTGTTGTCGTTATCGGTCCTGGGAACCTTTCCCGGTGGCCGGAACCCACGGGTGATCTGGGCCGGGGTATCCGGCGGCGCGGAAGGCCTGGAAGACCTGCACCGGCGGGCCGAGCGGGCGGTCTCCGGTTTGGGCTGGCCGATGGATGGTCGCCCGTTCCGCCCGCACTTGACCCTCGGACGAGTGCGTGATCGCATAAATGCGCGGCAGCGGCAGGCGATATCCGAAACCATGTCCGGGGCCAGGCTCCCGGCTATCCGTAGCTGGCGTCCTGATACCGTTAGGTTGTACCGGAGCGTGCTGACTCCCCGTGGCGCTCGCTACTCCAATCTTGGCGAGGTGAAAATCTGATGGAAACGACCCTGGTCACTACGGTGCGACCGGTTCCGCCCTATGACTTCGAGCTGACCGCCGGGCAACCCAATTATTCCCGCGAGCAGCAGTTCAAAACCGAGGAGTACGTCGATGGTTGCTACGTCCGACTCCTGGACCTGGGTGACAAAGTGGCCCTGGCGAACGTGCGCTCGGTAGGAATGGTGGACCAACCGGAGCTGTCTATCGAGCTGACCGGAGACGATCTCACTGAAACGGACGCGGATCGTGCGGCGCAGCAAATCACCTGGCTGCTCTGCTGCGACCAGGACTTGCGGCCCTTTTACGACGCAGTGTCCGGGGACTCGGTGCTGGCCGATGTCGTCAACGATTTCTACGGATACCACAATACCCGCACCGCATCAGTGTACGAGGCCCTGGTGCAGGCGGTGTTGGGACAGCAGATCGCAACCAACGTTTCCCGGATAATCCGCAGCCTGCTGGTCGAGAACTACGGTGTCCGTGCGACGATTACCGACCGGGAGTGGTATGCCTTCCCCCGGGCGGAATCCCTGGCAACGGCCGAAGTGGAAGACCTTCGCCAGCTCAAGCTGAGCTACCGCAAGGCGGAGTATATCCAGGGCATCGCCCGCGGCGCCCTGGAATCCGGGGATAATTTTGGGGGCATGCACGACCTCGAAGACGATGAAGTCGTGAAGAGCATGGTGGCCATACGGGGAGTCGGCCAGTGGACCGCGCAGTGGGTCCTGGTACGGGCTCTGGCTCGCCCGGATGGGTTCCCGGTTGGCGACTTGGCGTTGCGCAAGACCGTTAGCGGCCTGTACTTCGATGGCGTGGAGATCGACGACGCCCAATTGCTGGAGTTCTCAGAGCGCTGGTCTCCCTGGCGGTCTTACGCCACATCGTACCTGTTCGCAGCCCTGCGTTCCGGGCGGATTGCTGGTTCCTAGCGGGCTGCAATCAGCGCAGCATCCGCATCAACCCCTTGGGGTTGTTGGAAAACTGGCGCATCAGCCGCTGGGTTTGCTTGAATTGGTTGAGCACCCGGTTCACGTCCGATGGGTTGGTGCCGCTGCCCAACGCGATGCGGCGACGGCGGCTGCCCTTGATGATCTCCGGCTTTTCCCGTTCTTCCAGCGTCATTGAGCGGATGATGGCCTCGGTTTTCTTGAGTTCAGACTCGTCCAATTGGCCCTGCATCTTCTTGGATTGACGGCCCAATCCGGGCATCATTTCCATCACGGAAGCCAGACCGCCCATCTTTTTAACCCCCTGGATCTGGTCGAGAAAATCGTCCAGCGTGAAAGATGCCGTGCGCATCTTGCGTTCGAGTTCCCGGGCTTTCTCTTCGTCCACCGCTTCCTGGGCGCGCTCGATCAGCGTCAGCACGTCGCCCATGGCGAGGATGCGGGAGGCCATGCGATCCGGGTGGAACTGCTCCAGCGCGTCGCTGCGCTCGCCGGTGCCGATGAACTTGATGGGGACGCCGGTCACCCGGGTGACCGACAGCGCTGCGCCGCCGCGGGCGTCACCGTCCATCTTGGACAGGATCAACCCGTCAAGTCCCACCCGCTGGTGGAATTCCTCGGCTGCGTTGACGGCGTCCTGGCCGGTCATGGCGTCGACGACCAGGATGGTCTGGTAGGGCGAAACCGCCTGCTTGACCTCTTCCAGTTCAGTCATCAACTCGTCGTCGATGTGCAGGCGTCCTCCGGTGTCCACGATGGCCCATGTCAATGCCAGCTCGGTGGCCCTTTTGACACCTGCAAGGGCTACACTGGCCGGGGTGGCGGAACCCGGCTCCTCGGAGTAGACCGGAATGTCCAACTGCTTGCCCAGTGATTGCAGCTGGGCGATTGCCGCCGGGCGGCGGAGGTCGGCGGCGATGAGCATCGGGCTGTGCTGCTGCCGTTTCATTTGCAACGCCAGCTTGGCGGCGGTGGTAGTCTTGCCGGAACCCTGCAACCCGACCAGCATCAGCACGGACGGCAGCTGGCTGGCCGGGGTGAGCCGATGATCGCCGGCGCTGAGCACGTCGGTCAATTCCTCATGGACGATCTTGACCACCTGCTGGCCCGGCGACAGGCTTTCCAGAACCTCTCCGGTCAGCGCGCGCTCCTTGACCGTGGCCACGAACTCCCGGGCGACGCGGAAGTTGACGTCGGCCTCTAGCAAGGACCGGCGCACCTGGCCCAGCGCATCGTCGATGTCCTTTTCCGTGAGCCGGCCCTTGCCCTGCAAACGGCTGAAAATTCCGGTCAAACGATCGGTCAGATTGTCAAACATCCCGGCACACTCCCATATCCGTATCGCGTGTCTCGCAGGTTCGTGGCGTCATTCCCAGCGGAACGTGCGGTTTGCGATGACAAACGCTACCACAAGCCACACCGCCAGGCCCAGAAAATTCGGCCACTGCATCAAAACCGTGTCGCCTTCCACAGTCATGCCGCGAATGGCTTCGACCAGATAGGTCAGGGGCAAAAAGTCGGTGATCCGCTGTAGAATCGCGGGGAGAACGTCCCGGGAGAAGAATACACCGGACAGGAACATCATGGGCAACGATACGATGTTCGCCAGGGGCGCCGCCTGCTGCTCCGTGCGCGCCCAGCCCGACACGGCGAACCCCATGGCGAGAAACACCGCGCCTCCCATGGCAGCCGCCAGCAGCACCGCGAAAAAGCTACCCGCGAATTCCGCACCGAACAGGAACACCGCCACCGCGGCCAGGATCACCGTCTGAATTATCACGACGATCAGCCGGGTAATCACCTGGGCTATCAACAGAGACGTCGGGTCCAGGGGCGTTGCCAGCAACCGACGCAGTACGCCCTCGCGTTTCATCGTCACGAAGCTGAATGCGACGCTGAACAACCCCAGTTGCATGATCGCCATGCCGATGACGCCGGGCATCAGGAAGTCGATGTAACCCAGGTCCCGCGCCTCCACCGCTTCCTTGGTCAGAGTCACCACCCTCTCCGACCCGCTGATGGCAAAGTTCATATCGTCGATGCCCGATTGCAGTATGCTCAATCCGACTTGGGATTCGCCGGGACGGCTGCCGTGGTACAGGGCTTGAACCGTAGTTGGCTCCCAAAGGATCCCCTGATCGCCGGCAGAGGGACCGAAATTAGCCGGCAGAATAATCACGAGATCGCGCTTCCCATCGGCCAACGCCACCCGCTCGTTTTCTTCTGTGCCAGTATTCACGCGCAGCGCGGCAACGGACTCGGCCTCCGCGATGAAACGCCGCGACGCCTCGTTCTGCGCTTCATCCACTATCCCCAGATCCACTTTTCCCAGTTCACCGAAGTTCAACAGGCCGAAGATCACCATGATGACCAGGGGCAGAAAGAAGGTCCAGAACATGGCCGCGCGGTCCCGCGACCACATCTTGATGGACCACCAGGTCAGATAAACGGCCGGCCGCGCAAGCATCCTAGAACTCCCGCAACGAACGGCCGGTCAGATCGAGGAACACATCCTCAAGCGTCGCCAGGCGCACTTCCTGCTCCCGATGGAACCCTCGGGAAATCAGCTGGTCGATCAGGTCAGAAGGCGACGCCATGGCAATGATTTTGCCACTGTCCATTACCGCCACGCGGTCGCACAATTCCTCGGCTTCCTCCATGTAGTGAGTGGTCAGGACCACGGTGCGGCCTTCCTGCTTCCAGGTCTTGGCCAAGTCCCATATCAGCCGCCGGGCCTGTGGGTCAAGCCCGGTGGTCGGTTCGTCAAGGAACACGACCTCCGGGTCGTTGACCAGCGAGGCTGCGATGGCGAACCGCTGCTTCTGTCCGCCGGACAGGGTGCGGAAGGAGGCGGTCTTTCGCTCGCCCAAGTCCACCGCTTCGAGCAGCGGGTCCGGGTCGACCTTCACCCGGTAAATGCTGCCCAGCATTTTGAGCAGCTCCGCGAGCTTCAGGTGCTCGAAAAACGCGCTGCTCTGCAACTGCACGCCGATGTGTTGCTTGACTGCTTTGGCGTTGCGGCCCACATCGATGCCGGCGACGGTAGCGCGGCCGCTGTCCGCGGTGCGCATCCCCTCGATGATCTCGACGGTGGTGGTCTTGCCGGAACCGTTGGGACCCAGGAGCGCGAATACTTCGCCGCGCTGCACCTCGAAGGAAATTCCGTCAACCGCCTGGATATCTCCATAGCGCTTGCGCAGGTCCTCGACAACTATGACGGGACCGGTTCCCTTGGCGGAGTTGGTATCAGCGAGTGACATCGTCCGTAAATTTCCTCGACAAAAATTGTAACACCGCCAACTGCCGAGCCTCTCGGGCCTGTTGGCGAATGCCAAGGTGGGGCATCGTTCAGCGCCATGCGGCTGGTGATAAAATCGGGGCACGATGATCCCGCTCAGGCTTTCGGTCCGCAACTTTCTATGCTACCGAGACGACGTGCCGCCTCTGGACTTGCGCGGGATCCACGTGGCGTGCCTCTGCGGAGCCAACGGCCACGGCAAGTCGGCTCTGCTGGACGCCATGACATGGTGCCTCTGGGGGCAGGCCCGCACCGGCACCCAGAACCACAACGATCTGATCGCTTACGGCGAGTCGGAGTGCCGGGTTGAGCTGGACTTCCTGGCGCGAGGGCAGGAGCACCGCGCCATCCGCCGTCGGCGCAGCACGGGTCAGGGTCGCACCGAGGTGGACCTGTTCATCCTGGATGATGCCGGGCAGCCCCGATCCATGAGCGGCAATTCGGTTCGTGAGACCAACTGGAAGATCCAGACACTGGTCGGGATGGATTACACGACCTTCGTGAATACCGCTTTCCTCCTGCAAGGCCGCTCCGACGAATTCACTCGCAAAACCCCGGCGGAGCGTAAGGCCGTCCTGTCGTCCGTGCTCGACCTGGGGCTCTATGAGACCCTCCAGGCGTCCGCCGCCGGCCACAGAGACCAATGGCAGTCGGAAGCCGTCCGTACGGAAGGCGCGCTGGCGCAGAACCGCAATCTGCTGGACGGCATACCGGACCCCACCGCAGAACTTGGCGAAATTGGGCTAAAGCTCCACCAGCTGGACGAACGCATCGATAACGCGATTGCTGAATCTGAACGGCTCCGCGACGCAGTCGCCGGGTTGCGCCGGGCGCAGACGGAGGCCACAGCCGCGAGTTTGAGGATCGACGCACTGCGAATCGGCATCGGAAAATCCGAAGAGACAGTGGCCGCCATCTCCGAGCGCATCCAGGACGCGCTTTCACTGGAGGAAAGAGCCGCCGAAATTTACGCGGGCGCCAGGGAATTGGAAGTGGCGCGCGTCGATATGGAACGGCTGCAAACTTCCCGATCCGAGTTCGACCGGCTACGCGAGCGGCGCAGCGAATTGCAGGCTGTCATCGAGCGCATTTGGGCCGAGACGACAGCCGAGGCGAACCAGTTGAAACGTCACCTGGACGACACCCTGCGGCCGTCCGCCGCCCGCGCCGACAGCCTTGCTCGTGATCTCCTGGCCTTAGGGGAGGCAGACGAGGCGCTCGCCGTCGACCGCTCCGTCCTGGAGGCGGAGGTGGCCGAATCCGCTGGCCTCCAAAAGGAGATCGCCCTGGCTCGGGCTGATTTGGATCGTTGCATCGCGGAGGGAAAGGATCTGCGGGCCAAGCAGAGGGAGATACAATCCGCGGACGCGGTTTGCCCCCTGTGCCGGACCCCACTCACCGAGGACACCTGCGGCGACATTTATGCCTGGTACGAGGCCGAGATCCGGGCCAAACTGGCGCACCATGACGAGATCAAGGTATCTTTGAATACCTTGTCAGCCGGGCATGAGTACCTACAGGCCAGGATTGCGCAACGCGACGGTTCCCTTTCCCAGCGCCAACGGCGACTTCAGCAGCAGCGCGGGCGGCTGGAACAGGAACAGCGCCAGTGCGACGAGGCAGCGAAACAGTTGGCCACTTCACTTCCGCGCCTGGAACAATTGCAGACGGCGTTGTCCGAGAACAATTTCGCCCAAGTCGAGCGCGCTGCATTGGCCGAGGTGGATTTGGCGGTCGCCCAACTAGGATACGATGAAAAGAGCCTGGAAAACGCCACTGCTAAAGCCCGCTCGTTACAACACTGGGACTCCGAATTGCGGAGACTGCAAGATGCGCGCTCTCGCCTGCCCGAGGACAAGGCGTCGTTGGCTCAAACTCAAGGCCATCTGTCCCGGCTCAACGAAGAGTTGCGGGGAGCCGAGACAATCCTGGAAGAGGCCCGGTCGGCAATTGCCGACCTCCCCAAAATGGAACGGGCATCAACGGAGGCCGACGAAGCCGTAGCCAATTTCTCCGCCCAACGGGACGCGCTGCTGGCCCGGCAAGGCCGGCTGCACGGGGACGCCGAGCGCCGAGTTTCGTACCTGGAAGAGATTGAAGCCTTGGAGAACCGCAGGACGACGTCAAGCACGGAACAGGGCGTTTATTCCGACCTCTACAACGCTTTCGGGCGCAGCGGCGTCCCCGCCATGCTAATCGACGCCTCCGTACCCCGGATTGAAGCCGAGGCCAACCTCCTGCTGGCTCGGATGACGGATAGCCGGCTGGCGGTCAAGTTGGAGACGCAGCGGGTGCGCCAATCGGGCAACGTCACGGAAACCCTGGACATTCTGGTCAGCGACGAGTTGGGATCGCGCAGTTATGATCTGTTCAGCGGGGGTGAGGCATTTCGGATCAACCTGGCGCTGCGCATCGCTTTGTCCAAGGTGCTGGCACAGCGTATGGGACTGCCCCTGCCCACGTTGTTCATCGACGAGGGTTTCGGCACCCAGGACGCCGCCGGGCGCGAACGCATCGTGGATGCCATCGCGTCTATTCAGGAGGATTTCGAGAAGATCATCGTGATCACTCACCTGGATGAACTCAAAGACCTGTTCCCGGTCAGAATCGAGGTCCTGAAAACCGGCGACGGTTCCCAATTCTGGCTGAGTTGACCCCCGCACTGAAGTTCGCTGGCGACAGATTGCCTATCAAGTAAGGAGCATCCCATGTTGAACGAAGCCCAACGCGAATTTTTGTCGGCAAACCACAACGGCGCCCTGACCACCTTTCGACGGAACGGCGCCGGACAAATGAGTATCGTCACGTGCGGGTTGTACGGCGACGGGGTGGCCTTTACGACCACCGCAGATCGGGCCAAGCTCCGCAACCTGCGGCGAGATCCGCGCTGCACTATCCTGGTGGGTACCGGCGACTGGAGAAACTTCCTGGTACTGGAAGGAGAGGCCCGGCTGGTGGGAGCCGGTGAAGTATCGGCCGACGAGTATCGGGAAACCCTGCGCGACGTGTTCCGCACCGCCGCCGGGCAGGAGCACCCCAACTGGCCGGAGTACGACCAGGCCATGCTGGACGACCATCGCTACGCGGTGATCGTGACCCCGTCACACGTTTACGGCCGGGCCGACTGACCCAACGACAGCGAGGGCGAGCACTCGCCCGCCCTCGCTGAAAGCCGTCTTGACGTGGATCAGTCGGCCGCGAGACCTTCCGCGCGACGGAGCGCGTCCACGTCGAAGTCGATGTCAGCGTTCTCCCCGTTCAACGCGGCAAGCACGCGCTCCCCGGACAGGGGCAACTCCTTGACGCGGACGCCAACGGCGTCGTACACCGCGTTGGCGATGGCCGCCGGCGGGCCGAAGCCGGGAGGCTCGGCGACGGCGCGCGCGCCGAAAGGTCCATCCGGCGCGGGCACGTTGATCAGCACGTTCTCCAGTTCCGGCAGGTCGATGGCCAACGGCATCAGGTAGGACGCGAAAGACGGATTCCGAACCGCGCCCGTTTCCGGGTCGAACTGCTGGTCTTCGGTCAGCGCGCGGCCAATGCCCTGAACCACTCCGCCGTCCAACTGGCCTTCAACGGCCATGGGGTTGATGGCAGTCCCGACGTCCTGGGCCTGGATGTAACGGAGCAACTTAACCTGGCCGGTCTGTCGGTCGACCTTGACCTCGGCGGCCTGCGCCGCGAACACGGGAGTGTAGGGCATGCTGGAAAGCGCAGCGGTGCCAATGATCGGGCCGCCGCGGGAGGTGATGCTGGCGGCGGCCAGTTGCGCAAAGGTCAAGCCCTGCGGCTCGTTGTCCATCACGTAGACGCGACCGTCTTCGCAGTCCAGGGCGTCCTCGGGAACGCCCAGCCGCTCCGCGGCGAGAGCGGTGAGCCTTCGTACCGTGTCCTCAGCCGCACGCTGCACCGCAGTGCCCTGGCTGTACACGATGCGACTGCCACCCGATTGCCCGGTATATGGGGCCAGGTCAGTGTCCCGCTTGGCTACGATTACCTTGTCCATGGGGATTCCCAGGGCCTCGGCGGCGATGGCGGCCAGCGAAGTGTCGCTGCCGGAGATGTCAACGGAACCCGTCAGCAGGCTCACCGTGCCGTCGTCGTTGACGCTGATCGACGCCGTGGACGGGCCGCTGCCGCTTCTCCATTCACACAGCGCCAGGCCGATGCCGCGGCCGTCCTCCAGATCTCGAGGCCACCCAATCTTTTCCTTGATTGCCTCCAGGGTTTCCATGAGGCCGTTGGTTGGGACAACGGCACCACTCACGGAAACGTCACCTTCGCGCAGCGCGTTCTTCACCCGCAGGTCGTATGGGTCCATCCCGATTTCGTGGGCGATGCGGTCCATGTGCGACTCGACGGCGAAGGTCATGTCGGCCACGCCGGATGCCCGGTACGAACCGACGTAGATCTTGTTGGTGTACACACCGTAAGACCGCAACCGGAAGTTGGGCACGTTATATGCGCCGATGCCGTGGCCGATGCCCGAGTTGGGGCCGGCGCCGAGGTAAGCCCCTACGTCGAAGATCGTGTAGGCTTCGCGAGCCACGATGGTGCCGTCGCTCATCACTCCGGAGCGAATGTAGTTGGTCACCGGGAGGCGCGGGCCGTTCATGGTGAACACTTCCTCGCGGGTGTTCACCAACTTCACGGGTCGCCCGGTTTTCATCGCCAGGAGGGCGGGGAAAGCCTCGAACGCCAGCCGCAACTTGGCGCCAAAGCCGCCACCAAGTTCCATGGGAACCACCCGGATCCGCGACACCGGGATTTCGAGCGCACCGGCCAGCGCGGCCCGGATCTGATAGGGGCCCTGAGTAGATGCGTAAACGACCAGCCGGCCATTGGCCTCCACATCAGCAACGCACGCCATGGGTTCCAGGAACCCCTGGTTGATACCCTGGGAGCGATATACGTCCGTCACCACGACGTCGGCATCATTGAACGCCTGATCGACGTCGCCCCGGTCCGCGTCCAGCAGCGTGCTGACGTTGTGGCCCAGCGTGAACCCGTATCCTTCGTACTCTTCCAACTCCGGGTGAACCGTGGCAGCGTCCGAGCCCATGGCGGACAACGGATTGACCACCGCCGGCATGTCCTCGTACTCCACCTCGATCAACTCGATGGCTTCCTGCGCCGTGGCCTCATCGTCCGCCGCCACCGCTGCTATCGGTTCGCCGACGAAATTGACGACCTCGCGGGGCATGACATACCGATCACGCAACGCGCCGGAGCCGTACCGGATATCCGGGAAATCGGTTCCCGTGATGACGCACCTTACGCCGGGATGGGCTTCCGCTCTGCTGGTATCCAAGCGCACGATGCGGGCATGGTTTCTCGTACTGGGCAGCAGCTTGCAGGCCAGCATTCCCGGGAGGTATACGTCGGATGCGTAAGCGGCGCGGCCGGTGACCTTGTCATAGGCATCGACGCGGGGATGATTGCGCTCCAAAACTTTGAACTGCGTTGTCATTGCATGTGCCTCCATCGTTGCTGGAGCGGGCCGGTTAGCTGATTGTCCGCATTTCCTCGGCCGCGGCCATGACCGCTTCCACCACGCGCGCGTAGCCGGTGCACCGGCACAGGTTGCCGCCGATGGCGAAACGGACTTCCTCTTCGGTGGGGTCCGGGTTTTCTTGCAAGAATCCCGTCGCCGACATGATCAGCCCGGGGATGCAGAACCCGCATTGCAGGCCGCCGTGCTCCACGAAGGCTTTCTGCACCGGACTGAGGCGATCTACGCCGGCCAGTCCCTCAATGGTGGTTATGGCGGAACTGTGGGCACTGTGGGCCAATACCAGGCATGAAGTAACCGGCTTGCCGTTCATGAGGACGGTGCAGGCTCCGCAGTCCCCTTCATCGCAGCCCTTTTTGGTTCCGGTCAACCGAGCATCGTCGCGCAGGCAGTCCAGCAGCGAATAGTCCGGTTCCACCAGCATCAAGCGGATTTCGCCGTTGATGTTCAGAGTTAGCGGCTGTTTCATGTCATCAACCTCGCAGGCCGGTTACCAGGCGGTTTGCACGGCCAGGCGCCGGATGTCATCGAAATCGGCAATACCGCCGACCGCCGTTTGCGCGGCGTGTCTCAAGGTGCGCTCAGTAAGGACCTGGGCGATTTCCCGGCGATACTCCGCGCCGCTGCGCACGTCAGCGATGGGACTACACGACTGGGCTGCAATCCGCGCCGACTCGGCGATATTGGCGTCCGTTGGCGTTTGTCCGACCAGGCGACCCTCGGCTCCGAAGGCGCGCATGGGCGTCGGCGCGACCGCGCCCAGCGCGATGCGCACCGAGGCGCAAGTTCCGTCGGATCCGATGCTTACCACAGAGGCTGCGCCCACGGCGGATATATCCATCGCGCCGCGCGGGCTGTGCTTGATGTACAGGCCGCCAGTGTTCGGCGGAGGAGTGGGCAGCCGGATCTCGGTCATGATCTCGCCTGCAGCCAGGGCGGTTTGTCCGGGCCCCACGAAAACGTCAGTCAACGGCAACCAGCGCTCACCGCTGGAACCCACGATGCGACACTGGGCGTCGTAGCCCAGCAGCGCGGGCAGCGTGTCCCCAGCCGGAGAGGCGTTGCAAACATTGCCGACAATGGTGGCGAGATTGCGCACCTGGACGCCGGCAAAAGCGGCAGCACCGGCAGCCAGCGCGGGATATCGCGCCCGCACCGTGGCGTTCTGCTCAATCTCCTGGACCGTGACCATCGCGCCGATGGACAGGCCGTCGTCATCGTTGAAACTCAGGCGGTCCAAACCCGGCACGTGCTGCATGCAGACCACTGCCTCCGGCCGCCAGAACCCGGTGCGCCATCGGACTAGAAAATCGGTGCTTCCGGCGACCAGCCGCGCTCGGTGGCCATGTTCCTCCAGCATCCCGAGCGCTTCATCAAGGGAATGCGGCTCCAGATAGTCGAAACGAGCCATATCAGCCCTCCAACGCCGACGCCGTTCAAGCGGACAATCTGACTGCGGCGTGTCCTGCTGCGCGTCGGCCTGCGGGGATTATATGGCCGGGCTAAAACCGGGTCAACGAACCGGAAACGGGAATCGTTTGGGGCGGGAGTTATCCCGCCCCGGAGAAGGTGCGCTTATGCCGTCCGTCAGGCGATCAGTGGTTGCCGTTGCCGTATGGCTCGATCAGCACTCGAAGTGTGCCGTCGTTTTCCTTGCGCTGGGTCAACAGGCGGTGTCCGGCCTGCTCGGCCCAGTAGATGACGTCGTAAATGTTCAAGGCGTCGTGGAGGATCGCTTCGACGAAGGACGCGCGGTCGTACTCCATCTGGCGGCTCAAAGCGGCGATGACGCCGGCGCAGTTCTTGCCGCGGCCGTCGATCACAGTCCACCCGTTTCCATGACCATTGCCATTGCCATTACCGTAGCCATTGCCGCCGGGGGCCGCTCCGACGAGAGCGCGAACGTCGATCACGCCACTCTTGCGGAGATCCAGCTGCTCCTTGAAGTAGGCCACGGCTTCCCAGGCCACGGCGCGGTCCCGTTCGCCACTGGAACACACGGCGCCACGCACGCCGACGATGTCGGGGTTGATGCGGGCCAGTTCGTCGAGATTTTCCAGCTTGAGGTGTCCGCTGAGGGCGGTGCTGAGGCCCTCCTGTTTTGCGTGCATGACCATGTCACGCAGTACCGGCTCGGGCATGAAGTCGAAGAGGTTCCGCCCGTCCTTGGTGAGGGTATCGATCAGGAAACCGTCGCACTCGCCTTCGATGGCCAATTGGACCATGAGGTGCGGGTCGAGGCCGCCCTCGAAGAGCAGATTGTCAGCGAACAGCGAGCCGATCAGCTTGGTCTCGGCGTTGCCGATGGCCGCGCGGGATTCCCGCAACACTTCAACCGCCGTATCGTAGTCTGCGACCTGGAAGCCTACCTTCACTGAAGTGGCGTCCATCATCGCCGCCGCGTGTACGGCCATGGCCACGGTGCCCGGCTGGTTGGGAACCACGCCGAGGGTGACGCTGACGTGCTTGTGCGGCGGGATGATCTCACGCACTTCCCGGACCAGGCTGGGATGGGCAGAGCCGACCAGCGCCTCTTGCAGGTTTTTCAGATCGATGATGTCGGCGCCGCCGCGGTCGGCTTCCAGAGCCTCGGCTTTATTCTGAGCGCTGACCAGCAGCATCATGCCCGATTCGGAGAGGCCGCTGCGTCCATCGCGCGCGCCGTTCCCATTGAGCCAGGGGGCATGGGGGCGCCCGTGGATAACTTCTCGTTCCGCAAGAGGGGGGGCGCTGGCGCGCCGCAGGAGAGGCTCCAGCTCGCTCCACAGCTCAGCCTTCTCCTCGTGGGTCAAGTCCTGCAACGGGGCGCGCACGCTTCCGCCGGCCATGCCCATCATTTCGCCCCAAGCCTTGCACATGGATACAGGCAGCGCGCCGCCGGTCTTTTTCATGGTTCCACCCCACCACTTGTCGGACAGTGCTTTTATGTCCTTCAGGTAGTGGTTGTAGAAGTCCACGTCGTGGTCGCCGGCGGTGGCGCGGTCAATGAACTGGGTGTAGTAGTTGTGCCGGGGAGTGTCGAACCGCCAGTCGGAGGTGTTGGCGAACATCACCTGCTGGTGGAACCCGAGTTCCTTTGCTTTGTGGAAAATCCACTCGTCGGGAGTGCTGATGATCGCGTCGCGGCCTACCAGCAGATGGGTTTCGATGGAAATCTGCTGGTTGAAACTCGCCTCCTTCACACCAACCACATTGGGGATGGCGCAGAGCCGCTTCAAGCCCTGCGGGCTGATGGTGATGCCGAACTGGGGAGAGTTGTAAAACATCATCGCCAACTCGGTGTTTTCGGCCACCTGGCGCACGAAGTCGACCACCTGGTCTTCGGTCTTGGTCACCATGTACGAGGGGGCAATGATCAGCAGGTCGAAGCCCCGGCGTTCGGCGTGCTGGGCCAACGCAATGCTTTCCCGCAGCGAGGTGTCGGTTACATGCGCGCCGATGAGCCAATGACCGGCGGCTTCGTCGGCCACCGTGTCCATCACCAGGCGACGCTCGCCTTCGGTCAGGCTCCAGAATTCGCCCATGTTCCAGGTGCAGCCGCCGCCGCGCACGCCCAAGCTCTGGACGTGACGAATGTTCCGGCGGAGACCGTCAGTGTCCACCTGGTTGTCCGGCGTGAAGGGCGTGACCAACGTGGTCCATTGCCCCTTCAAGGTTTGCCAGGCCCATTCCTGCGCTTCATGCTTGCGGTAACCGGCCATGATAAAAAGCCTCCAACGACAATTGCCGTAGCTTGTAAGCCATCAACGCGGACAGCCGGCGAGACACCCGGCGCTAAGTTCCGCTTGGCAATCACAGTGTACGGGCGGACTTGCGATGCCGTCAATAAACGCCGACCCCTGAGAAAATCGGGAAACCCAGGGTTGCGGACTGCGACTGCTGAAAGCGGTCAATCTCACGACGGATCTCGTATTAGAGTTTCGCCGACAACCAGACAACTGAAGAACCCTCAGAAGACGGACACGTAGAATAGATGAGACTTGTGCCCCTAAATCGAAAGTAGCGCGATGATATGCAGGACGAGCCTTCCCATGTGTGGGAGCTAATCAGAACCATATAACCCGAGATATATGAGCCAGTTCATCACCGTCTGTCTACTCCGTCGAGCTTCAGTCATCGATAGTCCATATCTGTCGGCTAATACCGCGGAAGATTCGTCCTCATGGTCACGATCCAAAGTAATCACATCCGTCACAAACGGCGAGGAGAGAAGACATGCGGACGCCCAGGCTCGAAGCTCTTCTATAGTCATGCTTTCTGGGATTCGCATGGCTTGAATATCCCGAAGAACTGCTCGTTGCTCATCGAATGATGCAATCTGGTCGGCACTGCCGTGGTAGGCGACCTCAAAATGGTGAGGATCCCTCGTATATGGCCTCCAGTCGTCAATGGAAAATGGCTGCGCAATTGCACGTTCGTAGTCGCCTGCCGCGGTTTTCAGGATCGATTCCCAGAGTAGAAACTCGCGATCGCTTATTTGTCGAGCATTCTGGAGCACCTGTCGTTCAAAGGCAGCGGCTCTAAAGTCAACCGCCGGCGCACACAAGATCTCCACATTCGGGAATCGGGCCCAGCCCATTGCGGCAGATGATAAATTGGCGGAGCCAACAAGGACGATGTCATCAAAGCGGTAGTACTTGGCATGGAGCGACGAATGGAGATTGAAAGAACCACCATGCCGTATCACAGCATCGCGACACTGGATGTCCGATACGCCTGACGCCAGGTCGTGAGGGGTCCACTTGGTCACACAAGTGACCGACGCCTCGGTGCTGATGACACCCAGCACTCTTTCGAGCGCATCGACCTTGATATAGGGAGCAACGATCAAGACACGAATGGCTCCAGTTGCCGACCTCAGCAAAACGTTTCCATGAACTTCGCACGGATTCATTCGCTGCGCTCCCTAAGGTGGGTGATCACCTTCTCCACGTGGCGCCCCCAATTGATGGCGATGTTTTGAATGCGCGTCCGGTCTTCCCGAGTTTCGGTTTGATCTTCCATGCGGGCCCAGGAAGAAAGCAATAGACGAATCGCGACGCTGGCCTGGAAAGCGGGGTCGTCTGGGTCCAAACTGGAGTCCAAGTCTCCTTCGATGTGGCTGAGTAGATCATAGATCGGATGGTCAGTATTGAGATTGATATGAAGGACTGCCTGGTTCGAGCGCACATTGAACATGAGCGACCCATCGAGCTGGGAGGAATTGAACTGATATGAAAGGTCCTCCTCGATCAGATGCCTAGCCAACCTTTCAGCGTCCTCGCGTGCTTGGCCTAATTCAACGAATTGCTCGGTCAAACCCTCCTCCCTTTGCTCCGGAGGGATTTGTTCCCGATCAATATCGGTCTTGGTCGGAGGTTCGACACCAGATGACACGGCCTCACGGTCCGCCTCGGTGGCCGTTCGGACAGCCGTATGTTCGGGAGTGCTGGGGCCGGGACCAGGTCCGGGAGGTGGAGTCCTCTTCTGGGTAAACATCTGACGGATCTGGCTCATCATGGCACGAGTCTGGTCGCGGATGTCCCCAACTATCTGGTAAATGAGATCGTCATCGATGCCGAGTTCGTCAAGGACGACCTGATTCGGTCGGTCATCGCGAGCCAACGTTTTGGCAGCCTGAGTGAAATTTGCCGCCATCTGTTTGTTGTGGTCGACCCCGAACAGTTCATCGGAATCACGCCAAAAAAGAACCTCACAGCCCCACCATCGGTTTTGGGGGTTTTCAGCGCTGCCGCCTTCCCTAAGAGGGTGTCTAAAAAGGTTCCAATTGGGGAGGCGGTATTCAGGCGTGATGGGTGGGGTTGGTCGTAATGTTGAGGCATGAAACG
>DAOUHZ010000145.1:0-12446 GCA_034428455.1 Dehalococcoidia bacterium
CAATAGCTATATCGTTTTTCAAGATAATAATTTAGGTTGATAATTAGTATACGATATATTGACATTGCAAATCCCGTCCGATAGACTGCGACGGCGTTCATAATCTCGATTTTCGGGACTTGGAACGTGCAAATTCGCACATCCCAGCCTTGTAGCGGCGGGCTCTTGGAGCCCGTTTTCCTACGGTTCTTTCACAATGTAGAGTTCCAACTGGAGGTAGTTTGATGAGTTGGTTCGGAATCAGCCGCAAGAGTTTGCTTGTCCTTGTAATCGGGGGTTTAGTCCTGACCCCCATTGTCGCGTGCGGTACCGCCGAAGAGACGGCAGCCCCGGCCGCGGCGCCCGCCGCCGCTGCACCCGCAGCGCAACAGCCGGCGCAACAGCAACCCGCCTCCGGCGGCCAGCAGGCTGCCGCGCCGACACAGGCCGCGCCCGCCCAGGCAGGCCAGGCCGCTCCCACCGCCGTGCCCCAGGCCGCCGGTTCGGGCGACTCCATGATGATGGCCGAACCCACGGGCATCCTCAGCACCGGCCTGAAGGAAATGGGACCCTTCTTCCTGCACCCCAGCACCCTGGGCAACCCGCAGATCTTCGTCCACGGCACCGCGCCCATCGGCGAAGGGCTGCTGCAAGAGGACGTGAACCGCGACGTCAAGGGCTTGCTTGCCGAATCGTGGGAGATCTCCGACGACTTCCTCGTCTGGACCTTCCATCTGAACAAGGGCGTGCAGTTCCACAAGGGCTACGGCGAGCTGACAGCGGAAGACGTCGTCTGGTCGATGCAGCAGTGGGGCATGAGCAAGCATCCTCGCGCCGGACAGTTGGAGACGTTCTGGGCAGATCGGGATGGCTCGATGGTCATCGATAGCCACACCCTGCAGGTGCACACCGGTGAACCCCTGGTCCACGTGATCGCCCAGCGCTGGCACATGACCCCCGGCGGCGCCTCCACCTTCATCGCCAGCAAGAAGCAGACCGAGGAACTGGGCGTCGAAGAGGCCAGCGCGAATATGGCCGCCACCGGCCCCTGGGAAATCGTAGACCACCGCACCGGCGAGTTCTGGAAGATGCAGGCGGTGCGCGACCACTGGCGTCACACCCCCGAATTCGACCAGTTCGTCATGTGGGAAATCCCCGAAGAGTCCTCCCGCGTCGCCGGGTTCAAGACCGGCGCCCTGGATACCTTCCTCATGGGCTACGACTCCATCCCCAGCGTGCTGGAGGTGGAAGGCGCCGAACTGATGAAGGTTCCCAACGCCATCGTCCAGAGCCTGCGGATCTACGGAAACTGGTACCCGGTCGAGGGTGTTGAAACCCGGCCCGGCTACGACCCCGAAAACCCCTGGGTTTCCCCAACCGACGATATAACCTCGCCGGAGTGGGACCGGGCCCGCAAGGTGCGCCTGGCCCTGATGACGGCCATTGACCGCCAGGCCCTGGTTGACGAAATCCTGTCCGGCAACGGCAGCACCGCCACGCCCATCCACTCGTACAGCGGCTTCGAGCACTATCTGGACGGCCGCGACTGGGAGTACAACCCCGAACGCGCCATGCAGTTGCTGGAAGAGGCCGGATACCCGGACGGGTTCAACATCACCCTGACGCCGGCCTTGCGCGGCGCGCCCCAGGAAGTGGAAAGCTGCGAAGCCATCGCGCAGATGTGGAATGACATCGGCCTGGACGTGGACTTCCAGCGCATTCCCTACGGCACCCTGCGTCCCACGCTGGTGGGCCGGACCTACCAGGGCGCGACCTGCCACGCCGGTGGCCCCCTGCCCACGCCGGCAAGCGGCTTCGGCAGCTACCTGACCGAAAACCCCTTCAACCGCGGGCTGGAGCACCAGTGGTCCGATGACCTGATGCGCCGCGCCATGGGTGAAGTCGATCCCGCCGCTCGTGAGCAGATGGAGCGCGAACTCGGGCAGTTCCTGTTCGACCACGCCCTCACCGACCTGACTTACTACAACATTGACGCCATCTGGCCGGTGGGTCCGCGCATCCAGCCGTGGGGCGAGCACGTCCGCCGCAGCGACGTCCGCCAGATCAACGGCTACGAGTACATCAAGCACCGGTAGAAAATCTACCCGCAAAATCGACATCGATCACCAGACGATGAGGCAAATATGCTGCCATTTCCAGGAAAGTCTCTGACCACCGCAGCCGGTCTCGGCGCGTTGTCCCTGATGCTGGCCGTGGTGGTTGCCTGCGGTGGCGCGGCGGAAACCCCCGCCCCAGTCACCGGTCAGACCTCTGCCGGACAGACCTCCGCCGGCCAGAGCGCGGCTCCCGCCGCGCCGGCTGCAACGGAGGCTCCGGCGGCCGAATCCCGATCATCCGCCCCGGCAGCCACGGAGGTGCCAGTTGCGGCCGCCGTCACGGCGCCCACGGCCACTCCGCAAGTCGCCGAGGTGATGGTTGACGACAAGCCCGTTGGCACCTTGAATGTCGGACAGAAGGAACTCGGGCCCTTCATGGGCCATCCCGCCCTGACGGGCAACCCGCAGATCTTTGTCCTGCAAACCGCTCCCATCGGCGAATCGCTTTTGACGGTCAGCAGCGAACTGGAAACCGTCCCAATGCTGGCCAAAAGCTGGGAAGTATCCGAAGACGGTTCGACGTGGACCTTCCATCTGAACCAAGGCGTCCAGTTCCACAAGGGCTATGGCGAATTGACCGCCGAGGACGTGATCTGGGGCATGCGGCAATTTGGAGCCGAGGGCTCCAAGCACGCTCGGGCGTCCAACATCCGCCGGGTTTGGGACAGCGAAGATGGCCACGCCATCGCCATCGACGATTACACCGTGGAAGTCGACGCCGGAACACCCTGGTCGCCGGTCGCCGTCATGGAATTTTCCACCAGCGCGGGCGGCGCCGGCTCCTGGATCATCAGCAAAAAACAGACTGATGAACTGGGGGCGGAAGTGGCAAACAACCAGATCGCTGCCACCGGCTCCTGGGACCTGGTGGAATTCAGCACCGGTTCCTTCTGGCGCATGGAAGCCGTGGCGGACCACTGGCGCAAGACCCCGCATTTTGCCGAAATGTACTTCCGGGAGATCCCGGAAGAATCTTCCCGGGTCGCCGGATTCCAGACCGGAAACCTGGATACCACCGTCAGCGCGTTTGACTCCCTGGATGCTCTGCTCAGCGTGGAAGGCGCGGAATTGATGCGCCTGCCCGGTGGGGGAGAATCCGCGCTAAACATCTATGGTCAATACCACGTGGGCGCGGGTACGGACGACCAGTTGCCCGGCTTTGATCCGGAACTGCCCTGGATTTCCGCCAGCGCGGATGTCGACTCAGAGGAATGGGCCAACGCGGCAAAAGTTCGCCGGGCATTGTCCATCGCCATTGACCGCCAGGGTATCGTTGACACCTTGCTGCGGGGATATGGCAGCCCGGCCGTCATGTGGGAATACGGGCAGTACGAAGATACCTGGTTGCCCCCGGAAATGCGCTGGGAATTCAACCCCGAGCAGGCCAAACAGCTTCTGGCAGAAGCCGGCTACCCTGATGGATTCGACATTACGCTCACGCCCTCCCTGCGCGGTGCGCCCGTTGAAGTGGAAGCTTGCGAGGCCATCGCTTCCATGTGGACCGACATCGGCGTGGACGTGAATTTCCAAAAGGTCCCCTACGGCACGCTTCGACCCACGATAGTGGGACGCACGTACCAGGGCGCTACCTGCCACGCCGCTGGCATCCGCCTGGAACCGGGCGTGGGATTTACCGACAAGGGCTCCAAACTGGTCCACCAGGCGGTCTGGTCCAGCGGGGCGGACCACCCCTGGCTTGACGAAAAGATCGCTCTGCACAAGGCCGAGATCAACAACGAGGCGCGCCGGGCATTGGCCCTCGAGATCACCACGTTCATGTTCGAAAACGCCATTACCAATATTGGGCTGTACAACTTCGACGTGATCTGGCCGGTTGGCCCCAGGATCCAGCCTTGGTCCGAAGGCGTGCGCTATCGTGACCTCCGCAACATCAACGGGTACGAGTACATCCGCCCACGGCCGCAGACCTAATCGGAACTGAAGGATTGTCGGCAGGTAACGTAAGTGCGGGGCCACTGCTGCTCTGGGAGCGGCGCTGGTTCCGAACGTCTCAACGGCTACGAGTCCATCAAGCACCGGTGGTAAAATCTACCTACAGAATCGACACCCGATCACAAGACGATGAGGTTAATATGCTGCGATTTCCAGGAAAGTCTCTGACCGCCGCTGCCGGTCTCGGCGCGCTGTCCCTGATGCTGGCCCTGGTGGTTGCCTGCGGCGGCGCGGCGGAAACCCCCGCTCCGGCCACGGGCCAGACCTCCGCGAGCCAGAGCGCGGCCCCGGCCGCGCCGGCGGCGACGCAAGCCCCGGCGGCTGAATCCCGATCATCCGCGCCGGCAGCCACGGAGGTTCCGGTGGCGGCCGCGGTGACGGCCCCTACGGCCACTCCGCAAGCCGCCGAGGTGATGGTTGACGACAAGCCCGTTGGCCGGCTGATCGTCGGCCAGAAGGAACTTGGGCCCTTCATGGGCCACCCCGCCCTGACCGGAAACCCCCAGATTTTCGTCCTGCAAACCGCTCCCATCGGCGAGTCGCTGCTGACCGTGTCCAGCGAATTGAAGCCAGTAGGCATGTTGGCCAGGGATTGGTCAGTGTCGGAGGACGGCTCGACCTGGACTTTCAATCTCAACGAGGGCGTCCAGTTCCATAAGGGCTACGGCGAGATGACCGCTGAAGACGTCATCTGGGCGATGCGGCAATTCGGGGCCGAGGGCTCGAAGCACCCCCGGGCGTCCAACATGCGCGGCATCTGGGAGAACCCGGAGGGCCACGCCACAGCCGTCGACGACTACACCGTCGAGGTCAATACCGGCGCTCCCTGGTCTGAGGTTCCGGTCAACGAAATTCTGACCAGCGCCGGCGGCGGCGGAACCTGGATCGTCAGTAAGAAGCAAACCGAAGAACTTGGTGTGGAAGAAGCCAACGACCAGATCGCCGCCACCGGCTCCTGGGATCTGGTGGACTACCGCACCGGCGAGTTCTGGCGCATGGAAGCCGTGGAAAACCACTGGCGGAAGACGCCCCACTTCGCCGAGTTGATCTTCCAGGAAATTCCCGAAGAATCATCCCGTGTGGCCGGTTTCAAGACCGGAAACCTCGATACCACCCTGCTGGCCTTCGACTCCCTCTCCCAGGTTGAGAGCGTCGACGGCGCTGAGATCATGCGCGTTCCCGGTGGCGGCGAAGCGGCGCTGACCTTCTACGGCCAGTACTACGTGGGTATCGGCACCGAAGACCAGCAGCCCGGTTACGATCCGGACCTGCCCTGGGTATCGGCTGACCCTGACATCAATTCCGACGAGTGGAAGAACGCGGCCAAGGTTCGCACCGCTCTCTCCATCGCCATTGACCGGCAGGGCATCGTTGATACGCTGCTGCACGGCTACGGGTCCCCCGCCGTCCTCTGGGACTTCGGCCAGTACGAAGAAAGCTGGCTGCCGCCGGAACTGCGGTGGGAGTACGACCCGGAGCGGGCCCAGCAGTTGATCACGGAGGCCGGTTACCCTGATGGCTTCAGCATCACGCTGACCCCGTCGCTGCGTGGTGCGCCGGTGGAAGTGGAGGCCTGTGAGGCCATCGCCTCCATGTGGGGTGACATCGGAGTGGACGTCAAGTTCCAGAATCTGCCTTACACTACCCTGCGGCCCAGCCTGATCGGCCGCACCTACCAGGGTTCCACCTGTCACGCCGGCGGCATCCGCCTGGAGCCCGGCCAGGGCTTCTCCGGAATGCTGTCGAAGTTGCACCACCAGGCCGTCTGGAATCGCGGCGTCGAGCACCCGTGGCTGGATGAGAAGGTTGCCCAGCACATGGCCGAGGTGGATTCGGTGGCGCGGCGCGAGCTTGCCATCGAGATCGCCACGTTCATGTTCGAGAATGCCATTACCGGCGTGGGGCTGTATAATTTCGATAGCCTGTGGCCGGTGGGTCCCAACATCCAACCCTGGATCGAGGGCGTGCGCTATCGTGACCTCCGCAACATCAACGGCTACGAATACATCCAACCCCGAGGCTAGTCCGACGGGTTGGCATTTGGGCAGGTAACTCCACAATGGGGCCGCAGAAACCTTGGATATCAGTAGCCTGGAGAACCCTCTTGGGATTTCCCCTGGCTGGAGTCCTGGCGGCCCTCGGGATGGCTGTAGCCTCTGCGTTGGCAGTGTTCTTCGGAGTGGCGGCCCTGCCCAAAATTCTCATTATGCTCATGGTGGGGGCCGGCGTAGGCGCCGGAATTGGGGCGGGTCTAACCTGCCTCAGGGTTGACTCAATACCGGCCTGGCCTGTTCTGCTGGGCGCGGGGCTTGCTCTGTCCGCCGTAAGCTTTGGGGGAGCCTGGGCGGGTTTCCAAATCGGCGGCTACATAACCGCCATCGAGGACGAAAGATGCGTGGGTGTTTGCCCCTACCTTTTCAAGCCGCGAACCTACATTGCCCTGGGAGCGGCGCTGATTCCGAACATCATCACGGTGCTCTTCAACATCGGCTACGAAGGCATGTTCGGAAGGTTCGCTCGCGCCGCGCGTCAGCCGCGCGGCGGCGGGACTCTGGGACCTTCCAACGGCAGCGGATCCGGCAATGACGAAGCTCGGGCTGCCGGCAGCTCGTCATGATTCGACCCGACGACCCCCTGGTCTGCTCCCAACGACTCTCGGCGAAAGTTCGTCAAAGATCACTGACCACCCGCAACGCGCCGGGAAACAGTTTGTGAGGTAGTGAAACATGCAGCGATACCTGGTGCGGCGCATTCTGCTGGCCCTGGTGACCCTGCTGGCGGTCTCGTTGATCATCTTTGTGATGAGCCGGGCGGCCGGCGATCCCAGGCACGTGTACTTGGATGACTATTCCACCCAGGAAGACTGGGACCGGCTCACGGCAACTCTCGGGTTGGACAAACCCTATTATCAACAGTACGGAATTTTCCTGGGCAGCGCGCTCAAGGGTGATTTCGGCGAATCCATCAAAGAAGGCCGCCCGTCCATGGAGGTCATCATCGAGCGCATCCCGGCGACTTTGCAGCTTGGGCTGGCCGCTTTCATATTCTCGGTAGTCGTCGGCGTGCCCCTGGGTATCTTATCGGCTGTGAAACGCGGAAGTTTTCTCGACATGGCGGGGAAAGTGGTCGCCCTTGTGGGACAGTCCGCTCCGGTGTTTTGGTTGGGCCTTATGCTGGTGTTCCTGTTTTCGGTACGCTGGAATGATTGGTTTGGGGACAGTTTGGTGCCGCCGTACGGCCGGCAGGAGATCGCCAGCATTGTCTTGCCGGCGGTGACGCTGGGATGGTTTTATGCCGCCGCCAACCTGCGCCTGCTGCGCTCGGCCATGCTCAACGTGCTGGACTCAGAATACGTGAAATTGGCGCGCGCCAAGGGCGTCTCCAACAACATCGTGATCTGGAAGCACTCATTGCGCAACGCGCTCATTCCCGTGCTGACTTTCGCCGGCATAACCCTGGGCAGCCTGGTCACGGGTTCGCTGGTCGTCGAAACCGTGTTCGCGTGGCCGGGATTGGGACAGTTGGCCATCCAGGCCCTGGCCGGCAACGACTACCCGCTGCTTCAGGCCGTGGTGATCGTGTTCACGTTGATGTACGTGACCGCGGCCCTGCTGGTTGACATCATGTACGCATACATCGATCCCAGGATCCGGTACGCCTAGAGGAGGACATCGTGGCAGCAGACGCAACTCTGGTCGTACAGCCGGCTCCGGCGCCCGCCCGCATTGCCAGGAAACTCTGGCAGCTGCGCCGGTGGCCCTTGATCCCCATGTTCTTCCTCGTGTTGTTCGTGATCACTGGCGTTTTTGCGCCGCTCATCGCACCACACGACCCCGAACGGGGCGGTCTGAGAGACCGCAACCTGCCGCCAGCATGGGAAGAAGGAGGAAGCTCCGAGTTCCTGTTGGGTACCGATCACCTGGGCCGCGACATGCTGAGCCGGGTCATCTTCGGCGCCCGCATCTCGCTTGCGGTGGCGGGTGTCACCCTGGGTGTGGGCATGGTCATCGGCGTGGCCAGTGGCCTCATCGCCGGGTGGTATGGGGGCTGGCTCGATGAGTTCTTGATGCGAATCGTGGACATCAAGCTGGCGATACCAACCATATTGCTGGCCCTGGTATTGGTGCTGGCACTGGGGCAGTCCTTCCTTATCATCGTCGCGATCCTGGCCATCGCCGTGTGGCCGCGTTTTGCCCGCAACGTGCGCGGCGAGGTGCTCCAGCTGAAAACCATGGACTTCGTCGCCCTGGCCAAGGTGGCGGGAGCGTCGACCCCCCGCATTCTCTTCATCCACATCTTCCCTGGCGTCATCAACACTCTCATCGTGTTGGCTACCCTGGAGGTCGGTATCGTAATCCTGCTGGAGTCCACCCTGAGCTTCCTCGGCGCCGGAGTTCCACCGCCCACGCCGGCCTGGGGTTCGATGGTTTCCGACGGCCGTGACCGGCTGGCGGTGGCCTGGTGGATCTCCACCATGCCCGGCCTGGCCATCATGCTCGTCGTGCTGTCAATGAACCTGTTCGGCGACTGGCTTCGCGACCGGCTCGACCCCAGGCTCCGCCAGTTGAACTGATCCTGGCCGCCCACGACCATTGCCCAACCAAAAGCAGGCTGAATCATGACTACTAGCACAACCGAAAACACCTCCCCTGTGGTGCTGAAAGTTGACGGACTGAAAACCTATTTCGAGACCCGCTGGGGTACCGTGAGGGCGGTCGACGGCGTCAGCTTCGACCTGCGGCGCGGCGAGACGCTGGGCATCGTCGGCGAATCGGGTTCCGGCAAGTCGGTGACCATGTTGTCGTTGATGCGGCTCATCCCGGAACCCCCGGGTCGCATCGTGGACGGTCAGATCCTCCTGGAAGGGCAGGACCTGGTGCAACTGTCCGACAAAGAGATGAGCGAGATCCGGGGCAGCCAGATCGCGCTGATCATCCAGGATCCCATGACCTCCCTGAACCCGGTGTTCTCCATCGGAAACCAGGTGGGCGAGGCCATCAAGATTCACCAGGACATCCCCAAGCGCACCGTGGTGCAGCAGGTCCTGGACGTGCTCCGCAAGGTGAACATCCCCGCCGCCGAGACCCGGGTGCGGGACTATCCTCATCAGATGAGCGGGGGAATGCGGCAGCGTGTGGTCGGAGCTATTGGCATTTCCTGCGAACCCATCGTTCTGATCGCCGACGAGCCGACCACCTCGCTGGACGTCACCATCCAGGCCCAGTACCTCAAGCTCCTCAAGGAGTTGCAGGAAGCCTCCAACATCGGTCTCATTTTCATCACCCACGACTTCGGCATCGTGGCCAAGATGTGCGACCGGGTGGCCGTGATGTACGCCGGCAGGATCGTCGAGATGGGCGACGTGCGGGACATTTTCAACCACCCGTCGCATCCCTACACCGAGGCTCTCCTGTCCTCTGTCCCTAAGCTGGAGGAAGACGTTGATCGCCTGTACTCCATCGAGGGGCAGCCGCCGACGCTCCACGACTTGCCGCCGGGCTGCCCCTTCGCGCCCCGCTGCCAATACGTCATGGACAAATGCCTGGAAACCTATCCGTCGCAATTTGACGTGACCGATAGCCACTACGCCGCCTGCTGGAGGCTGGAATGACTACCCTGGAAGCAAACCCGGTGACCCAAACCACGAGCGAGGTGCTCCTCGAGGCCTCGGGTCTCAAGAAACACTTCCCGGTGACCAAGGGACTCCTGGTGTCCAAAGTGACCGGCTGGATCAAGGCCGTCGACGGCGTTTCCTTCCAGATCCGGGCCGGCGAAACGCTGGGCATCGTGGGCGAGTCCGGGTGCGGCAAGAGCACCACTGCCAAGATGCTCCTCCAACTGGAAGAACCCACCGAAGGCAACATTCGTTACCAGGGCCAGGAAATCAGCCGAGCCAACGCCGAGCAGCGCCGCGCCTATCGCAGTTCGGTCCAGGCTGTGTTCCAGGACCCCTGGAGCTCCCTCAACCCGCGGATGCGCGTTCGCGACCTGATTGCCGAGCCCATGGTCATCAACCTCGACTTGAGCCGCCGCGAAATGCAGGACCGGGTCGCCAAGCTCCTCAACGACGTCGGTCTGAGCAGCTACCACGCCAACCTATACCCGCACGAGTTCAGCGGCGGGCAGAGGCAGCGTTTGGCCATCGCCCGGGCGCTGTCCGTAGAGCCGCGAGTGATCGTGTTGGACGAGCCGGTCTCCGCGCTGGACGTCTCAATTCGCGCCCAGATCATGAACCTGCTGATGGACCTGCAGAGCGAGTACAACGTCAGCTACCTGCTCATTGCCCACCACCTGGCCACCGTGCGATACATGTGCGACTGGGTCGCCGTGATGTACCTGGGCCAGATCGTTGAGTACGGTCCCACCAAGGAACTGTTCGACAACGCCTCGCATCCCTACACCAAGGCGCTGATGAACGCCGCGCTGCCATCCCACCCGGACATCGAGCAGGAGGAGATGATCCTCACCGGCGAGGTGCCGTCTCCGCTCAACCCGCCCGAGGGCTGTCGGTTCCATCCCCGGTGTCCTTTCGTCATGGATCAGTGCTCGAGAGACATTCCGCAGGTTACGGAACTGGAGCCCGGGCACGTGGTGTCCTGCCACCTCTACTAGCTCACGCCTGTAGAAAAGAACCCCGGACCCGCCCGGGGTTCGCTATTGACAAGGGTAAGCAAAGAGCCTATTGGTGAGTGTGAACGGGTTCGTGCCTTGCCGGACCGACGCGGCTGATGACCGGCGGCACGATGATCTGGTAGTGCGCAGCGCAACAAGCAAACCGGGTTCAAGGCGACATGATGAATGGGATCACGCTGAGCAACGAAATGATTACCCTGATTGGCATCGGGGTAATCATCCTGATCGCCATAATCAGCGGCCACGTTGCCCAGGTGCGGCGGAGCGGCCAGCATCCGACGCGGGAAGAGTTGCGCAGCGAAACGCAGACACTGCGCCAGGAAATGCAGACGCTGCGCCAGGAGATGCAGGAAAACAATACCCAGTTGCGCCAGGAAATGCAGGAAAGCAGCACCCAGCTGCGCCAGGAGATGCAGGAAAACAACGCCCAGTTGCGCCAGGAAATGCAGGAAAGCAGCATCCAGTTGCGCCAGGAAATGCAGGAAAACAACGCCCAGTTGCGCCAGGACATGCGGGCCATGGAAGAGCGGCTGCTGCGGGAGATCCGGGCCAGCGAGGACCGCATCATTACCGCCTTGGCCAGCCACCGCCATCCAGACCTCGACGGCGATCCGGTGTTCGTCCGTCCAAACTAGGAGGCCCCGAGTTAAGCGCTGCCCCCGTCCGGGGTTCGCCGCCACCCGATCAATGCGCCGCCCCGTTACAGGGCGGCGTTCACGTTTTTCAGGAAGTCCTCGGCGCCGATGCGGAGTAATCCCCAACCGGACACGGTCACGAAATTCGCCCCCAGCTTGATGAACTCGGCGACGCCGGCGGTATCGGCCGGATTGTTGCCGCCCACGCCGACGTTCTTCCCGCCGGCCCGGACGCGAGGGACAACTTCGCTCATCACCCTCCGCACCTCGGCGACACCCGGATTGCCCATGCTCTGCCCCAGGTCCGACGCGGCGACGTGCAGCACGTCCGCCCCGGAAACCGCCAGGATGTCGTCCAGGTTGCCCACGGCCTCGACGTCCTCGACCATGGGAATCACCAGCACTTGGGAATTGACCCACGCCGTGGCTTCGTCCCGGGTCACGCCGATCCCATAGTCTTGCGCCCGGCCGCCGCCCATACCGCGATAACCCTCGGGATAATACCGGGCCGCGCGGGCGATGGCCGCGGCCTGCTCGCCGGTGTTCACGTGGGGCACGATGATCCCTTGCAACCCCCGATCCAGGAACCGCAGAATTGTCTGGTCGGAGTGGTCCGGTATCCGCGCGATGGGCGTGATGCCGAAGGACTCGGCGGCGCGGACCATGTGCTCCACCTGGTCCAGGTTGGCCGGCCCGTGCTCGCAGTCGATCATCACAAAGTCGTAGCCCAGGGCCCCGAATATCTCGACCATATCGGGTGCGTAGCGAGTGATGATTGCCCCGAAAACGACCTGACCGTCGTTCAGTTTGGCTTTAGTGGTGTTGGTACGCATGAGAATGTTCCCCTTATATTCAGCCGGTCATTTGTATGTTGCAAATGTCCCGTAGATAGGCCAATTTGCGGGATAGAGGGAGGGGCGCGTCGTCTGTCATTGGGTGAGCTGGACCCTGGGCCTGGCGGCACCGTCTCGCAGTAGGACACCCTTCCCAGAAGGCGCCCGGCCGCTCCGAACGGATAGACGGGAACGAGACCCGCATTGCAAGTGTGGAGAGCCGCGGCGCTGGCATTATCGCACAGCTTCAGAAGGGGGCGACAGATGAGCCGAGCCATGGTTGGGATCGACGTGGG
>DAOUHZ010000146.1:0-47993 GCA_034428455.1 Dehalococcoidia bacterium
GGACCAGAAACTGATCGCCGTCCAGAGCGGCGATCAGGTATTTGCCCCGTCGCCGCAGATCGGTGACGCGCCGCCCGGCGACGCCTTCAATGAACTCGCCTACGGAAGGCTCGCGAACCGTTTTGCTCCAGGTGATATCAGGCGCCGATAACCGACGACCAACCAGGCCGCTGCGGATCAGGTACTGGCGAGTGTTTTCGACCTCCGGGAGTTCCGGCATGACCGGTCAGGCGCCGTTGGTGCGGCGCACCCCCAGTGTGACTTCCATGCCCTCAATCTGGGCAGTCTCCGATTTCGCGGCGTCTTCCGGAACCGAGTCAAGCAGATCGTCGCTCAGGGTTTCCTGCTTGATATAGTCGCCGTGGGTGGCCATCACGCGGGCCACGCCTTCCGGCCCGTCGTAGTAGGTGACGATGCGATCAGTGATTTCGAACCGGGCGCTCTTGCGCAGGTTCTGGATGCGGTGGGCCAGCTCGCGGGCCAAGCCTTCGTCGGCCAGTTCGGGCGTGATGCGCGCGTCAACGGCAACCATGTAGCCGGAGTCCAGCGCCGCCGAAAAGCCGGATACCGATACCACCGTGTCGCCATCATCGTCGGCCAACTCCCGGGCCTGAATGTAGATGTCGCCGGCGCCGTCAGCGGCTCGCAACTCCTTGATGTTCAGTTCTTCAAGGATCTGGGGGCGAACTTGCCCCAGATATCGCAGTTCCTCGTCCGTGCGCGTTTTAACCACGACTTCGGCCAGCGGCTGGCGTACCTTGAGGCCAGCCTTACTGCGGGCCGCGCGGCCCATGCTGGACACGCGGATGGCCAGGCGGGTCGCGTCCATGATGGGGCGGTCGATAAGCGAAGTGTCAGCCACCGGGTAGGCGGACAGATGCACGCTATCGGGCGCATCAGGTTGGTAGCGCAGCTCCAGGTTGCGGTACATCTGCTCGGACACGAACGGGGCCAGCGGCGCCATGAGCCGGGCAACGGTGGTCAGGCATTTGTACAGGGTAGCGTAGGCGCCGATCTTGTCCGCGTCGTTTTCTGACCGCCAGAAGCGGCGGCGCGAACGGCGGACGTACCAGTTGGAGAGCACGTCGATGAACTCAGCGATGCGGCGTCCGGCGTCGGTGGGGTTGTAATTGTCGAGCTGATCGTCCACGACCTGGACCAGCTGGTTGAGTTCCGCCAGGATCCAGCGGTCAAGCTCGGCTTCAGGACGCCATCCCTCGGGAATCTGCGACGGCTCAAACTCGTCGATGTTCGCGTAGTTGGTGAAGAACGAATAGACGTTCCACAGGGTCAGCAGCACCTGGCGGAGGGTCTGCTGCACCAGGCGGTCGGAGAAGCGCCGGGGTTCCCCCGGATGCGACGCGGTGAACAGGTACCACCGCAGAGCGTCCGCGCCGTGGGTGTCGAGGATGCTGTCGGGCTCGACGATGTTGCCCAGCCGCTTGCTCATCTTGCGGCCGCGCCCGTCCAGGATCAGGCCCAGGCAGATGACGTTGCGGTAAGCCACGTCGTCCTTGAGCAGGGTGGACAGGGCATGGAGGCTGTAGAACCAGCCCCGGGTCTGGTCGACGGCTTCGCAGATGTAATCGGCGGGCAGTCGCCCGTCGGTCTCGATATCGCGGTTCTCGAAGGGGTAGTGCCACTGGGCCAGCGGCATCATGCCCGAGTCAAACCAGCAGTCCATCACCTCGGGGATCCGCCGGAACATCCCGTGACAGTCATCGGTCGAGCAAGGCCAGGCGACTTCATCCACGTAAGGGCGATGAAGGTCGAGATCATCCAGGTCCCGGCCGCATCGCTGCGACAGCTCCTTCACACCGCCGACGCAATCCATCACGCCACACTCGTCGCAGTGCCAGATGGGAATCGGGGTGCCCCAGTAGCGTTCACGGGAGATCGCCCAGTCCACGTTGTTGCGCAGCCACTCCCCGAACCGGCCCTCGCGGATGTGCTCCGGGTACCAGTTGATCCGGGAATTGTTGCCCACCAACTGGTCCTTGACCGCGGTGGTCCGGATGTACCAGGACGTCTTGGCGTAGTAGAGGAGTGGGGTGTCGCAGCGCCAGCAGAACGGGTAAGTATGGCGGTAGACGCCCTGGTGGTACAGCAGGCCGCGGGATTCCAGGTCGGCGAGGATCTCCGGATCGGCATCCTTCACGAACTTGCCGGCGAAGGAGTAGCTGCCGGTGATAACGCCCTGCAAGTCGACGGGTTGCACGAAGGCCAGCCGGCGCTCCCGACCCAGGCCCAGGTCCTCGTCGCCGAAAGCCGGCGCGATGTGCACAATGCCGCTGCCGTCATCCATGCTCACGAAGTCTGCCGAAACAACTTTCGTAGAGTAGGAATCAACGTCTTCCAGCGAAATTTGACCGTCTGCGTTTGCCAGGAACTGGCGAATCGGCGTGCCGAATTCGGAGGCATCGTAGAGCGGTTGGTAGGACAGACCGATCAGGTCGCTTCCTTTCACCTCCCGGGTGACGGTGTAATCGTCGTGCAACACGCCCAGCAGCGCGGTGGCCAGAGCCAGCCGGATCGTTTCGCCGGCGGCGTTGGCGGTTTCTACGATGGAGTAATCGGCATCGGCGCTGACTGCCAGAGCGGTGTTGCCTGGCAGCGTCCACGGCGTCGTCGTCCACGCTAAGAAGTACGAGGGGACGTCGGGCGCGGCGCCATCCAGCCACTCCGTTGCCTCGAAGGTGACAAACGTTGAAGGGTCCGGAGTGTTTTCACGGTATCCCAGCGCGACTTCGTGGGAGGACAGACTGGAGACGCAGCGGGGGCAATGGGGAGCGCCGCGTCGGTCCTGGTAGAGCAGGCCCCGATCCCACAGCTGCTTGAGGATCCACCATCCGGTTTCGATGTAGTCGTTTTCCAGGGTGACGTAGGGATGGTCCATATCGACCCAGTAGCCGATGCGGTCGGTCATGACTTCCCACTCTTTAACGAACCGGAAAACGCTCTCACGGCAGCGGCGGTTGAACTCGGCGATGCCGAACTCCTCGATCTCCCGCTTGGAAGAGATGCCGAGCTCCTGCTCAATCTGGAGCTCTACCGGCAGGCCGTGGGTATCCCAGCCGCCTTTGCGGATGACCCGGCACCCTTTCATGGTGCGGTAGCGGGAGATCACGTCCTTGAACACGCGGGCCAGCACGTGGTGGATGCCGGGGCTGCCGTTGGCGGTGGGCGGGCCCTCGTACATCATAAAGAGGGGAGCGTCCGGCCGGTCGTCAATGGACCGGCGGAACACGTCGCGCTCCTTCCAGTAATCGAGGATCTCGGCATCGAGTTCCGGGAAGCTGACCCGGCTGGAAACCACGTCAAAAGCAGGCATGGCTGCAATACCTCATCGTTCCGCGCAGGGAGTCCCGCGCGCTGGTCGAAAACCCAAAAACCTGACTGAAACCCGATTATAGCGCAGGGCTGCTTTCACCAATACGCGTGGAAGTGGTGCAAGGGGCCGTGACCCTGCCCAATTGGGTAGGAGGCGCGAATGGCGGCAGTAACGTAATCTTTAGCCTGGGCTACCGCCGCGGGCACGTCCAAGCCGTGTGCGAGCCCGGCGGCGACGGCAGAGGCGAAGGTGCAGCCGGTGCCGTGGGTGTTGGTGGAAGGGATGCGCTCGGTGGTGAACTCCTGGAATCCGTTGCCGTCGTACAGAACGTCGGTGGGCGGCCCGTCCCGGTGCCCGCCTTTGACCACCACCGAACGAGCCCCCATGGACACGATCCGCATCGCGGCCTGTCGGACATCGTCATCGGACCGGATGCTGCGGCCCGTCAAATCTTCTGCTTCCGGGATATTGGGCGTAACCACCGCCGCCAGCGGTATCAGCGAATTGCAGATGGACTGGATTGCTTCCTCGCGCAGGAGACGATCTCCACTTTTGGCAACCATCACAGGGTCAACCACCAGGTTGGAAATCTCGTGTCGTCGGATGGCATCGGCGACCGTTTCCACGATCTCGCTGGACGACAACATGCCGGTCTTGACCGCGTCCGCGCCGATGTCTGTAACCACCGCGTCAATTTGCGCGGAGATGACCTCGGTGGGGATCTCGTGCACCGCCGTGACGCCCACCGTGTTTTGGGCGGTAATCGCCGTGAGGGTGGACGTGCCAAAGACGCCCAGCGCGGAAAAGGTCTTCAGGTCTGCCTGTATGCCGGCCCCGCCACCCGAGTCAGAGCCGGCGATGGTCATTACGGTGGGTGGGCGCGCATCGGCCATACCAGTTACCGCCTTCGGATTCGCAGCCGTTCAGTCCGGGTCGTCGGGCAACCGCCAGGAATCGTCCGTTTCCTCGCCGGCTTCGTCCGGACCGCCGGGGACGTTGAGGGCAACCGCCACGTCCCGCAGGATGCTGATGTGTTCCTCATCGGACAGGACGCCGATGGGCAGCGCCGGAAGCGTTTCGATATTTAAACCGGCGCGCACGCCCAAATCCAGGGATAACCTGGCGGCGGACTGGTTGTCCTGGGCTTCGGTGATGATGACGAAATCGTAGCGTCCCAACACTGCGTATTGCGTCAGTACCTTGCTGGTTGGGGTCTCTGCATCATTCGCGGCATCGCTCAGCAGATTGGGGTTGTCTTGGCCCATTCGCCGGCCGCGACCGGTGAAGCTGGCGAGCATTACGTACAAGGGCATGTCAGGGTTCCCGATTATGAACGTGCAATTGCTGATGAAAGGAGAAATCCAGTATCAAGTATATCATTGGGCGGCTATATCGCCGCATGGACGCGTGCTTGGAGCAATGCTATCATCCGGGCCGAACACGGCATTCAGCACTGACCCAGGAGGCAACGATGGACATTGGTTTGAATATGTCAATCTCGACCAACTCGATCGACGTGGCGGACATTGCCGCGCGGGCTGAAAACGCCGGGTTTGAGTCCATTTGGTTGCCCGAGCATCCGGTGATGCCGGTCAATCCGGCATCGAAATATCCTGGTTCGCCGGACGGCTCCATCCCGCCGTACATGGCGGACATGGGTGATCCTTACATTGGACTCGCCCGAGCGTCGGCGGTAACGAGCCGGATCAAATTGGGTACGGGCATCACGCTCATCCCGGAGCGTAACCCGCTGGTTCTCGCCGGCGCCATATCGACCCTGGACCGCTTTTCCGGCGGGCGATTCATCCTGGGGATCGGCACGGGATGGTTGCGAGAGGAAACGGAGATCATGGGCGGCGATTTCGATCATCGGTGGACGCAAGCCCGGGAGGCCATCGAGGTCATGCGCGCGCTGTGGACGCAGGATGCCGCCGAATACCATGGCCAGTACTACGATTTCCCGCCGGTTCAGTGCAATCCCAAGCCGGCGCAGGAGGGTGGACCTCCGGTGCTTTTGGGTGGGAACGCGCGCAACGTCTTCCGCCGGGTCGCTCGATGGGGTGACGGCTGGATGCCCACTGCGGCCAGCCCTGACCAGATCGCCGCCGGCAAGGCCGCTATCGACGAGTTGGCCGAGGCCTCGGGCAGGGATCCATCGGGAATCGACATCACCGTATTCGGTCAAGCGCCGGATCGCGACACGCTCTCCCGGTTCGAAGATGCCGGCGCCAACCGGGTGATCATCAGGCTGGGCGACACGACCGACGCCAGTGCGCTGGATGAAATCGACCGGATCGCGGAGGCAGTGATGTAGCGCTGCATCACCCTCGGCAAGCTCATCGGTTGCCGCGGCGGTTGATCCACCTATTGAGCGGTGGGCAGCCGCCGCGTCATTATTATTATCGCCTTTAGTGATACATTGAAAGAATAAATATCGCGTATTCGTAATATCGATGAGAATATATTATATTGTCGTAACTGGCAACGTTCATAACGGCTGTTTTTCGATAGAATAAGACGAATACTGTCACATAATGGCTGTCATACGCCGATTATCGTGCTAAATATTGGGAAAAATACGATTGACTGGGCTGATTGAAATTCCCTATAGTGCCTATGCTTTTGGCTGATCCGGGTAGGCGCTGCCGCGCGTGGGTTGTGTCAAGAGTTACGGTTTGAACGCGAATCTGGAGGAAGACCATGTCAATCAGACGGCACCTGAAACTTCCGGCAATCGCACTGATGACGATCCTGGCGCTCACCACGTTCCTTGTGGCGTGTGGCGGAGCCCAGGAAACGGCCGCTCCGGCGGCTCCAGCAGCGCCAGCGGCTACCGCCGCTCCGCAGGTTGCCGCGCCCACCAATACGCCGGTGGTGCGAGCGACCAATACGCCGGCAGCAAGCGGGGCCCTGCCCACCCCGACGCAGCGCGCTTCCGTCTTGCAAGCTACGCCCCGGCCAACCCTGGCTCCGCAACTGGAAGGCGAGTTGGTAACCGACCGGCTGATCCTGGTCGCCGACCCGCCGTCCCTGGAGTCGATGCTGGACTGTGAAGTTACCGGCTCCGGCGTGCTCAACTACCGGATGTCCGCGGAGTGGATGGTGGACGCCAGCCGCTTCGACGGGTCATACGAGCCCATGCTGGCGACGGAGTGGGGCATCAGTCCCGACGGGCGGACCTGGAACTTCAAGCTTCGACAGGGAGTGCGCTGGCATGACGACTGGGGCGAGTTCACCGCCAAGGACGTGGTGCACTCCATGGGGTACTACACCAACCCGGACTGCCGCGCCTCTTACTCGGACTACTTCCGCAGTGACCCGGGCGGAGACGTGGAGATCGTCAATGACTACGAAGTCAACATCCACATGAAGCGGCGCCCGGCGGTGGACTTCATCTACTGGTATTCGGGATACCGCGGTATCCCGCACAGCAGCAAGGCCCAGTGGGACCAAAATTGTCCGAACGGTGAGGCCGATTACGGTAACAACGAGGCCGGCCTGCCCCTGAACTACTGCATTCAAAGCCGGGATGCGGTCGCGGAAAAGTCAGCCCGCACCGGTCCGTACGAATACGTGAGCTTTGAAGAAGGCGTGGGCTGGGAATGGAAGCGCGTGGACTACGACCACTGGCGCGTTAACCCCGATTTCGCCGAGATCGAGATCAAGGACGTGCGCGAGTCCGCCACTCGCCTGGCCATTATGCAGGCTCGCGAAGCCCACATCGCGACCATCAACCGGGCCCTGATCCAGGATGCCGTCGATGACGGCCTGGAGGTGGTGGACAGTTCAGTCCGGTCGGTTACGGCTTTTGCCCTGTTCGGCGGGATGTACTTTGCCACCGGAGCGGCCGGCGTGCCCACCGACGTGTCCGCAGAAGAGCAGGCTGAGATCCAGACAAGTTATGACATTGTGGCTGCCCGGGACGAAATGATGCCCTGGAACGAGCCCACCGAATCCGGCAAGCTGGTCCGCATGGCGATGAACAAGGCCATTGACCGTGACCAGATCAACCAGGCCATCTACAGTGGCGTGGGGGGACGGCAATGGGTTGCCACCCTGGTCCCCGATTTCCCCGGCGGATTCAACCCTGACTGGGAGGCCAAGTGGGACGAGCTCTACGGGTACGACCCGGAAAAGGCCCGCGAGTTGCTGGTCGAGGCCGGATATCCGGAAGGGTTCTCCTTCCGCGTGCCGGTGTTCCCACTGGGTGGCGTCCCCGAATTGCCCGACCAGATGGAAGCCATGTCCAAGTTCTGGTCTGAAATTGGCCTTGAGCCGGAACTGGATCCCATTGAGTTCTCGAACTGGCGCAACCACTACCGCGGCCTGGACACCGACTGCTGCGTCTACCCGTTCCGCGGACCGGCGGCTCCCATCGACACGCGCGTCCACTTCTACTTCAGCGCCGAGCGCTTCTTCCGGGCGTACACCAGCGACGCCATTCAGGAGCACAAGAACAAGGCGCTGCGGGCTCTGAACGAAGCTGACGCTACCGCCGACTGGCAGAAGGTTTCCGACGAAATCTTCTACGAAGTGGGAACTATCCCCGGTTGGACGATGCCAATCAGCGCAACCATTGACCCGGACGTGGTGGCCGAGTACGTCTTCCTGGGCCCGAACCAGGGCAGCTTCATCTACCTCGAATACGTCAAGGGCGTGCGTGAGTAGCGCCTGACGGCAATTGATGGAAGAAGCGTTGCCCCCTGACGCTGCGCCGAGGATGTGGCGTCAGGGGGCAAGCAGCGTATCACCCTGAGGAATCGAATGTGTTCACCGACACCGACACGCTGATTTTGTTATCGCTGATGACGATATATCGCCGTACACCATATTGTTTATTTGTAAGAATGATGTTGAGCCGCTGAGATACCGTAATCGTCAACGGCACTTCTCCGTCTGTTTCGCAATTATCGTACGTATTACTTATGTTTTTCATTGGAACATTACGATTTTCGTACAACACGCGCATTGGATCGCGTTTGACTCGGATTAACGAATTTACCTATATTGCGTACGCTACCGAATGATGAGGACTCTTGCTGCGACACGCTGGTCGCATCAAGAAGTCCTAACGGAATGCGAACCTGGAGAGAGCACATGCTAATCAGACGGGGACTGAAATTTCCGGCAATCGCTTTAATTGCTACCCTGGCCCTCACCACATTCCTCGTAGGATGTGGCGGAGCCCAGGAAACTGCCGCCCCGGCGGCTCCAGCGGCGCCGGCGGCTACCGCCGCTCCGCAGGTTGAGGCGCCCACGAATACGCCGGTGGTGCGAGCGACCAATACGCCGGTTGCCGCTGGAGCGCTCCCCACTCCGACGCAGCGCGCGTCCGTGTTGGGGGCTACGCCCAGGCCAACTGCGGAGCCAACTCAACAGGAAGGTGAGTTGGTTACGGAACGGCTCATCGTGGTGTTGGACCCGCCTTCGCTGGAATCTATGCTGGACTGCGAGGTGACCGGTTCGGGCGTGGTGAATTACCGGATGTCCATGGAATTCATGATCGACGCGAATCGTTACAACGGTGAATACGAACCCACGCTGGCTACGGAGTGGAGCATATCAGACGATGGAATGGTCTGGAACTTCAAGCTGCGCCAGGGCGTCCCGTGGCATGACGATTGGGGCGAGTTCACCGCCCAGGACGTGCAGCATTCCCTTGCTTACTACACCAATCCCGATTGTCGCGCTTCCTATTCGGACTATTTCCGGTCCAATCCGGGCGCGGCTGTGGAAATCGTGAACGACTACGAGCTAAACATGGCGATGCAGAAGCGCCCCGCCGTGGACTTTGTCTATTGGCTCTCCGGCTTCCGCGGCATGCCCATCAGCAGCAAGGCGCAGTGGGACCAAGCCTGTCCCAACGGCGCCGCAGACTACGGAAACAACGAAGCGGGTCTTGACCTGGGTTACTGTCTGGCGAGCCGGGACCTGGTGGCGGAAAAATCCGCCCGAACCGGCCCCTATGAATACATCAGCTTTGAAGAGGGCGTCGGCTGGCAATGGAAACGGGTTGACTACGACCACTGGCGGGTGAACCCGGATTTCGCCGAAATTGAGATCAAGGACGTTCGGGAACCGGCCACCCGCCTGGCAATCATGCAGGCGCGCGAAGCGCACATCGGGTCGGTAAACCGGGCGCTGCTACAGGATGCCATCGATGACGGCCTTGAAGTGGTCGACTCCTCGGTGACGGCGACCATGGCTTGGGCAATCTTTGGCGGTTTGTACTATTCCACGGGTGAAACACCGGACGGGTACGTGGAAGAGTACGACATAGTGAACCATCGTGACGAAGAACTGCCGTGGAGCATTCCGGGCGAAACGGGGCGCACGGTTCGCATCGCCATGAACAAGGCGATCGACCGCGACGCCATCAACGAAGCCATCTTTGGAGGCGCCGGCGAACACCATTGGATCGGCGGCATCGTGCCCGACTTCCCGGCCGGATACAACCCGGCATGGGAAGACAAGTGGGACGACTATTACGGCTATGATCCCGAGGCCGCGAAACAGTTGCTGGCCGACGCCGGATTCCCCAATGGGTTCTCCTTCCGGGTGATTTCCTACCCGCTGGGCGGAGTTCCCGAGATCCCGGACATGCTGGAGGCGATGTCCGGGTACTGGTCTCAGATCGGGTTGGACCCGACGATTGAGCCCATCGAGTTCTCCAACTGGCGCAACGAATATCGCGGCCTGAACACCGACTGCTGCATCTACCCTCACCGCGGTCCGGCCGCGCCCATCGACACCCGCGTCCACTTCTACTACAGCGCCGAACGCTTCTTCCGCATGTACACCAGCGACGACATCCAAAACTACAAGGAACAAGCTCTCCGGGCGTTGAATGAGTCGGACGCCACCCACTTGTGGCAGAAGGTCTCGGACGAGATCTACGAGCAGGTCGGCGTGATACCAGGTTGGACACTTCCCATCAGCGCCACCATCGACCCCGATATCGTGGCCGAGTATGTTTTCCTTGGCCCCAATAACGGGACATTCATCTACCTGGAATACGTGAAGGGCGTCCGTGAATAGTGCCTATTGGCATTTGATTGAAGACGCCCTGAAGAATTGAGCCGGTCGAAAGGTTCCGTTCCGCCGCCGGGAATGTAAGTGAGGTCAGTAACATGCAGCGATTCATCGTGCTGAGGATTTTGCAGGGACTGCTGGCGGTGTTCGTCATCAGCCTCATCGTCTTCGCGCTGTCACGCGTTGCGGGAGACCCGCTGGCAGCGATCCTGGACGACGAGGCTGGCAAGGAGCAGATCGAACGGCTGCGCCAGAGTTGGGGGCTCGACAAGCCCCTTCACGTCCAATACTTCACGTATATGCGACGCCTTTTGACCGGCGACCTAGGAGTGTCCTTCCGTTGGGACCGTCCGGTGCTGGAGCTGATAGCAGAGCGATTGCCGGCCACGATTCAACTGTCGGCATTTGCCCTGATCGTCACTGGGATCATCTCTTTTCCCATCGGGGTCTTATCGGCGGTGAAAAAAGACTCGTGGTTTGACGCCGGCGGCAAAATGTTTGCCATATTAGGGCAGTCCGCTCCGACGTTCGCCGTGGGGCTGATTCTAATGTGGATATTTGCCGTCCAGCTGGGGTGGCTGCCGACGTCGGGCAAAGGGGGCATCAAACATATCATCCTGCCCGGCTTCGCTTTGGGCTATTACAACGTGGCGGCGATTATGCGTCTGACCCGATCTTCGATGCTGGACGTGCTGGACACCGAATACGTGAAACTGGCCCGGATTAAAGGCATCCCCGAGTGGAAGATAGTGTGGAAACACTGCTTCCGCAACGCGTTGATCGGACCGCTGACGTACTTCAGCCTGATCTTCGCGATCCTTATCACGGGGTCGGTGGTCATCGAGACTGTTTTCGCCTGGCCCGGTCTGGGTCTGATGGTCATCGAGGCCATCAACTCCAAGGACCACATCGTGGTCCAGGCGGTGGTGATGCTTTTCGCCCTGCTGTACGTCGGGATCAACATCATCACCGACATCACCTACGCTTATGTCGACCCCCGGATCCGATACAACCAATAGCCAGTCGGCTTCGTCGGTTCCACGCCGATCCAATCACGATGCGTAACGCTTGGGGAGAAAACTGATGGCTGTTCAAACTAGCGCGCCGTCGGGCGGACCTGCCGGAGCGGCGACCGGAGTTGCCACCGGGGCACGCGGTCTATCCGTTGGTCGGATATGGAGCGAAGTCCGCCGACTGCCGATCATCCCGTTGTTTGTCCTGATATTTTTGCTCATCGTCCCGGCGATCTTCGCCGACGTCCTGTCGCCTCATGACAGCACGATAGGCGATCTCGACCGGGCGTTGGAGCCGCCTGGCTGGGCTCGGGACCGTGAAACCAGCCAGGTCGTTGTGCAGCGGGTACGCGACAAAAACCCCAACGAAATCAGCATCAGCAACGCCCGTCGCAACCTTGACAACGGCGTAGCTACCCTGGTGGACGCCAACGGAAACGGCGAAGTAGACCTGGGCGAGACCGTCGTCCGCATCGAGGAAGGCGGCAGTTGGGAGTACCCCTTTGGAACCGACAAGCAGGGCCGGGATGTGCTCAGCCGCATGATGCACGGCGCCCGCATTTCCCTGGCTGTGTCATGCCTCGCCATCTTGTTGGGCGGCATACTGGGCACCGGCTTGGGAATGGTTGCAGCATACCGGGGTGGATTACTTGACGCCATTTTGATGCGCATCGTGGACATCAAGCTGGCGTTTCCGTCGATCCTGTTGGCGCTGACTTTGGTAGTCGCTATAGGTTCCGGGTTCAGCACGGTGATCATCGTGATTGCGTTGTTGCTGTGGGCACGCTATGCCCGGGTGATCCGCGGAGAGGCGCTGGCGATCCGCGAGCGGGACTTCATTGATCGGGCCCGGGTGGCCGGCGCCTCCAATTTGCGAATCATGATGAAGCATATCTTCCCCAACGTTTTCAACACGGTGATCGTGCTGGCAACGCTGGAGGTGGGGCACGTGATCATCCTGGAGGCCACGTTAAGCTTCCTGGGAGCCGGCATACCGCGGCCCAACCCCGCGTGGGGGTTGATGGCAGCCGATGGGCGAGAGGTCATCACCAGTTCCTACTGGATCTTCATGTTCCCCTGCTTGGCCATCGTGATGACAGTGCTGTCGATGAACCTCTTGGGCGACTGGCTGCGGGATCGGCTTGATCCCAAGCTTAGGAATGTCTAGGTTCCCCGTGGATCGCCGCTCCGAGCGCGCAACACGCTATAATCTCGCCGCCGCTGGTGGTTGCTGGTACAATCGGGCCACGGCGTACGGCATGTGACCGCACCCAAGAACCAAACGACATTGAAATGGGGCGACTGCCTCTTTGAATTCAGCGTTGAGGAACGTTGTGTTCCACGGCACGACCAACACACCTTAGCTACACCAGACGACAGGCCGACCAAACCAATGCAGAGGGGAATGCTGCCATGACCGCTGTACAAACTGCCACGGATACCATCCTCGAGGTCAACAACCTCAAGACCTACATCTTCACACGGGCGGCCACCGTCAAGGCGGTCGATGGGATCTCCTTCGATCTGAAGAAGGGAGAGACGCTTGGTATCGTGGGTGAATCGGGTTGCGGCAAGACAATGACGGCGTTGTCGCTGTTGCGTTTGGTTCCCAGGCCGGCCGGGCGCATCGTGGAAGGCGAGATAGTCCTCAATGGTGAAGACATCCTACAGAAAAGCGAAGACGAGATGCGCGACGTTCGCGGCCGGCAGATCTCGATGATTTTGCAGGACCCGCAGACCTCCCTCAATCCTGTGTTCACCATTGGAAACCAGCTGCGCGAAGCGCTGGGCATCGCTCACCGGGAAAACAAGAGCTCGATGCTGGGCCGTGCGGTGGACGCATTGCGTAAAGTGAACGTGGCGGCGCCGGAGCGGCGGCTGGATGACTATCCCCACCAGATGTCGGGCGGCATGAAGCAGCGTGTAGTTGGCGCAATCGCCATGTCGTGCGAGCCCGGGATCATCATTGCCGACGAGCCCACGACCGCGCTGGACGTGACCATTCAGCTGCAATACCTGCGGCTCCTGAAAGAGATCCAGGCAGAAACCGGACTGGCGATCATCTTCATTACCCACGACTTTGGCGTTGTGGCCCGCATGTGCGACCGCGTGGCGGTTATGTACGCGGGTCGGATCATCGAGCAGGGTGACGTGCGCGACATCTTCAGCCGTCCGGCGCATCCGTACACCCAGGCGTTGATCAATTCCGTGCCCAAGCTGGAAGAACGCGTTGACCGTCTGTACTCCATCGAAGGGCAACCGCCGTTGCTGTCCAACCTCCCGGAAGGCTGCCGCTTCGCTCCGCGATGCCCTTACGTCTCTGACCGGTGCCTGGAAACGTATCCCACATCCGTTCAACTCGCAGAGGCGCATCACGCGGACTGTTGGGCGCTGCATTCGGACTGGGAAGGAACGCCCATCGCCGAATTCGTGGCGCCAACCGGCACGTCCGGGTAGTCCAGGCGCATCACTGCAACCAGTAATTTCCGCAGAGGAGGTTCTGACCACGATGGCAGTCGCTACTGACAATACGCTTCTTGAGGTCACCGGCCTGAAGAAATATTTTCCGGTCACTAAAGGTCTCATCTTGATGAAGACCATTGGATACGTTCAGGCCGTGGACGGGATTTCCTTCACCATCAAGCAAGGGGAAACCCTGGGCCTGGTGGGCGAATCGGGCTGCGGCAAAACCACCACCAGCAAACTTCTGCTGCGGCTGGAAACGCCCACCGACGGGGAAATCTTGCTTGAGGGCGAGGACATCAACGCTTTCCGAGGTTCCCAGCTCCAGGAATACCGAACCACCGTGCAGGCGGTTTTCCAGGATCCCTGGTCTTCGCTCAGCCCCCGGATGCGGGTGCGCGACATCGTTTCCGAGCCGTTGGTGGTCAACCGCAACGTGACCACCCAGGAGAAAAACGACCGCGTCGCCGAGGTGCTGGCACAGGTCGGTTTGCACTCCCAGCAGGCCAACAACTATCCCCACGAGTTCAGTGGAGGCCAGAGGCAGAGGATCGCGGTCGCCTCCGCGCTGGTGTCGTACCCCAAGCTGATCGTCCTGGACGAGCCGGTATCCGCGCTTGACGTGTCCATTCGCGCGCAGGTCATGAATCTTCTCAAGGACCTGCAGGAACAGTACAACGTCAGCTACCTGCTCATCGCGCACAACCTGGCGACGGTGCGCTACATGGCCCATCAGACGGCGGTTATGTACCTTGGGCAAATCGTCGAATACGCCGAGACTGAGGAGCTTTACAACAACGCGCTGCATCCTTACACCAAGGCGCTTTTCTCCGCCGCGCTGCCTTCGCACCCGGACCTGATTAGGGAAGACATCGTGCTGCAGGGCGAAGTTCCGTCACCCATCAACCCGCCCAGCGGCTGTCGCTTCCACCCGCGCTGCCCGTTTGCAATGCCCCAGTGCTCTGAAGAGGCGCCAATCGAGAAGGAAGTATCGCCCGGTCACCGGGTTTCGTGCCACCTCTACTGACAGATCACTCCAGGCGAGGTGACAAAAGTCCCCGGCCGCGTGCGCGGCCGGGGACTTTGCATCATCAACCGAGGGGATGGAGAGCTTACTCGATGCCGTATACGTTTCCGTCGGCGGTACGCACGATCAGCAACCCGTTACTCACTATCGGCGGGATCTTGATGGGAGCGCCCAGGTTCATGCTCCAGTTCTCATGCCCGGTCAACCGGTCCAACGAATACAACACGCCGGACTCGTCGCCAACGATCAGGTGGTCCTTGATTACCAGGGGAGAAGCCCACACGTCATTCTCCGTCCGGAAAGTCCAGAGGAGATCACCGGTTAGGGCGTCTAAAGCATAGATATTGTTGTCGTGGCCCCCGGCGTATAGCGTGCCGCCGTTTTCGTCGTCGACCAGCGCGGGGCTGCTCTTGATTCCCTGAAGAGGGTTTTCGGGCGTGAACCGCCACAGTCCTCCTTGCTGGCCCTTGGGGCGTGGAACTCCGGGTACCTGCCAGAGCCAAAGCTGAGCCCACAACTGTTTGAACTGATAAAGACCTGGTATCTCCCGGCGGGTCGCTTCCACGGCGTACAACTGGCCTCCCGCGCTGAAATACGCGCGTTCCCCATCTTCAGAAACCACGGGCGAACCGCTGATGGCGCGCGGGGTTCGGAAACGGAACCATTCCTGGCCGGTTCGGGCGGACAAAATGTAGAATATGCCTTTCTCGTCGCCTACGAACAGCTTGCCGTCGTGAATGGTAGCAGCGTCACTGGCGTTGCTGTCCAGCTGCTCTTTCCAGATCAACGCGCCGGTGTGGGCATCCAGGGCATAGATCCAACTCTCCCCTGAGCTGATGTACACCAGGCCATCTGAAACCACGGGGGCGGTTTCAACCGTGTCAGCGGCGGGAAAGCTCCAGCGCACCTGGCCGTCAAATGCGTTCCAGGAACTGACGGTGTGGTCTGTACTCCCGAAGAATAGATACAAGCCGATCACCGCGGCGCCGGCCGTTATGCGGCCGGGCGTGTCACCTTCCCATTTTTCGATCAGGGACAGGTCCGCGTGGGATAGCGCGTACATGCCTTCGGACGAACCGATGTAAACGTGCGTGTCCTGTGCGACAGGTTCGGACAGCAACGGGTCGCCGGGAACGTCGAAGTTCCAGTACCTGATCTGGCCTGAAGGCGGTGGCGGGCCAATGTCCACCCGACGGCTGTGCCTGAGGTCTCTGCCGACGCCGGTCCACGAACCGGGACCGGCATCTATGGTCAACTGGGTCTGGGTCTTCTTGAACAATACCACCGGATCGGGGGCAAACGGGTAATTGACCCAAATAACGAACACGATCAGGAGCGCTGCGATGCAGGCCGTGACAACGCGGCGCCACGAAATGCGTCGTGTGAACCAATTGTGCCGCCGGTGCTGCGCCCAGGGCGGGAGCCGCACGATCACCCGGTTGCATCTTTCATTGGCGCAGCGAGACCCGACCCTTTGTCCTTCCGCCCCGCAATACGGACAGGTCAACACCAAAGGATCATCGACCAGGACGTCGTCCCCGACATCAACAAAAGGAGGGTCAAGTACGCCGACGTTGCTTTCATCCCGCGCGTCAGGCGCAAAACTCACCTGAGGTTCGAGTGGAGAAGAAACCAGGGTTTCACGGGGCGGTTGATCATCAAACGCCGCTTGGGATGATACGGGTTGATCGGGCGGCGTGAGCCGCAGGTCGTCCAATTCCGGGGTAGAAGCCAGCGCAGGTCCTCCATCTTCAGGCTCCCAGGCGAGCGGTTCTGGAGGGGCCAAATCGGCGGGATCTGGCGGCGGCAAATCGGATCCGGCATGGTACGTTTCCGCCGGCTCTGGCTCCGGCGCTCGCGAGCGCCGAGTAATCCTGCGGAATATGTCCCCAATACCAGGCATGTTCAGTTCCACAGGATCATGCGGATTGAGGTTCCGCCAGTTCTCCGTTGATCAGCAGGTGGCGCACCGCCGGGGTCAGCAGGCGGGCGCGCGACTGCAGCTCCTCACCGGTGGCTCTGCCGATAGGGTGGTCGCACATGAGATACGGGAAATTCGGCACGCCCATGAGGCGGGTGTACGCGCGGGCGGTGTTGGCGAACACGGTGGTGATGATGGTGGCCGCCGGAATGCCCTGGCGTTCCAACGTAATTCCGTCGTGCAAACTGCCCGACGAGCATCCTCCTCAATCCCCGACACCGGCGATGACGAAATCCGCATTGCGGTGGAGGTCGGCGAGGACCTCGGGATGGGGCGGCAGCGACGAGCTGTGTTTGCGCGCATAGAAGATGTCTGCGAACTCGAACTCTTCGTTCAGGGCGTTGGCGATGGACCAGAGGATCGTATCCGCGTTGGCCTTGGAATTGTCCAATAGGCCCAGCCGGCCGCCACGCAGGTCGATGGGACGGGCCGCCATGATCATTGATTCCTCTCCCGGATCGAATCCGGTGGGGTCGATTAACTGCACGGTGGGAATTGCTTGGGAGGCCATGAAAACTCCTTTAAGGATCCAGTGCGCTTAAGCTAAATCACCGTGGTGACTGCGGGCACGCCGTAGTAGTTCATGATCAGTTCGCTGTACATGCCGCTGTCGCCACCGGCCTTGAATATCAGAATGTCTTCGGGTCCGGCGACGGACATGCGCCGGTTTTCGTCATCTCCAGGTTGGACCTCGCCGTGCACCATGCCTAGCCTCTTCAATTCCCCGGTGGACCGCCAGGCGCGCTCGTACAGGTATTGTTGCATATCGGAGCGGGTCCAGCCGAAGCGGCTGAGGAGCTCAGAGTGCCAGTAGCCGATCACCCAAACCCATTTTATGTTCCGCCCGAAGTAGGAGGCCAACCCGTGGGATGCCATGCCATCGGCGATGGAATCCAACAGGCTCTCGGCGGTGGTGCCATAGCGGTTGCTGTGCATGGACGGGTCTTGTATCGTCGCGACGGTCACTGTGGATTGTTCGGCAGAATACCCCTGGCTAACGTGGAACGGCTCCCATGGGCTGTTCTCCTCATCTTCGCCGATGACCACGCCAAACTTGGTCAAGCTGCCCATGCAGCCGCGGTCCAAAACGCCGGGCCGCTGTTCAAACACGTTGATCAAAATCAACCGCAACGCTCGCCCGATGGTGGAGTTGGCGCGATGGCCGGGACTGAACAGGTTGTCGGTACAGTTCAGATCGATCTGCCGTCGGATTGGGCCATTGACCGCTACCAGCAATCCGGTGGAATTGGTGACCGCCGAAACTTCATGGATGCAGTTGGGATCGTGTTCGAACAGCACCCGCATTGTCGCCAGAACAACGGGGAAATAGGATGGCAGGCAGCCCGCCATCACCGCGTTGGCCGCGGCCTGCTCGGCGGTCAGGGTCCGGCGTCGCACCGGAACCTCGCCCAGTATGTGGTCCGGCTCCAGGCCGACTGCTTCCAGCATCGCCTGGACGCGATCGGCAGTAGGGGGCACGACCGGCAGGCCGTCGGTCCAGCCACGACGGTAGCACTCTTCGATTGCGTCCAGTGAATCGGGGATGGTATGTACGGCCGCTCGGGGCGCTGCTTCAACCACTCAGTTCCTACCTGATCAATCCGTTCTGCGCGCGTTCCGCTTACAGTAGCGCATTCTAACAACGGCCTATCGTTTATCTCAACTTTGCGGGCCAATGCACGCGGGCATCCGAGCCCAGGGCCAAAAGGACAGACGCTGGTGCGCCGGCCAGAGCGCTGCCCAAATCGCAGCCGCAGAGAGCCGTGGTGTCGCAGTCCAGCTCATGGTCAACGACGGAAGTCAATGGCCAAGGTTCTCTGGAAATTCGATACGCACGACGGTCGGCACCGGATTGGCGGTTGTAACCCCAGTAACGGGCGGTGACGAATTCCTCCAACGAGCCAGGATCCGGGCAGCAGGCTCCAGCGCCACCGGTGATGCGCAACCCTTCGATGCGGCCGTTGGTTCTCCAGCGGTAGCGCACGTGGCGTGTTGCCGATTCGGAGGGCTGCTGTGCAGGCTCAGCGCAGTGGGAGACTGGGGCAGCGAGCATCGGTTCCCGGAACAGGCGGCGGCCAGCAAGGGCGACGCAACGATTTGAAACTATTTGCTTCAGAAACACCACGCCTATTCGGTCGTCCGTTGGGTCGGCAGGCCGCACGTAAAACCTGACGTTGATCTCCGCGAATCTTCGTGGCAGGGCCGGCAATCCCACGAACTTCACGTTTTCCATGAGCAGACATACCAGGCTGACGTAAGCCTTGCCGTTCCAGCGATCCAAAGATAAACCGGGCGGCAGGAAGGGCGCGAGAAGATCATCGCCAGTCGGCCAGGAAAGGATCGCCACATTGCGCCAGCGGGCAGTAATCACGGCCGAACCGGAGGTCTGGTCAGAATGAACTGGCGGGTCTGGAACATGTCGTTGGGATCTCGCTTTCCGCCCAAATACTGGCCGGCTAGGTCAGACCTTCCAGACGCCGTTCCAAACGGCGCTGCTGAAGGGAAATCGTCAGGTCGCCTCGGGTGCGCTCCAGGACGCCACGCATGGCGTCCGTGCTGTGGCGAAGGCCACCGGTGACGGCCTCGGGGAAATCAACGGTAACCAGGATGCCGTAAATCTCGTCCATCAACTCCATCAACTCTTCGCACCGGGAGGTGTCGTCACGGCGCAGGGCGTCCAGGATGTACCGGCGCAGCTCGCCAATCACCTCCGCCATGCCGTTCAGATAAGCCGGCGGATCCATGTTGAGGGATTCGGCGTCCGGTATTTCGGCCCCGGAGATCACCGCCAACGTTATGTTCGCCTCGGTGAATTCCTTCCTAGCGTCGGACAGAAAGCCGGCATAGTAGATCTCCGGGTTGTCGACGCGAATGCCGCGGGTCTCGTCAAGCCGGGTCGCCGCCTCGCCGATCAGGCGGCGCGCCTCTTCGAAATCGTTGCGGTGCACGGCGCGGATGGCGTTGGCCGAGTTTCTGATAACCTGCCGGGACACACCGAGAGCCTGCTCTCGAGCGCGGTGTCTGGCCGTGAGTTCTTCAACCGCTTTGTTGGAAAGAGCGGTCAGATGTGGCCCGTAACTAGTGGGCATTATTGCTCCTGCTAAATGCGCCCGCCGGCCGCCCGTATGGCTTCAGTCAGCGCTGCCGCCGCGGCTTCCGGTTCCGGAGCGCTGCCAACCGCCGCGGTCACGCAAATCGCGTCAGCGCCGGCTTCCACCACCGGCGCGACGTTCTGCGCCGTTATTCCGCCAATGGCCACCAGGGGCACGCTTGCGGCCGCGCGGGCCTGTTTCAAGCGTTCCGGGCCCTGCGGCGCTCGGGTGACCTGCTTGGTGGTGGTGATGTACATCGCGCCGAAGGCGACATGGTCGGCACCCATTTCCTGGGATTCGATTATCAGATCGATCTCGCGGTTGGAGCGGCCTAACACCTGTCCCGGCGCCAGGATTTTTCTAGCCTCAGCCACGGGCAAGTCGGTTTGTCCGACGTGCAGGCCCACATGCTCCGGACCCAGCGCGGCGGCCAAATCCGCATGGTCGTTGATGATAAGCAGGGCGTCGTTGGCGGCGCACAGGTCGCGCAAAGCCGTTCCGAGGGGCAGTTGCTCGCCCTTGTCGCGCAGTTTGTCCCGCAACTGCAACATGCGGGCTCCCCCGTTGATGGCGGCGCGGGCGATCTCCATCGGGTCGCGGCCGCCGGTTACTTCGGGGTCTATGATGACGTAGAGGCCGCTGATCCGGCCCGCCTGGTCTCGGCGGATCTCGGAGCCGATGCGCGCAGCGGCGTCATCCAGAGCGCGGCGCAACTGCAACGCCCCGTCAGCGGGGATTCCCTGGGTTGTGCCCAACACGTCCAACAACCCTCGGGCGGCATCCGCCATTTCCAGGGCCTGGTGGCGATTCTCGAGGGCAAATGGCGCGGTGGAGGCGCGGTCGGGATCGCTGAGGCCGTCGCCCAGCCAGCCGATTTCACCACGCATCAAACCCTCGGGGAGCGCGTCGGACGCCACGATGCCGTCCAGACAGGCAACGAGCGCTGACAACAACTCTGGTGGGGAATTGCGTTCCTGTTCCGTCACAAGTCCAATCCTTTGGGGGCCTCACCGCTACGTGCCGAGTCTATAGATTCGCGGACCGAATCGGGCATATCCACGCCGTGGCGAGCGAAAGACTCTTCCACGTGGCGTCCGATGTTGCGCGGATCACTGTAGTAGTCCCGGGAATTGCTGTCCATGGGATGCGCACTATGCACCTCGCCGGTGGTTTTACCCATGGCGAAGGTGGACATGCGCCGTTGCAGGTCGTCGCTGCCGCAGGTTTGACACGCCGGCGTCAACGGCGAGTTGATCGAGCGCACGAAGATTGACGAGAGTTGCCGGCACTGGAGGCAACGGTACTCGTAGATCGGCATAATTATCGCGTCAAATGGGGCTGAAACCGGTGAATGTCGTCGGGACGACCGCTTGTCGCTCAGGGATCGGGGTGGATAATTTCGTGCCGGTGTTCGTGGAACTCCGGGGTAACCTGCCCGCCCATTGCCTCGCCCATGCGACCCATGTGCGAGTCGATGCTGCCGATGTGGCTGTTGTCCAGGTCCGCGGCGGCGTTGTCGGGCATCCAGTTGAGGCTCTCGCCCCAGGAGCGGTGGAAGGAGAACCCAGACACCAGACGGGTCAGGTCGATGCCGTCACAGCCATTGCAGGTGAGGGAATCGGACGGTGTCCAACTGAATATCAGGCGCGATTGCCGCTGGCCACAGCCGTTGCATCGGTATTCATAAACGGGCATAACGAGGGCATTGTAGCATAGGGCAGGAACGTGCTCCGCCTTGCCTCATGTATAATGCGGCCACCATCCCAGCCACGGCTTGCGACCGCTTCATCCGCGTACGGAGTCCTTCATGACCAGCGCCAACCAAATGTCCATGGAGATGACTTTCGCAGCCGGCGATCAGAGGTCACCGCTGTTCCTGTTGATTGACGGACACGCCATGGTGCATCGTTCGTTTCGAGCCATAAGCGCCAGCCGCAACCTTACAGTTTCGACCACGGGAGAAGATGTTACAGGCGTTTATGGGTTCGCCAGCGTTTTCATCCGCGCGCTGAACGAGTGGCAACCGACTCACGTCGCCGTCGCTTTTGACACGCCGAGCCCGACTTTCCGACACGAGCGCTTCCCGGAGTACAAAGCACAACGACCGCCCACGCCGCCGGAGCTGCGCGGCCAGTTCGACCGCGTGAAAGAATTGATGGCGACATTCGCTGTGCCGATCTACGAATTGCCGGGCTACGAGGCCGACGACATCATCGGCACGCTGAGCCGCCAAGCCGAGACGGCGCATGTGCCCACCATTATCCTTACGGGCGACCGGGACACGTTCCAGCTCATCTCTCCGATGGTTCGAGTGGACCTGGCCAGCAGCGAACGCGACCGCCGCATCGTGGACGAAGAGGAACTGGCGGCGCGGTACGGCGGGCTAACCGCCGAGCAGCAGCCGGACTACAAGGCCCTGGTTGGCGACAAATCCGACAACATCCCAGGCGTGCCCGGCGTCGGCGATAAGACGGCAACAACGCTATTGAGCAACTACAGCACCCTGGAGGGCATTTACGAGCATCTGGAGGAGATTACCCAGAAACGGGTGCAGAACAACTTGGCAGCCAACCGGGATGAGGCTTTCGAGTATCGCTTTTTAACCACCATCAAATGCGATGCTCCCACTAACTTGGACCTCGATGCCTGCAAGTTCGGAGATTATGAGCGATCCGAGGTGGTTGCCCTGATGACCGCGCTGGAGTTCCACAGCATCGTAGGACGGGTGCCTTCGCCCGATGCTCCGTGGGCCACCGCGTCGGAAAACTCTGACCGCTCTCCGGTTTCGGTTCCGACGGGCTCGAACGAGGCGACAGACTGCGACTACCGAATCGTCGATACGCGGGAAGCGCTGGACGCAATGATCGCCGCCATTCAGGACGCCGGGTCTTTCGCCTTCGACACTGAGGCCAGCAGCACCGACCCAATGGCCGCGGAGTTGGCCGGCCTGAGTTTCGCAGTTGACGGCGGGTTGGCCTGGTACGTGCCGGTTGGGCACCAGACCGGCCAACAACTACCCCTGGAGGATGTGATGGCGGCGGTGCGCCCGCTGTTCACCGCGGAGGGCCTGAAGCGGTCAGCGCACAACGCCAACTACGACCTGACCCTGCTGAGCAACTACGGCGTGGACCCTTACCGGGTGGTTGACCACGACACCATGATCGCCGCCCATCTGCTGGGCAACTACCGTTTGGGGTTGAAGCCGCTGGCTCTGTCCATTTTGGGTCGAGAGATGACCGAAATCACCGACCTGATCGGCAAGGGCGCGCGGCAGAGAACGTTCAACGAGGTTGAAATCGCCGACGGCGCTCCCTACGCGGCGGCTGACGCGGACTACACGCTGCGGTTGAGGCGGCACTTTGAGCCGCCACTGGAGACCCAAGGGCTGAGTGACTTGTTCGCAGACGTGGAAATTCCGCTGGTTCCGGTGTTCGTGGAAATGCAGCGGGCGGGCGTGCGCCTGGACTCCGGCATCCTCCACGAGATGTCCCGCGATTTGCACGAGCAGCTGGAGCAGATCCAGGCGGAGCTGTTCGAGTCCATTGGCCACAGCGTCAACATCAACTCGCCCAAGCAACTGAGCGACCTGCTGTTTGGCGAGCTGGGCCTGCCCAAGTCGCGGCGCACGCGATCCGGCTATTCCACCGACGCCAACGCGCTGGAAGCGTTGAAGGGCCTGCATCCGGCAGTGGACAAGATCCTCGACTACCGCCAGGTATCGAAACTGAAGTCAACATACGTTGATGCCCTGCCGGAGATGGTAAATTCCAACACGGGACGGATCCACACGTCGTATCACCAGACCGGCTCGGCAACCGGCCGGGTCAGCAGCAGCGATCCGAACCTTCAGAACATACCGGTGCGAACCGAACTGGGGCGACAGGTGCGACGTGCTTTTGTGGCCGATTCCGGCTGCCAGTTGTTGTCCGCAGACTATTCCCAGATCGAGTTGCGGGTGCTGGCTCATATGTCGCAAGACCCCTCGCTGCTGGAAGCCTTCCGCAGAGGAGAGGACATTCACGCGGCGACCGCCAGCCAGATGTTCGACGTGCCTATCAATGACGTGGACGCAGAGCAACGCCGGATCGCCAAGGTGCTCAACTTCGGCGTGATTTACGGTTTGGGCCCCTACGGAATTTCGCAACAGACCGGGTTCAGCCGGGAAGAAGGGCGGCATTTCATTGAGACTTACCTTTCGCGGTACCCGGGCATCAACGGTTACCTGGAATCCGTGAAGGAACGCACCCGGAGCGTGATGTACGCCGAAACGCTCTTGGGACGCCGTCGGTATCTGCCGGACATACAGTCCACGAATCACAATACCCGGGCGGCCGCCGAGCGCATGGCGATCAACATGCCCATCCAGGGGACGGCGGCCGACATCATGAAGATAGCCATGATCAACGTTCGCGCTCGAATGATCAACGAACAGATGCGCTCCAGCATGATCTTGCAGGTGCACGACGAGCTGGTGTTCGAAGTGCCGGACGATGAGATGGACGTGATGACCGACCTGGTGATGGACGAGATGCCGGCCGCAATGGACCTCGACGTTACGCTCAAGGTGGACGTCAAGTCGGGCTACTCCTGGGGCGACTTCTGATCCAAAACCACACATCCACCTGACGGCGTGGCCACTCACTAGATAGCCCCGCCCCCGAGTCCGTTCAGGACGAACACGAAACTCGCCCACCAGAGGTTTGTACCGTGCAGTTGCTCCGCAGCATAGTTTTCGTTCCCGGCAATCGCTCCAACATGCTGGAGCGCGCGTTGGGATTCGGCGCCGACATCATCATGGTTGACCTGGAAGACTCGGTGCCGCCTGGCGAAAAGGCCGCAGCGTGCGAGCTGGCAACGGAATGGGTCCCTCGTCTTGCTGGGGCCGGCAAACGAGTGATGGTGCGCGTCAATGCCCTTGACACCGGGCTGGCGTGGGGCGAGTTGTCCGCAGTAGTATGTCCGGACTTGGCCGGGATCAGCATCGGGAAGGGAAACACGGTCTGGGATTTGCAGCAGGTTGATCAATTGCTAGCGCCGCTGGAGGACAAGGCAGGGATCACGGCTGGCAGTATCAAGGTGATCCCATGGATCGAGACTGCGATGGCCATCGTCCACGTCTACGAGATGGCGCGGGCTTCCCAGCGGATCGTGGGCATCGCGTTCGGGGGCGAGGACTACACCAACGACATGGGGGTAACCCGCAGCGACTTCGGCGAAGAATGCTATTTCGCGCGGTCGTCGGTGGCCGTGGCGGCCCGTGCCGCCGGAGTGGCCGGGTTGGACGGCCCGTTCGTCGGATTCCGTGACCCGGATGGCCTGAGGACCGATTCTGGCGCGGCTCGCCGCATGGGGTATACGGGCAAGTTCGCGATCCATCCCGCGCAGATAGACATCATCAACGAGACATTTTCGCCCGACCCCGACGACGTGGCCTACGCGCGCCGCGTTGTGGAAGCGTGGGATGAAGCGGAGGCGGCTGGAAGAGGCTCGCTTTCGATTGACGGGCGGATGGTGGACGTTCCGGTGGTGAAACGGGCGCAGAACCTGCTGGCTCAGGCAGAGGCCATAGAGGCTCTGGCCAATTGATGGCCCGCTTGCCAGTCGCGGATGGATCGGATTCTCCAGCGTTTGAGTCCGCCTGATGTCTTCAGACCGCATCATTCTGACCGGCCTCCAGTTCTACGGATTCCACGGGGTCAACCCCGAAGAGCGCAGCCTGGGCCAGCCATTCGTCGTGGATTTCGAGGCAGAATTGGATCTGAACGTCCCGGCGGCCTCCGACCGATTGGATGACACGGTGAGTTACACGGCGTTGTACCGGGCGGTTAAAGCAGTGATGGAAGGCGAGCCTTGCAACCTGCTGGAGGCCGCCGCCGGCACCATCGCCAACCGGATCCTGGACCAACATCCGCAAATCAACGCGGTCCGCGTCCGAGTTCAAAAACCTCGTCCGCCGATCAAGGGCTCAGTCATCGAGGCCGCGGCGGTGGAAATCTACCGGCCGCGCTCGCCTTGACCGATCTGAGCCCACCCTGACAGGACAACAAAACATGGTTACCAACCAGACATCCGACACCGCCGGCGTGGCAACCACGTTCAACGAGGCGACCAAGCTCCAGTACATCAACCTGAGCAACAAACCGCCCCTGTATAAGATCTATCCCGATCTCCGTGCGATCCCACTGCCCGACGTGGCCGCGGCATCCAATCTGGATATGTCTACCCTGCGAGCGATCCGGGGCGACGCGCAGAGGCCCCCTTCGGAAGATCCGCCCACTTTGCAGACCCTGGCTGAGCTGCTCTACCACGCGGCGGCCGTGATCCGGCGACGAACGCTGCGGGATGGCGAGGTTCACTATCGCGCAGCGGCGTCCGCCGGGGCGCTTTACCCGACGGAGGTGTACGTGGTGTGCGGAGACTTGGAAGGTCTGCGCGCCGGGGTTTACCACTTCAACCCGTTGGATTTCACCCTGGCCCGTTTGCGCAACGGCGACCTGCGGCGATGGGTAGCCGCCGCCGCTCAGGACCATGCCGCCTACCCGGCTACCCTGGTATTCACCACGGTGTTTTGGAGGAGCGCCTGGAAATACCGTGAGCGAGGCTATCGCTACTGCTATTGGGACCTGGGCACAATCGCCGCCAATCTCACGGCGGCTGGAAACGCTGTCGGTACCTCAGTCGGTCTGAAATTTGGATTCGTGGATCGCTCCCTCACCGGGTATATCGGGATCGACGGGTTAGAGGAAGCGCCGTCTCTGCTGGCGACGATCGGCAGTCCTGACGGGGTGTTGAACCCCGGTTCAGGCGACGTTCCCGGGATGCTGCCGCAGGAAAGCAACGAACTCGCGGCTGGGGCGCTGGAGTATCCGCTGTCGCGCGAAATTCATCTGGCATCCTGGCTGAAGACCGGGGAGGAAGTGGCAGCCTGGAATGGCTCTGAGGAACGGGGCCGCAGCAGTGACAAGGAGGAACTCGACGGCACCGGCGATAGTTTCCGCCCCTTGCGTTCGGGCTCCGATGGAAGTTTCGACGGGGAGGTGGACCTTGCGGCGCGGCCGGCGCAATCGCTGGGCGAGTGCATCCGTTCCCGGGGCTCTACCCGGCGATTTGCCACCGAACCGATCGCGTGGGAGGACTTCCGCTCCATTATTGACGCAGCGGGAAACCCAATCAACGCTCCCCACCTGTCGGACGGGTTTTCACCGTATCTGAGCGTTTACCTGATCGTCAACGCAGTGACTGGCCTCACCTCTGGAGCCTATTATTACAACCGATTCTACAATGGACTGCGGTTGCTCAAGGAAGGCGATTTCAGGGAAACGGCCGGGCACTTGGGCTTTGAGCAAGCGCTTCCAGCCGACGCTGCCGCTGTAGCGTTCATTACCGCCGACCTGCCGTTAATCCAGCAGGAATTTGGAACCCGGGGGTACCGGATGGCGCAGACCGCGGCCGGTATCATCGGTGGCCGCATCTACCTGGCCTCGCACGCCCTGGGGCTGGGAGCCACGGGCCTCACATTCTTTGACGATGCGGTGGTCGAGTTCTTCGGTCCTCATTCGGCCGGTCAAGAGGCGGTGTTCGTGGTGCCAATGGGCACCCCGCACCAGGACAACCGGGTGCGCCCGTTCCGGTCCCGATTGGCGGTGAGCCTGGATTCCCGCGCCAGGGGCGCCGGGCAGATCTGATTCCGCGCCGGCTATCGACAGGCTAATCCCAATCCTCATCGTCGTCTGACGGCGGGGTTACCGGAGACCAGGCGGCTGTATCGTCGTCAGTGTCCAGGGTTGGGACTTCGTCGTCGCCTATCGACTCATCCGGCGTATCATCGGGCATCTCCATCACCGCAGTTTCAGCGGGGTCCACGGCCTCATCAGTGTCGCCCGCGTCAATCGGGACACGGTCTGGGTCCGCAGGGGGAGGCGGCATGAACTCATCGTTTTCTACCATCGGTTCAATCCGGTGCGGTTCGCTGACCTGGGCCGGAAACGAGACCACGTGACGCAACGCCGGAGCCTGGCCCGTTTCCCGCAAGATCACTGATAGTCCTTTCTGGTCGACCCCAACCACCGCGGCCTCATATTGGTTCCCACCGGCAACAAGCCGGTTTACACGCCGCCCCAATCGGCGTTGGAGAGTTCCCAAATACTGGCCGTCCGGCGTGTTGACGGTTATTCCGTCTTTTTGCACATGCAGCAACACAGCGTCGCCGGCGCTGACGGGTAACGTTTGCGGCGCGCCCGCCAGACGGCACAGCACGGTGGTGCACGATTTGCCGCTTTCGGCAATGAACATGCCGGGAGATTTTCCCGCTACCGCAGCTTGCGAGCGGGCTTGGCCGGATCGACTTTGGAGTTGGTCGAGCCGAGCGAGATTCTTGCGCGCGATCACGTTGGACGGCGAACGCAATCGGAGTTGCTCAAGGGTCTCCCGAGCCTCGGAATAGTTGCCAAGCTCCATCAGGGCTTTCGCCAACCGGTTGGACGCTTCGCAGTCGGTGGGACAGACTTTCAGGATCTCGCGGTTTGCCGCGGCGGCTTGTTCCCATTCGCCGTTCAGCGCGCATCGAATAGCTTGTTTGCCCAGCTGGGCCTTGGCGCGGGTCCCGGTTGTGTCGGTTGCCTGCGCACGACGTTGCGAGTATGGCACGTTATTCACCATTGTTGAACTTCACCACCGATCGACTATCCTGCCCATCCATCACTGATGCCTGGGTATAGCATTACACCCACCCGTGGCGTATGTTCAATTATTGAGAATGCCGATTTTCGCGATTTGTCCACTTCGCCAGGTTGAGCCCTGAACGCGCCGTTGGAATGCTCCGATTTCATCCTTTGTAGCGGCCGGCCAGTAGCCGGTAGCGCACGATGATGAGATCCCGAAATGTGCGCCATCCATCGCGTATGGGCCGGACCTTGCTCTCCGACCGGTAGTGCCAGTCGATCCCGACTTCGGCCATGCTGAACCCCCGGCGGCGCGCCAGGAACAGGATTTCGGCGTCGAAGGCGAAGCCATCCAATGTCTGCAGCTCGAATAGCGTTTCAGCGGCGGCGGCTCGGAATACCTTGAATCCGCATTGAGTGTCGGATATGCCCGGCGTGGCCAGCGCACGGGTCATGGCGTTGAAAATTCGGCCCATCAGCCAACGTCGTCGGGGTTCGCCGATACGTCGGGCGCCGGGCGCCTCCCTGGAGCCAATGGCAATGTCCAACGATGAGGCGTCGCCGGGCAACAGGCGGTCCAACAAGTCTATCGGCATGGAGAGGTCGGCGTCGCAAAGGAAGCGATACTCGCCTCGGGCGGCCAGCATTCCGTTTTTTACCGCCCAGCCCTTGCCGCGATGTGGCAGGGAAAGAAGCTTGACGCGCTCGTCTTTTTGCCCGGCGCGAGCCACGATAGCCGCGGTCGCGTCGTCACTTCCGTCGTCGGCTACGACGATCTCCCACGGATAGGCTTTCGTGGCGAGGTAGGCGATAACGGTGTCAAGCGTATCGGGAAGTCGACGTTCCTCGTTGTAGGCCGGAATGACGACGGAAAGGTAGCAATCGGACATCACCGTCCGGCCAGGGGCCGCCTAATCGGACTCGTCCAGTTCAAAGCCCTGGTGCAGCAGGCGGACGGCTTCCTGCGCCTGGTCCCGATTGATGATGCACGAAATCCGGATCTCCGACGTGGTGATCATGTCGATGTTGATGCCGCCATCGGCCAGGATGCGAAACATCCGCGAGGCGTAACCGGGGGTGTTCTGCATCCCCGATCCGACTACGCTCACCGACGCCAGCGTCGGGTCGCTGATCACCTGGCCGGTTCCCAGGGTGGCTTCCAACGGCGCGATTACACGGAGGGCCCGGGGCAGGTCGTCGGTGGTGACGGTGAAGCTGATGTCGGTGGTAGTGCGGTCGGCGCTGGTGTTCTGCACGATGGTATCCACATTGATCCCGTCAGCGGACAGTGGCTCGAACAACGCCGCCGCCACCCCGGGCTTGTCTGCCACGCCGCAAACGGTCACTTTCGCGACATTGGTCTGATACGCGATGCCAGTTACCTTGATCCGGTCTTCCATCTGCCTGTCGTCCGATGCTTGATGAATGAGGGTTCCCGGAGCGTCAACGAAGCTCGACGCCACGTAGATGGGAACATTATAGACCGCGCCCAGCTCTATTGACCGGGGGTGCATCTTCGCCCCCGCGGCGGCCAGTTCGAGCATCTCTTCGTAGCCCACTTCGGGCATTTTAGCGGCTTTGCTCACTATCCTGGGGTCCGCGGTATAGATCCCCTCTACATCCGTGTATATGTCGCAGCGGTCGGCATGCAGCGCGGCCGCCAAGGCCACCGCAGTGGTATCGGAGCCGCCGCGGCCCAGGGTCGTAATGTCGTCATCGGGGGTGAGGCCCTGAAAACCGGCAACGATAACCAGCCGGCCCGCATCCAGCTCGCGTCGGACGCGGTCAGGGTCAACTTGGCTGATCCGCGCCCGGCCGTAGGAGTTGTCGGTTCGGATGCCAGCCTGGGGCCCGCTGAGGCTGATGGCGTCGTAGCCCAGACTGCGCAACGCCATCGACAGCAACGTGATCGACACCAGCTCTCCGGTGGATAGCAGGAAATCGAGCTCCCGGGGGTCGGGTTCGCTGGAAACGGTGCGCGCCAGGTCAATCAGCTCGTCCGTGGTGTCTCCCATCGCCGAAACCACGGTGACGATCTGGTGCCCCTCATTATGAACCGCGGCGATACGCCTCGCCACATTCACGATCTTTTCCGCGTCGGCGACGGAACTGCCGCCGTACTTGTGGACGTACAATGACATTGACTAACCGTTCTCGCTTGCGGCAACGACGTGGGCCCCCAGAGCGGTCGGCTGGGTGACTTCCACCCTGCCATCCACACCGGCCAGCCGGGCGGCGTCGAACATCTCGTAAGCGACGGTCATGGCTCGATCACGGGCGAAGGCGAGGATGGTGCTTCCGCTTCCCGACAGGAAGACGCCGAAGGCTCCGGCCGCCTGGGCCGCGGCGAATATCACCTTCATCTGCGGAAAAATGGTTTGACGGTAGGGCTGGTGCAGACGGTCCTGCGTAGCGATATTGAGGTATTCGGGGTGCTCCGATTCCATGCTCGCCACCAGCAGGGCGGTGCGGCTCATATTGTACACCGCGTCGGCGACCGGAATTTGGGCCGGCAAAACGCGGCGAGCGTCTGCGGTGGCAATGCGCCGGTCCGGTACAAACAGCACCGCCTGGAGATCCGCCGGTACGCGGATGGGGACGGTGTACATGCGGTTGTCGTCCATGACCACCAGCCGCATACCCCCGTGGATGGCGGCGGCGACGTTGTCCGGATGACCCTCGATGGTCGCGGCCATTTCCAGCAGATCGTCAGAGGTGAAAACATCGTCGAGCATTCGATTGGCGGCAACCAAGCCTCCGGCAATGGCCGCCGCGCTGCTGCCCATTCCGCGGCTCAGGGGTACCGTGTTTTCACACCGGAGAGACAACGGGGGCACCGGCGCATCGGCCTCGTTGAACAGAAACTCGATGGCGCGATAGGTGAGGTTCTGCGTATCAGCTTCCAGTTCACCGGCTCCTTCCCCGGAAACAACCACCGCCGGCGCGGAACCGTCCGGGAGAACTTCCACGGTCAGCGTGTTCCACAAATCCAGAGCCATGCCCAGGCAGTCGTAGCCAGGGCCGAGGTTGGCGGTCGTGGCCGGCGCCCGTACTTCCACCGTAGTCAAAGATCCCTCCGCGCGATATTCGCCGCCGTCAGCCAAGGACGCGTTCCGAAACGTAGCGGCCCAAGTCCCGGTTCTCGCGGAACTCAAACCCACCGAAATCGCCGCCGTAGCCGATGATTGGCACCTGCCGCTCGTGAGCGGATCCGTGAGACCGCAGCCCGGCGGGCAGGGTTACCTCCGCAGGATCGCCGAAAACAACGTCGGATGCGCCGGTGACAACGATGTCCCCGATGCGCTCTTCCATCAGGGAGAAACGCGCGGCGGCTTCGGCTCGGGGCAGGGCCTCCTCGATGCCGTCGGTTTCCCTGAGAACACCCAAGGCGTCCTCCAGTGAGGCCGGGTCATCCAGGTGTACATAGATGCACCCGCCGAGATTGGAATGGTGGACGACGTAGAGATCCTTGATGATCGGGACTGCTCGCGCCGAGACACCGCGCTTCCCCAGGATAGCCGGCAAGTGCAGCATACGCCTCTTGTCGGACATTCCGTGATCGGCCGTGATCAGCAACTGCACGTCGGGGATGTCGTCAACCAGTTGCCCCAGCGCTTCATCCAGCACCGAGAGGTGTCGCCGGGATTCCGGGTGCGCTGGTCCGTGCATGTGCATCGCGTAGTCAGTGGTGGCAATGAAAGCGAGGTCGTAATGCTCCGCTTTCAAGGCCGCCCGGGCCGCGTTGATTGTCCAGCCATTGACCTCCAGGGAATAGATGTCAGGCGGGTCGCCGGCGGCCGTCACGGCCGCGGTGGTAGGGCTTTCTGACGAGAAGGCCAGGTGGGTGTCGGCGCCTAAGAGCCGCCGCAGCTTGTCCTTGGATGCCGCCAGCAGTGACTTTCCCCCTTGACGGCGACATTGGGCGAATATCGTGTCGGCGCAGATGAACTCGCCGGACTCAACGTACTCCTCGATCCCGGCTTGGCGATCCAGCCAATAGTTGGACACTATGCCGTGCTGCGCTGGGTAATGGCCGGTGACCATGGTCGTGTTGTTGACGTTTGTGACGCTGGGCATCATGCCGCCGCCGGTGACGTGAAACCCGTCGCGGACAAAGCCCTGGAGATTGGGCGTCGGGCACGCGGCGAGATACTCCGGGTCCAGCCCGTCGATCATCACGAGAACGGTGGTACGCGCCATGCTTCTCACTTCCCCTAAATTGTCGCCGCCGGACGATTACAATTCGCGTATTATTCGACGGTGACGGATTTCGCCAGGTTGCGGGGTTGGTCTACGTCGCAGCCGCGCCGAACGGCGATGTGGTAGGCGAACAGTTGCAACGGCACCGTGGCGAGCAATGGCGTCAGGTTTGGCGGGGTTTCCGGAATGAACATCGCATGGTCCACCAAACCGGAGAGCCGGTCGTCGCCATGGGTGAGGACCGCCAGAACCTCTCCATCTCTGGCTTTCACTTCCTGGATGTTGTTCGCCATCTTGTCGTACAGATCGTCGCGCGGAGCCAGGGCCAGGGTAGGCATCGCGTGATCGATGAGGGCGATGGGGCCGTGCTTCATCTCCCCGGCGGCGTAGGCTTCGGCGTGGATGTAACTGACCTCTTTGAGCTTCAACGCTCCCTCGGTGGCAACGGGTGAGTTAATGCCCCGGCCCAGGTACAAAAAGTGGTTACGGCCATAGTAGTGCCGCGACAGTCGTTCGACTTCATTGCCGGCTTCGAGAGCCTCGGCTACGTGTCCCGGCAACCTGGCCAGCCCGTCGGCCAATTCCCGGGACTTGGAGGAACCCAGATGACCGCGTGCAGTTCCCAAGCGCATTGCCAGCAGGTTCAGCAGCGTAAGTGAGGAAAGGAAGGTCTTGGTACTGGCGACCCCCACCTCGACGCCGCAGCCCATCAGCAGCGCATGGTCGGCCAAGCGGGTGGCCTGGCTATTGGCGGCGTTGCAGATCGTGACCAGTCTTGCGCCGCTGCTCCGGACTGCCTCCATAGCCGCCACCGTGTCAGCGGTTTCACCGGATTGTCCAATGGCTACTACCAGGGCAGAGGCATCCAGAAAGGGTTCGCGATAACGAAACTCGGACGCGGATTCTGCCTCGGCCGGTACCCCGGCTAACCGCTCAACCAGATGCCGGCCCACTTGGGCGGCGTTCAGGCTGGTGCCGCATCCTATCAGGACCACCCTTTTGACTTCGGCAAGCTCGCGGTCGGTAATGGCGAGATCGGGCAGAGTAACCAAACCCCGTCCAAAGTCCACACGATCACGGAGAGCGGCGGTCACTGCCTGGGGCTGCTCCATGATCTCCTTGAGCATGAAATGGCGGTAACCGCCCCTTTCCACCAGCACGTCGTCCAAGTTGACGTGGAGCATCGCCTTATCGATTTCTTGACCATTGCGATCCAGGAAAGCGATGCCCTGCCGCGTCACGACCGCCACTTCGCCGTCCTCAAGGAACCCCACGGGCAGGTGGCCGCGCCGTCCCACGATGGGCAACAGGGCCGGTAGATCACTGGACACGATGCCCTGGCCGTCATGGTGGGCGACGGCGACTCCGCCGGCGTTTCCGAGTTTCAGAGCGCACAGGCTATCGCTATCGCCGTCGTGGACCGCCACTATGGCCTGCGGACCCCGCACCTGTCCGCTCATGTGCAGCATTGCGGCCGGCAATCCCAGACCTTCGTTCATCGCGTCCTCGATCAGGTGCGAGATAACCTCGGTGTCCGTCTCCGACTTGAAACTATGCCCCCGGCGTCGCAGATCAGCCCTGAGCTCAGCATGGTTTTCAACTATGCCGTTGTGAGCGATGGCTATCTGGCCGGTGCAGTCTGTGTGCGGATGCGCGTTCGCCTCGGAGGGCCGCCCGTGGGTGGCCCAACGGGTGTGACCCAGGCCGGCGGAACCGTTAGGCGCCGGACAATCGGCGTCGTGGAGGAGCCCCAGGACCCGGCCCACGGTCTTCCGCAATTGCAGTCCCGACTCCGCGCCCAATACTGCGACGCCGGCGCTGTCGTACCCCCGGTATTCCAGCCGCCGCAGGCCCTCGACCACAATGGGCCACGCGGGACGGTCGCCGACGTATCCGACGATACCGCACATACCGGTCGGCCTGGGACCTCAGTCCCCGTCGGCGCTGGCGCTGCCGACGGTCATGGTTTCTTCGGGCAACATCACGTCGCCTGGGTCGTCGCAGTCGAACACCAGCGGCGTTCGGGCCCCGTGTTGACGATGTCCGTCCGACGAGTTGACCAGATCCATGATCGCGTCGGCCAGGGCGGTCGGACTGTGTCGGATGAACACTCCGGGTTCCAGCAACGGTCGCTCGACTATTCGCCCGACCATGGTCAGGGAGGCCGACTCGTCCACGCGCACCGGGGTTTGTCCTTCGGCGGCGTACCGGTCCAACAATCGCGGGGGCACCGGCGTGCTGTTGACCAGCAGGAAGTCCAGAGGCTGGCTTGTGCCCAAGTATTCCATGAGCAACGCCAGGAAATCCGAGGTTTGGAACCCGGCGCTCTCGTTGGGCTTGGTCATGAGGTTGCCGACGTGGATCTTGATGGCCTCGGACTCGTTGATCGCCTGCGCTACGTCCTCCACTAAGAGATTTGGCAGCACGCTGGTGTAGATATCTCCGGGCCCAAGGACGATGGCGTCGGCGTCCGCGATGGCGTCCAGAACCGGCGGATACACGTACGCTTTGGGGTCGAGGTATATGTAGTCGATGGCGACGTCCAGGTTTTCGTTCCTCAAGTCGATGGCGGATTCTCCGATCAGATCGGAACCATCGAATAACCGGGCGCACAGGGTGGACCGGGTCAGGGTAACGGGCAGCACGGCGCCCTTAATCCCCAGGATCCGCGCTGCTTCATCGATGGCGGTGATGGTGTCTCCGGTTACCTCGGTGAGAACGGCCAGCAGCAGGTTGCCGAAGCTGTGCCCGTTCAACCCGTCGCCGGTGGAGAACCGATAGTCGAACAGCCGCCGCATCAGGTTCGACTCGGCGGTGTCGGCGGCCAGGGCCATTAGGCAGCGTCGCAGGTCTCCGGGAGGCAAATGACCCAACTCTTCGCGCAGGCGACCACTGCTGCCGCCGCTGTCCGTCATTGCAACTATCGCTGTGACGTCACACTCACGGGATCGGAGGCCGGTCAGGGTGGTATGGTTGCCAGTACCGCCGCCGACAACGACGATTTTCTTATTGCTCATCGGCATACGGCCGAAACCCGTCGAATCTCGCAGGCAAATAGCCTTGTCGCCGAGTTAGGGCCCGTAGCAGTATATGGACGGTCAGCCGGGCCAGTCAACCGGGGTCGGTCAGTTTTCAGCGCCGTACCGGCTTTCGAAATACGGAATCACGCTGTCGCCCATCTGCTCCACCACGCGCATGGCCATTCGGGCATCCATCCCCGGATACCAGATCCGGAACATGAAGTGGTTCGCCCCCACGCGTTGGTGGTGGTCCTCGATCTGCTGAATCACCTCCTCGCCGCTGCCGAGGATGAACCGGTCCCGAGCCAACTCTTCAAAGGGGATCCGGAAATCCTCCTCGCCGGGGAGGGCTTTGTCCTGGCCCCAGTCGGCGTAAGCCTGGTACTTGGCCTCCATGTAAGGCTGAGCGTTGCGCACTGCCTCCTCATGGGTTGGAGCGATGTGCATCTCCTTGATGATAGGCGTCTCGGGCGGCATCTCCTGACCGCCGGCTTCCAGGCCCTCCTTGTAGATTGCCGTTTGCCGCTCCAGCGTCTCCAGCGTGGCGTGCGGGTTGACGAACCAGGGCAGGCCAAGTTCCCCGGCCCGGCGCACCACGGTATCGAAGTTGGCGGCCACCCAGATCGGCGGATGGGGCCGCTGCACCGGCCGGATGGCGCAGGTGGCGTTGTCCTGGTTGAAGTGTCGCCCGTGGAAGGTCACTTCATCTTCGGTCCACAGTCTGCGGACCAGTTCCAGGCTCTCCAGGAACCGCCCGACCCGGTGCCGGCGTTCTACGTTGAAGGCCTGGTACTCGATGTCACGATACCCGAGGCCCACGCCCAGCACGATGCGGCCTTCGCTGATCACGTCCAGCGTCGCCACGGTTTCCGCCACGTCGGCGGGCGAATACAGGGGCAACAGCAGGATGGACAGCACCAACTGCATGTCGCCCGAATCTGCCGCCAACCGGGCCAGCAAGGGGATGCTTTGCAGGTTTTGGTAAGGCGGTGACAGGAAGTGCTGGCCGCACGCGATGGAACCGAACCCGGCGTCGCGAGCCAGCTTCGTCAACTCCACCGTTTCCCGAAATCTCTGCGTAGCGGAATCAGTTGACGGGTGCTGGGGCATGGCCATAATGCCGAACTTCATTGGTTTCACTCCGGTGCGTTGTCTTTGGTTGCGTTGATCCGGTCAATGCAGCGGTCCGGATCGTGGGTCGGTCTAGGCAGGACGGTGGCAGAGAAGTTTGACGGTCTCCTAGCCCCGGTCGAACCGGGCCATCTGGTCAACGATGTCCAACCCTACGGTCTCGCTCCATGCCGACAGAAGTTGCTGCACTATCGGCCCGGGCCGTCCGTCTCCGATATCCCGCTTGTCCACTACGGTTACCGGCAGCACGCATGGGGTGGTGCTGGAGAAGAACGCTTCGTCGGCGGTGTACATGTCGTAAGGTTGGAGATCTTCCTCCACCAGTGGAATTTCCAGCTGCTCTGCCAGGTCGAACACCATCCCCCTGGAGATTCCCTGGAGGATGTTACGGTCTCCCGGCGTGCGGATCACTCCGTCAGTGACCAGGAAAACGTTGTAGCCCGTCCCTTCGGTCAGGTTTCCCTCGGAGTCCGTGAGAATGGGCCAGCCCTCCGGGTCGACGTCCGCCGCTTCCAGGTCGGCCAGGTTGAAGTTCATACGGCTGTAGTGCTTGACCTTGGGGTCGAGCGCGTCGACCGGATAACTCCGGGTGCGAGTGATTACCCCGTGAGCCCCGTCTTGGTACAGCTTCGCGTAGCGTCCGAACGCCGCCGCCGCGATCTTCACGCAAACTGCGGGAGGCCCGGCGTCCCGCGACGAGTTGCCCGGACCGCGGGTGATGAACTGAGTTATCGTGAAATCCCCCGCCTCTTCTCGCAAATGCTCGTTGCGGGCGATTGCCTCCTCGCTGATGTCGTACATCTCTCGCGGGGAGAGTCCGGGGTCGATGCGGACGTACTTCAGCGAGCGGTAGAGCCGGTCGATGTGCTGCTCCATGCGGAAGCTCTTGCCGTTGAAGGTCCGGGCCACGTCGAAGATTACGTCGCCCACGATGAAGCCCCGGTCCATGGGGTCGATCTTGACCTGGCTGAAGGGCACCCACTCGCCGTTGAAATATGCAGTGTAATCGGCCATGATCCGCCTCCTTTTGGGCCAGTATAGCAAACACCCTGGCCGGGCCTGTGCGGCCCCACGGTTCGCCTCTGAACTCCGACTTCCCTCACCGTGACGGTTGCAAAGAATGCACTTGGGGCCAAAAGCTGGACCATCTTACACGAACGCTACCGCTATAACGTATCATGCTGACGGTCGGGAACTACCGCCGACAGCAGCATCAGGAGGCCGCAGGTGTACAAGATTGGGATAGACGTCGGAGGCACGTTCACGGATTTCGTGGTGGCAGCCGAATCCGGCCAGCCGCGTTTCTTCAAAACCCAGACAACCCCTGACGACCCATCGCGTGGGGTGATGTCCGGCCTTCAAGAGGCCGCCTCGGCCTACGGACTGTCGCTGGACGAGTTTCTGGGGGACACCGATCTGGTCATTCACGGTTCGACCGTTGCGACCAACACCCTGGTCGAGAGGAAAGGCGCCACCGTGGGCCTGGTCACCACCGATGGATTCCGTGATCTTCTGGAGATGCGTGAGGGACTGAAAGAAGACCGGTACAACCTCCGGATGACTCCCGTGGAACCCCTGGCCGCGCGCTACCTGCGAGTGGAAGTCCCCGAACGGATCCGGGCAAACGGGGCCGTGCACCGCCCGCTGGACACCGCCGCGTTGGAAGAACAGTTGGATTACCTGCAACGGGAGGGGGCCGAATCCCTCGCAGTGTGTTTCCTTTTCTCGTACCTCAACCCGGACCACGAGCAGCAGGCCGGGGAGATCATACGTCGGCGATTTCCCAACGTGTACATCTCCCTCTCCCACGAGGTCATACCTCAGATCAAGGAGTTCGACCGTCTGAGCACGACGGTGATCAACTCCTACGTGGGCCCGGTGTTCAGCCGTTACCTCTCGCACCTGGGTGAGCGATTCCAGCCGTACCCGCAGTTGAACGACGTGCTGATCATGCAGTCCAACGGCGGTGTGGCTCCCATCGACGATTCCAGCCGCATGGCAGTGCGGGCGATCCTGTCCGGTCCGGCCGGTGGGGTCAGCGCCGCCGCCTATCTGGGGCAGCTGCTGGGCGAGCCCAAGATCATCGCTTTCGACATGGGAGGCACCAGCACCGACATTTCGCTCATAGAAGACGGGATACCGCACATCGCCAATGAGAAATTCGAGGCCGGCTGGAAGATCGCTGCCCCCATGATCGACATCCACACCCTGGGCGCCGGCGGCGGCAGCATCGCCCGGGTGGATGAAGGAGGCATTCTCCACGTGGGACCGGACAGCGCCGGCGCAGATCCCGGCCCGGCCTGCTACGGCAAGGGGGGCGGCAACCCCACTGTAACGGATGCGAGTCTCGCGCTCGGATATCTGGATGCGAATAATTTCCTCGGCGGCCGGGCCAACCTCGATGCCTCCGCGGCCGACCGGGCCCTGAGCCAACACGTCGCCGTCCCGCTCGGCCTCTCCGACGCCGAAGCGGCCTATGGGGTGTACAAGGTGGTTTGCACGACCATCGCCGAGGGCATCCGCCTGATGTCGGTGCAGCGTGGGGTCGACCCCCGGGAATTCACCATGATGGGCTTTGGCGGGGCGTCGGGGCTCCATGCCTCTGAGGTCGCGCGGCAGTTGCAGGTGGGCAAGGTATACATACCCTCCTCGGCGCCGGTGCTGTCCGCTTACGGGATGCTGAACACCGACATCAAGTACGATTACTTCCGGTCCTATCCGGTCAGCTTGGACCGGCTCGACTTGAGCGAACTGCGAGGGATCCTCGATGAATTGGGCGCGCAGGGCCGGGAAAAACTGCTGTCCCAAGGCGTTGCCGAGGACGCAGTGGAAATCGAATACTCCGCCGACATGCGGTACCTGGATCAAATCTATGAGGTCACGGTTCCGCTGCCCGACCCGGCGCAGCAGCCCTCGGCGTTCGTCGCAGAGCTGACTTCCAACTTCCACCGCAGGTACGAGGAACTGTATTCGTACAGCCAGCAGGAGCAGGAGGTCCGGTTGGTCACCCTCCGCGTGGCGGCCATCGGCAAGCTGCCCCGCATAGCCCATTTGGACCTGCCGGTCGATGGGGTGGCGGCGTCGGCCGTGGGTTCCCGCCGCGTCTACATGGGCGAATGGCTCGAAGCTCCGACCTATGCGGTCGATGCACTCCCGCCGGGCACGGAAATAACCGGCCCCGCGATCCTGGAGTCCGAATTCACCACCATCCTGGTGTGGCCCGGCGACCGCGCCTCCCTGGATGTCATGGGTGGCGTCGAGTTGGCTATCGACCTGGAATCCGTACCGGGCGGTCCGGACGGTGGTGCCAACGCTGTGGAAGCAGATCCCATCACCCTCGCAGTGGTGGAGCACCGGCTGGAGTCCATCGCACAGGAGATGACCGAGGCGATGCTGCGGACGGCCATGTCCCAGATCCTCAATTCCAGCCGCGACTTTTCCACCGCGATCCTGGACGGCGACTGTCAACTGGTCGCCCAGGGAGAGGGCATACCGGTGCACATCAGCGCGCTGCCCGTGGCCGGCGCTGCTGTGCGCGACTACTTCGGCGACGACATTCACGATGGCGACCTGTTCATCCTGAACGACCCCTATTTCGGCGGCAGCCACCTGCCGGACATCACCATCATCCGGCCCGTGTTCTTCGAAGGCCGACTGCTGTTTTACGGCGTGAACCGCGCTCACCACAGCGACGTCGGCGGGGGTACTCACGGCGGCTACAACCCCGGCGCCAATGAAATTTTTCAGGAGGGTCTGCGCATTCCACCGCTGCGGCTTTACGACCGGGGCATTCCCCGACACGACCTTTTGCAAATGATGTCCGCCAACGTGCGGCAGTCGGAGAACTTCCTCGGCGACCTCAACGCCCAGATCGGCTCGGTGATGCTGGCCGCCCAGCGGATCCAGTCGTTGCTGGCCGACTACGGTTCTGACCGGTTGATGGCGGTGGTTGCCGAAATACTGAACGCCACTGAGCGGCAGGTGCGCCAGTTCATCTCCGGGTGGCCCGACGGCGTGTACCACGGCGAGTCCCTGGTGGACGACGATGGTTTCGAGAGCAAGCTCGTTCCCATTCGGGCGAAGATCACCATCGCCGGCGAGTCCATGACCATCGACCTCAGCGATTCCAGTGCCCAAGTAGAGGGATTCATCAACAGTGCCTACGCCAACACGCGCTCGCTGGCCCACGCGGCGATCATGTACCTCGCGCCGATGGACGTTGCACGCAACGAAGGCTCCATGCGGCCGGTTCAGATCGTCGCGCCGCGCGGCCTAGTGGTCAACGCCAACCCGCCGGCGCCGGTGTGCATGAGCACCAACCACTGTGCCGAAGAAGTGGTCGAGGCGGTGTTCAAAGCGCTGGCTCCGGCGATTCCCGCTGCCGTCTCCGCCGGCTTCTCCCGGAGGCTGCGCTACGCCATCACCGGCAAGGATCCGCGAACGGGCCGGCAATTCATCTGGCACTTCTTTCTGGCCCGGGGCGGCGGTGGAGCATCGGAGGGCTTCGACGGCTGGTCCAACGTCGGCGAGGTCAACGTGGCCGGCGGAATCCGGTCGCCCAGCATCGAGGTGACGGAGGAGCGGTTCCCGCTGTTCGTCCTGCGCCACGAACTGCGGCCCGATTCCGGGGGCGTGGGCCGGTGGCGGGGCGGCCTGGGCGCAGTGTGCGACCTGGTGTACGAAGGTGATGGACCCGCCCTGCTGAACACCGCCGGCGACGGCGTGGTCGTCCCGCCCTTCGGCCTCTTCGGCGCGATGGACGGCTTGCCTCATCATTACAAGATCACGTCCAGCGGAACCGAGCGGGTCCTGGGCTCCAAGGAAGTTGGCGTAGTCGTGAACCCCGGCGACCACATCATCTGCCTATCCTCCGGGGGAGGCGGCTACGGCCAGGAAGAGGATCGGGACGAAGGCGCAGCGGCGTGGGACCTGAAGAACGGGTATGTCACGGGGTAAAGAATTAGGGCAGTAGCCGGCTCACTCTTCCCATCTATCCCGCGCTAACCCCAGCCGCTGACGATTGTTGAGAGCGCTGCGGTGACGGCATATACTCGATCTGCCCAAACCTGCTACCCGGCGCTGGAGGATCTCCCATGGCCGCCACCCGAATCATCACCAACGCCTGGAAGGTACGAACCTTGCCGGACATCTTCTACGAAGAGCCGGACCCCGTCGAGGACGGCATGCAGCAAGAGTCGCCCATTGACCGAATCGGCAATCTCCTCCGCCAACGTTATGAAGACCATCCGGACGTATTCATTTCAGGCGGGGTCTTTATCTCTTACGACGTAACCGACGGCAACCAGCGGGTCAAGCCAGACCTGTTCATAGCTTTTGACGTTGATAATGCTGGAATACGGTACAACCTGCCGAACTTCTGGATTTGGGAAATCGGGAAGGCGCCGGACTTCGTGATGGAAGTGGCGTCGCCGAGTACGGCGGCGAACGATTTGGGCTGGAAGCGGGAGTTGTACCAGCGGTTGGAGGTACAGGAGTACTGGAGGTTTGACCCCACGGGCGGCCAGCTATACGGCCAACCGATTACGGGGGAACGGTTGGTGAACGGTCAGTATGAGGAGTATCCGTCGGGATATGGAGCGGACGGCTCGATGCGCACCCCCAGTGAGTTGCTGGACGTGGTGTTTTACTGGAATGGCGAGGAGTTTGACGCGCTGGATCCGTCGACGGGCTTGACGATAGACAAGCGCGTTGCTGCCGAAGCCCGGGCCGATGCCGCCGAAGCCCGCGCTATCGTCGCCGAAGCCGAGCTAAACCTCGAACAAACCGCCCGCAGCCAGGCCGAAACCCGCGCCGACGCCGAGCGAGCCCGTGCCGATGCCGCGCAAGCCGAACTGGCCCGCCTCCGGGCTCAGATCCGCGGGCAGGAACCATAGGTCGATCAGAGAGTGCGGTTCCCGTACCCGATTTGAGCATTTTGCTGCGTCTGTGTATTTCGGCTTGGCTTTAGTTTACTCCTCCGCCACCACGTAATTCCGCAGCGTGCCAATGCCGCTGATCTCCACCTCGATGGTGTCGCCGGGGAACATGTCGCCGTCGGCGCCCTCGGTGCCCATCCAGAGCACGTCGCCAGGGTACAGCGTGGCGTAGTTGCTGAGCTCGTGGATCCAGGCGGCGGTGTCCCAGATCTGGTCGGCGGAGGAGAAGTCCTCCCACACCTGGCCGTTGTGGCGTACGATGATGCGAAGGCCCTTGGGGTCCAGGCCGGTAACGATCCACGGGCCCATGGGTTTCCAGGTGTCGCAGTTCTTGCCCCGGAACATGGTGCGGTCGGCCTGTTGCCAGGGCCGCTGGCTGATGTCGTTGCCGATGGTGTACCCGAAGACGTAGTCCAGCGCCTCGCTGGCCGGCACCTTGCGTGCCTTCTTACCGACGACCACCGCCAGTTGACCTTCTGGCTGGACGGCGCCGGAGCAATCGGCCGGAACCACGATGTTCTCCTCGGTGCCGACTATGGCGTGAACCGAGCGATAGTTGGGCGAAGGGCGGTCTGGATACGACGGCGGAGCGCCTCGTCGGGCCGCCATGCCTTCCACATGGCCCCGGTAGTTGGGGCCGGCAGCGTACAGCATTCCGGGCTTGATCGGCGCAAGCAGCTTTACCTGGGCCAACGGGTAGGTGTGGTTGGTGACCGCGTAGTCATCCAGCGGGTCGCCCCACACTTCCGTCACGCGGTCGCCATCGACGATGCCGAAGCTCACCTTTTCGCCCAACTGAAAACGACACCAGATCATAAGCGCGTCCCCTTTGCGGCTGCCAGCCTTAGTTTAACATCGATGTACAGGATAGACAGGATGCGAATAGGGTTACCTGTGCGTCGTCTGATCCTGTGCATCGATGTCGGTTCATGTTTGTAATTTCGGGAGCGTGTTTGCCTCGCTATTCCGGCGTGACCAGCGACTCCGCCTCGCCGCCATTGAGCACTCGCAGGATGTTGCCGTAGGCGAAGTGCGCGGCACGCAGCGCCGTTTCCTGGCTCTGGCCCGCCATGTGCGGCGTGATGATCACGTTGTCCAGATCGAAAAGGGGGTTGTCCGCCGGGGTCGGCTCCACCTCCAAAACGTCCAAACCGGCCCCCGCGATCTGCCCTTCCGTGAGGGCACGGTAGAGCGCCGCCTCGTCTACTACCGGGCCTCGACACAGGTTGATGAAGAAGGCGGTGGGCTTCATCATGCCGAACTCGCGGTCGGACATCATTCCCCTGGTGCGCCGAGTCAAAGGCACGTGCATACTCACAATGTCGGAGGTTTCCAGCAATTCGTCGAAGGCTACCGGCTCGGCCTTGACTTCCCGCTGGACGTCTTCCGGGATATCCTCGATGTCGTAGAAAATGGTGCGCGTGTCAAAGCCGGTGAGCCGCTTGGCGACCTGACGCCCGATCCTGCCCAGCCCGATGATGCCCACCGTCTTGTCGGTTACCTCGGACAAATCGGTCTGATAGAGATCGCTCCGCCAGGCCCGCTGCCGGGTGGTGCTGTCCCATTGCGCCATGAGGTTCCGGCTGATCCCGATCATCAGGGCCAGAGTCTGTTCGGAAACCGAAATGGCGTTGGCTCCGCCATTATTGGCCACCGGTACGCCCATTTCCAGGATGTCCTCCAGTGGCAGCCGGTCATAGCCCGCGCTGAGGGTCTGGATCAACTTGAGCCTGGGGCATTCCTGGATTAGGCTGAGAGTGAGGTCGCTGCTGATGATGGCGTCGGCGTCGCGGCACAGCTCGATCTTTTCGTCCTCAGACAGGGCGGGGTTGACCACGGTGACCTCTATGTCGTCCGGGGCATTGTCCAGCATGATCTGAGGGCGTCCCCCTACTCCGCTGAAATAGGCAACTTTCCAAGTGGGCATATCTCAATCTCCTTCGGGCGCTGTCGCGAACTGCGAGCGCTTTAGCGCAATTATAGGTACGGCGATGCGAGTGTCAAAGCGACTGGGTCAGGCACAAATCGCGGGATGACCGTGGGCCTACCCAGCAGCGCGGTGATCCGACGACGAGCTCACATTGCAGGCACAGAAAGGAGCGTAGCGAGGCTGCGGCTGTTCGCAACCGCCCAAAACGCAAAATCCCTACTCAAGGCAAGGATGAAATGGCGTCCCCGGCAAACGCCATTGACGGATTTCCCGTCTTGTCCATAGCTTCCCGCAAGGCACCATATCCTGGCTAGTTTGAGTACGAAACGCCCTAAACCCTTGACTGCAAACTAAGTAGAGAACGTTCGGGATCCTGGCCGCCATAGCGACGGACGTGGTCGTTACGGATTGTCGTTGCGAGTGATACCCACGTCAACGGAGCGATTATCAAAGTGCTGGGTGCAATGCCTGCGGTTGAAAGGGAAAACAATCGAAATCGGGTTGGGCTCATACCCAGCGACCGGCTTGGCGGCGGCAGGGACAAGGCAGAGATTAATGCTCACATTGTGGCCGAAGGCTGTGATCCACGGCCCCCAATTGCTGTAGTCCCAACGCTTGCCGAAGCCTTGGAAACCGTGATCGGCTACACCGCGACAATTGGAAGGAAGGCGGCAAAACTGAGCAATCATGGCGCAGTACACTCGAAGGCCACTCCAGGCCCATTCTAGTATTCAGTCAAACCTGTATTGGCAGAGGAAGGACGTAATGAGCCAAAGGTGCCACGGTGGTGTCAAACAATGGTGCGGGAAGTGCGGTATTCATGGCTCAGGAAAAATTTGCGGTACAGTCGTCAACGGAAGACCGGACGCAATTGGAGAGGTTGACCCGCCGCGGCCAGCGTTCGGCACTTGTCATCAATCGGGCGCGCATCCTGCTCAAGACCGACGAGGGTTGGAGCGCTTCCCAGGTAGCAGCAGCCTTGGACACGTCGCCGCGCACGGTGTTTCGCATCAAGCGGCGGTACGCCGAGCCGGGGTTGGAAGGTGTGCTGCACGGCCGTCCCCAAGCCAACCGGTATCGCAAGCTGGATGATCGCGGCGAAGCTAACCTGATTGCTCTGGCGTGCAGCGACGCGCCCGAGGGACATGACCACTGGACGCTGCGGTTGCTGGCCGACAAGGTGGTGCAGTTGGGCGTGGTGGAATCCCTGTCATACGAGACGGTGCGTCTCCGGCTCAAGAAAACGTCCTCAAGCCCTGGCGTAAGCAGCAGTGGTGCATCTCCCAGCTGAACGGGGAGTTTGTGGCGGCCCTCGTATCGTGTACGGGGCAAGCTATGGAAGACGTGCTGAACCTGTATGCCGACCCGTACAATCCCGGCTGGCCGGTGGTGAGTTTCGACGAGATCTCCACACAGTTGCTGGGCGAAGTAAGAGCGCCGTTGCCGGCCCGGCCGGGACGACCCCGACGCCAGGATTACGAGTACCGGCGCGGCGGCACCCGCAACCTTTTCCTGTTCTGCGAACCCCGGGCTGGCGCCACGTGGCCATCACCGAGCGACGCACCATGCAGGACTTCGCACACCAGATGCGCTGGCTGGTGGATGTGGCCTACCCCGACGCCCCGGTGGTCCGCGTGGCCTTGGACAACCCCGTATCCAGTACCTGACAGGGGTATGTAAGGGCCGAAATCAGGCGTGCGTTTAGCTTGGGAAGGCTCATTGGTATCCGGCATCCTGTTTTTGACGAAACCGGATGCTGGAGGATCCCCATGAGCCTGCCCAGAGAATGCCATCAGATGCAGCAGACGATTAGCACGCATTTGCCGCACCTCTCCCCGTCCCAGTTGACCGGCCTGACTGGTGGGTGTGCGGAACCATCTGGGCGGGCAGCGCCTGCCAGAACGCCGTTGCCGCTGCCCTTTCCTTCTGGGGCAAGTGGAACAGCCTTCGCCAGTACCTGCGGGAATGGCTCTATGACGGCAGCAATCGGGCGCGACCCTGCCGGACGGAACTGGACGTGAGCCTCTGCTTCGCCCCCTTGCTGAAGTGGGTGCTGTCCTGGTGGTGTGGCAACCGTCTGGCTTTGGCCATTGCCCCCACGCTGACTGAAAGGTGATGACACCGCCGCCATCGTGATCAGCGTGCTTTTTCGGGGATGCGCCATTCCGGTGGCTTGGCGCGTCTTACCAGCCAAGCGTCCCGGGGCTGGATGGACCCGATAGTGGAGCTGCTGCAAACCGTGGCGCCAGCGGCGCCCGCAGAGATAACCGTCATCGTGCTGTGCGACCGGGGCCTGACCAGTCCCAAACTGTGGCGCCAAATCCGAGCACAGGGCTGGCATCCCTACGTCAGGTACCAGAAAAACGTTACCTTCTGTGCTGAGGGTGGCCAGCGGCTGCCCGCCCAAGCTTTAGTTTCCCGACCCGATACCGCGTGGGTGGGCAGCGTCACCGCCTTCAAGAGCGCCGCCAAACGCCGTTGCACCCGGCTGGTGGTCTGGTGCGCCGACCAGTCGGAACCCTGGATCATACTGACCAGCCACCCGCCGGAGACGGTTGGCGTGAGTTGGTACGCCCTGCGGTTGTGGATCGAACTGGGCTTCAAGGCCATCAAGAGCCTGGGCTGGCAATGGCATAAGACCCGTCGGACCGACCCAGCGCGCATCTCCTGCCATTGGCTGGTGCTCTCGGTGGCCACCCTCTTGGCACTGGCCTACGGCTCCCGAGTGGAGGACGCCCACGAACGCGCAATAGCCCCCAGCCAACGGCGGACGCCGCCCCATACGACGTCTCTCCAGCAATGCGGCAACCCTGGTCAGCGGCGGGTACGAACGGTCAGCGTAATCCGGTATGGCATCGGCTGGCTGCGACGGTTACTCCGCCAAGGCCGGCTCTGGCGTCGGGTTTGGCTACTGCCCGAACCTTGGCCGGAACCCAATCCCAACATCCAGGTCATCCGCCATACCCCCTCCTAAACAACCCTTTACATACCCTTGTCAGGTACTGGATACGGGTTCACCCGGAGCCGCGCCCATCTCTTGGGGCAGCGTCTCCCAGATTAGGGATTAGCAAACCATTTTGTCAGGGGTTCTTAGAGGGTGTCTAAAAAGGTTCCAATTGGGGAGGCGGTATTCAGGCGTGATGGGTGGGGTTGGTCGTAATGTTGAGGCATGAAACG
>DAOUHZ010000147.1:0-153747 GCA_034428455.1 Dehalococcoidia bacterium
TGCAGTTGACTTGGTCGAACAGTACGGCACACCACTATACGTCCTGGATGAAACCACGCTCCGCTCGAAGTGTCGGCAGTTTGCGAGCGCGTTCGCATCGCGTTACCCCAACGCCCAAGCGGTGTACGCATCCAAGGCGTATATCAACCCGGCATTGGCGCGTATTCTTGCGGAAGAGGGCCTGGGTCTGGACGTGGTGTCGGGCGGTGAGCTGGCCGTGGCCATGGCCGGGGATGTTCCGCTGGACAGGGTGTACTTCCACGGCAACAACAAGTCGCCGGCCGAGCTGGAGGAAGCGGTGGAGGCAGGTATCGGCCGTGTGGTGGTCGACAGTTTCCACGAGCTGGACCTGCTGGAGCGGATCTGCGCCGAGGCAGGGAAACCCCAGGACATTCTCGTGCGCGTTTCACCCGGCATCGACCCGCACACCCACGCTTACACCACCACCGGCATCATCGATTCCAAGTTTGGTTTCTCGATTCAGACCGGCGACGCTGAGAAGGCGATCCAGCAGGCCATTGCCGCCCCCCACCTCAATCTCCGGGGGTTGCACTTCCACCTGGGATCACCGATTTTCGAGCTGGAGCCCTACCAGGCGGCCACCGACCTGGTACTCCGCTTTGCGGCCGGACTGCGCGAACAGGGCCTCAACCTCCAGGAGTTCAGCCCTGGAGGGGGATTCGCCATCGCCTACACCCGGAACGACCAACCGCCGGCCGCTGACGATTACGCAGAGGCCATCGTCAGCACGTTGACTGCCACCTGTGACGAGTTGGGCATGGAACAGCCGTCGCTGGTAATCGAGCCGGGCCGTTCCATCATCGGGCCGGCCGGGGTTGCGCTGTATCGCATCGGCGCCATAAAGGAGATACCTGGTGTCCGCACCTACGTCAGCGTGGACGGTGGTATGGGCGACAACATCCGCCCCGCGCTCTACCAGGCGTCCTACGAAGTGCTCTCCGCTAACCGTCCTGGCGCCGATCCCGATGCCACCGTCACCATCGCCGGCAAGTATTGCGAATCGGGGGACGTTTTGGCGTCGGACATCCTGCTGCCCACTCCTGCGGCCGGCGACGTGATCGCCATACCCGCCGCCGGGGCCTACTGCCCTTCCATGGCCAGCAACTACAACCTCAATCCACGCCCTCCCATCGTGCTGGTGAAAGATGGCGAGAGCCGGCTGATCCGCCGGCGTGAGTCCTACGCCGACATGATGCTGTGCGATCTGTAACCAGGGTGGTTCAAGGGACTTTAAATCATGCCAAAGGTTAGTTTGCTCTCCCTTCAAGAAGTTCAGGAAGCACTCGAGCGATACAGGCTCGAGGTTGAGGCGACCCCGATGACCACATCCACCAAAAAAACGTACCTGTTGCATGCGGAAAATTTCATAAGATGGCTATCCGACGAATTTAATCCGGGCGCTAACGCCCGTCGGCGCTGATCGCTAGCAACAGAATGTGGTCAACCATCGGCCAGGACCACCTGCTGACCCAAATTGACGCTGCCTTCGGCGCCGGCCGGCTCGCGCACGCCTATCTGCTATCAGGTCCCCCGCACGTAGGTAAAATGACCCTGGCCCTGGATCTGGCCGCGGCGGTTAACTGTGCGGTCCTCAGCGGCAAGCAAGCCGGGTCAATGTTTGGGGATCAAGGCGAGGACGCAGGACCGTGCGGCAACTGCGACCCTTGCATCCGAATACGCCGCGGGGTATTCGCTGATCTGAAGATCGTCGCGGTGGGCGGTGATCCGCGTGTGTCCACTCGGATCAGCATCGACCAGGTGCGCGATGCGGAGAGCTTTCTCGCCATCACGCCGGTGGAAGGTTCGTGGAAGGTGGTGATCTTCGACGGCGCGGAAACTCTTGCTGCTGGACAGAGCGAACCGGCCAACGCCCTGTTGAAGACGCTGGAGGAACCGCCGGCTCAGGTTCTCGTACTACTGCTTACCACCAACGAAGACGCCATACTGCCCACCATCCGATCCCGGTGCCGTACGCTCGCCTTGCGCCCGATGCCGGGCGACGCATTGTGCGAATTCCTGGTGTCTAAGAGAGGTCTCGAAGCAGGTGCGGCCCTCCGCTTGGCACGACTGGCCCGGGGCTGCCCGGGGTGGGCTATCGATGCCCTTGACGATCCCGCGCTGCTGGACGCCCACCGGGAGCGGTTGGCGCAAATCGCCACGATGGGGTCGTCACCGTTGGACGCGCGGTTCAATTACGCGAACACCCTTGCCGGCAGTTTTTCCGGCGACCGTGAGTCGGTTCGACAGGAGCTGTACCTCTGGGAACGCTGGTGGCGGGACGTCATGCTCATCAAGGAGGGGTTGGTCGAGCATGTCCACAACGATGATCGGCGCGATGAACTGACCGGGCAAGCTGACGCAACGACAACGGCCCACATCGTGGCGTTTCTGGAGAGCGTCCGAGAGACGCTCAGCGCGCTGGACGCCAACGTCAACCCCAGGCTGGCGCTGGAGTGCATGATGCTGGCGGTGCCGGCGGCGACTTAAAGCGTGCCACGGGCGGCTAAATCGCTTCGTAAGCTTTGTTCCGCCCCTTTGCCACCGCACGGAGCCGACCCTGCTTTTCCAGGGCGCGGATGGCCTGCATGACCCTCGGGTCGCCATGGCGACGGAATTTCCCGGCAATCTTGCTCTGAGTTCTCGGGGTCTCGCAGTACTCCAGGACCTCTTCGGCGAGCAAGTCGGCAACCTCGGGTAATGGCTCGATGGGCAGCACAACCGTGTGGCCCGGATTGGCGTCCGCCTCTTCGCCGGTCACGTATTCAAGCCGGTGAGCGTGAGCCGCAAGAAAGGAGCGCACCCGGACCCGCATGGTCCCGCCGGCGCCCGACGAACCGTACCCATGCACTATGTCCAGCGTTTCCGACGACGAGCCTGAAGACAGGGTGCGGTTATAGGCGTCGATCAACTCGACCAGGGATTCGGACCAGGTCCTGCCGTGGAGGTCAATGCTGGCCATGGGTGTCAGTCTGCTACCGCCATCAACGCCGGCTCATTTTCGCTGCCGCTTCGTAGTTTGCCGGCGGTTTGCCAGGGGATGTACTGCTTCCATTCTTCCAGGATCGTCCGGTTTTCCAGGATGCGGTACGGGTTGGGCTGCGGAGCGGTCGGCAAACGGCGCAACTTCATGCTCGCCTCTTCCGGCGTGCGGCCCGCCTTGTCCAGGTTGCACCGGCCGCAGGCCGCCACCACGTTGTCCCATGTGTGCGGCCCGTGCTGCCGGCGGGGCACCACGTGATCGAGGGTTAGCTGCTGCGAGCGTTTGCCGCAGTACTGGCAGGTGTAGTGGTCCCGCAGGAAAACTTCCTTCTTGGAAAGACGGCGCGGCGCGAAAGGACGCTTGACCAGGTACACCAGCCGGATGATCGACGGGGCATCCAGCGAAGCGTTGTAGGTGCGGATCCGTGACGTTTCAGCCCGTTGCTCCAGGAGCTCAGCTTTGCCTTTGGATACCAGCACGATGGCGCGACGAACGGTGCAGACGTTCACCGGGACGTAGTTGAGGTTCAACACCAAGACTGGGGCGGTGAGCCGACCCGGAACCGGGGCCTTGCCTTTGCGTTGATCTTCCTCCGAAGCCGGAGCGACGCCTGCCCTGCCGGGCCTGCCGCCCGAACCGTTGGCGTTGGGCTGTCGGCCATTATTTCGGTTCCTGGCCGCACCCTTTTTTCGACCCGTTCGTCCCCGGCTTGCCATCTGCCAACCTCATTGCAGGTAGCGCATTCGCTGCCGCGTCGTGCCGAAACCATAATTCGCTATTGATTTTGCTCCGCCTATTATAACGCCGATTGCCATAATCCGACACGGCGACCGTCACAATCGAATCGGAACCACTTGCCAGCATGCCATGCGTTGCGGAAAATCGCACGACACGCGGCGCCAACATAGACCTTGCGTAAGATGCTCGCGTCTTGCGTCCCATGTGCCTCGGTCGGCCGGGTCGGTCATCCCCGTGTGATAAACTACCCGCCGATTTTAGGTTCGAGCGTCGCGACTCGTCGTGCGATGCTCCCAGGACAAGACTTCGATGGTTCCCCCCGATTCGCTTTTTGGCGTTATTCCCGTATGGGTTGGCGTCTACGTTCTCACCGCGCTGGCGTTCAGCGTAGCCAACTACGTCGTGTATCACCGCGTATTTCGTCTGGTATTGCAGGGCCTCCCGGTGGCCCGATTCGACCGGCCGATGACCAGGCTCTTGGGGGCCGCCGCGATCGTTCTGGGACAGCGCAAGGTCTTGCAGCGGGTAGGAAGCCTCGACCCTCGTTCACGCAGCATCGACCTGGCCGGACTGGGACACGCGGCCATCTTCTGGGGATTCCTCTCCTTTAGCCTGTCGTACCTGATTTTCATTTTCGGCGGGTCCATCTGGCACCCGCTGGGTGAGACCATCCTCACGAAGACCGGGGTTCTGGTCTACAGCATCTACCTGGACATCTTCGCCGCGGTCATCCTAGTCGCGCTGATCTGGGCGCTCTTCCGTCGCTGGATTGCACAGCCGCACCGTCTCAGTTTCGATCTGACCCGCAAGGGCGAGTCGGTTGTGATCGTGGGATTGACGGCGGGCCTGATGATCGCGACGCTGCTGGTCCATTCCTTCTACGTGGCAGCCGGCGGCGCGGGCCCCGAGGCGGGAGTGTTCATCGGCCGTGCCATCGGGAACTGGCTCAACGCGGTGGGTATGTCGGAAGCGACTGCCGGCGTTCTACAGGCGATCTTCTGGTGGGTGCATTTGCTGATCGTCCTCGGCTTTGGGCTGTACATTCCCTTCTCAAAGCACATTCACATGGTCGCGGCTCCGCTGAACGCCTTCTTCCGCAACCTCGAGCCGCGGGGAACGCTGGCGACCATGGACCTGGAAACCGTCGAGCGGTTCGGCGCGTCCCGCGTACAGGACTTCACCTGGAAGGAACTGCTGGACGGTTACGCCTGCGCAGTGTGCGGGAGGTGCACGGACGCCTGCCCGGCGCACACCACCGGCAAGGTGCTGTCCCCCATGCACATCGTGGAGAACCTCAAGGAGCACATGATTGCCATCGGGCACCAGGGAGCGCGAGACGCCGAGCACGTCGAGCCAATGCCACTGATCGACGGCGCGATCCCCGAGCAGGCCGTGTGGGACTGCGTTTCCTGCGGAGCCTGCATGGAAGAATGTCCCGTGGTGGTCGAGCACGTGCCTACCATCATCGACATGCGCCGCAGTCTGGTGCTCGAAGAGTCGCGGATACCCGAGACCGGCATGAACGCCCTGTTGAGCATGGAGCAGCGCGGACACCCGTGGCGGGGAACCACCTTCGCCCGCACCGACTGGGCGGAAGGTCTCAACGTGCCGACCATGGCGGAAAAACCCGACGCTGAGATTCTTTTCTGGGTGGGCTGCACCGGCGCTCTGGAACAGCGCAGCCAGGGCATCGCCCGTTCGATGGCCAAGGTGCTGAAGTCGGCGGGCGTGGATTTCGCCATCCTGGGAGACGAAGAGAGCTGCACCGGCGACCCGGCCCGGCGCATGGGCAACGAGTACCTGTTCCAGATTATGGCCCAACAAAACGTCGAGGTGATGAACGGCTACAACGTGAAGACCGTCGTTACCATCTGCCCGCATTGCTTCAACACCATGAAAAACGAGTACCCGCAGTTCGGCGGCGAGTATGAAGTGCTCCATTACAGCCAGTTCGTGGACGGCCTGATTCGGGAAGGCAGGATCAAGCCGGTGAAGATCATGGACGTGTCGGTGGCCTACCACGACTCCTGCTACCTGGGCCGTCACAACGGGGTTTACGACGAGCCGCGCAACGTGGCCAAAGCCATTCCCGGTCTCAAATTGGTGGAAATGGCCCCGCGATGCCGCGAGCGCGGGTTCTGCTGCGGCGCTGGCGGCGGGCACATGTGGATCGAGGAGAGCCAGGGCGAACGCATCAACCACGCGCGCACCGATCACTTCCTGGAAACCCAGGCCGACACGGTGGGCGTCTCGTGCCCGTTCTGCCTGCAAATGATGACCGAGGGCATCCAGTCCAAAGGCCACTCCGAAAGCAAGGACGCGCGCGACGTGCTGGAAATACTCGCTGACAGCCTGGCCGACGATTAATCGAGCCAATCAGTGATGTCCCATCATGTTTATGGACATCTTGGAGCGCAAATTGCTCTTCCAGCCCCAGCCGGTATGTGATGCCCTGCCGACTGACTTGGGTTTGGAGTATGAAGAGACCTGGTGCGACTCGGAACGAGGCCACAGGCTGCAATGCTGGTATGTTCCCGGTGATAGCCGAACCGATCTGACCTGGATGTGGTTCGGAGGCGCGGGCGGTAATTTGAGCCTGCGAGTGGGTGAGTTCGCGGCGGTTCGAAAACACACTGGCGCGAATATTTTCGGGTTCGACTACGGCGGGTTTGGCAACAGCCGGGGCAAGGCGACGGTGCGGAACACCGCCGCTGACGCCCGCGCCGCGCTGACCCATCTGCAACGGACCTACGGAGCCGATCAAGCGCACACGCTGTTTATGGGGATATCCATGGGCACGGCCGTGTCGATAAGGCTGGCGGCCGAGTCCTGGTCACCGCTGGGGATGGCCCTGGTTGCTCCATTCGCCTCACTGCGCGATATGGCCAAGCTGTTCTACCCCACCCTGACCTGGTCGGGACGTCTGGTCGGCAATCGCTACAACTCGGTGACTCTGGTTGACCGCATCAATTGTCCGCTGCTGATACTGCACGGTGTGGGCGACGAGCTTGTGCCGCTATCGCAGGGGCGGAAGCTGTTCGAGGCAGCGAGCGAACCGAAACGGTTGGTCACGGTCGATACTGCCGGCCACATGAACGTGGGCGATTACCCGGAGTTTTGGGAAGGTCTGTGCGGTTGGATGGACGACGTCGTGCTTGCCGGCAAATCTTCCGCCATAACCAGCCGGGAGTGACGGTTCGACCGAACCTTCGACCCGGCATTGCGCCGCCGGCGCGATTGACCTATCATCCGGCCAAATGGCTCACCCTGGAAGCCAACCTGTGGGAGGGAAACCATGGCACAGAGGCCCGATGTCAAGCGGATGGAAATCGAAATCGTTTATTGCTGGGATTGAGGACACGCCGGACGCGCGGCCTGGATGGCCAGCGAAGCTTTGACTCGCACCGGTGACAACATTTCGACCTTCAAGTTGACCCCCGGAGAACACGGCAAGTTCGACATCCTGATCGACGGCGAGTTGGTCGGCGAGCACAAGCACACCCCGGATGCCCACCTTTTCCCTGATTTGCAGGACTTGATGGCCGCCATAAGCGACCGGATGTAACGCCGATCGCTGGATGCTACCCGGGTTTTCGCTCGCGAGCGAAAACCCGGGCGTTTTTATCCCTAAAACCCGCTCATCACCTCGACCTGGTAATTGAGCACTTCCAGGTCGGGGCGGACCTCAATCACGAAGTCCACAACGTCATCGATCAGGGATCTGGTTTGATCCGCGCCGACGCCGACACAGGAAATGGCGAGCGTAAGGCTCTGCCAGGCGTGGCCGTCGGCGCCGGCATCCTGGGCTACCGAGACGTTGAACCGCCCACGTATTCGCTGGATCAGGCTTCGAGCGGCCTGGCGGCGGGTCTTCAGGCTCCGGCTTTCGGGCACTCGGAGATTGATGTGGGCTACTGCGACGTGCATGGCTTAAATTCCAAGTGGCAGGTTCGCCGAACCGTATTCGCCTGTTCGTGCCGGTATTGACGATGGATAAGCGTCGGGATAGATTATGACTGAACGCCGAATGGCGTAGGAACAATTTATCGAATGCTTCCGCCATACGTAACTTTAATGAGGATAATTGACGGATTCAAGAAAGGCCACGATAAGAGCGCATGTCATCCCGTTCCAGCGGACCAGGTACCAGCCCCATGACGCCCATACCCCCCGGTGAAGTGCCCGAGGTGGTCATTTCCAGGTTGCCGCAGTATGTCCGCATCCTATCGCAACTTCTGGAAAGCGGTGCATCGGTGACCAACTCGCAGCAGTTGGGCGAGCAACTGCAAGTGACGCCGGCCCAGATCCGGAAGGACCTGTCGTACTTTGGCCGATTCGGCAAGCAGGGGAGAGGGTACGTGGTCCGCGACCTGTTGCGAGAGCTCAAGCAAATCCTGGGCCTGAACTCCGAATGGAACGTGGCCGTAGTCGGCGTGGGTCGCCTGGGGAACGCGATCCTGAACTACCCCGGTTTCAACCCCGACGGATTCCACTTGGTGGCGGCATTCGACAACAATCTCGGCAACGTGGGCCGTGAGGTCGGCGGGGTGTCGGTCCAACCCATGACCGAGATGGCGGAGACGGTCGCCAAACGGGACATAAGCATCGCCATCGTGGCCGTTCCCAGCGCCCACACGCAAACTGTAATCGACCAGTTGGTGGGATGCGGCGTGCGCGCCATTCTGAACTACGCGCCCATCAACACTCAAGTGCCGGACGGAGTCCGGGTCCGTAACATCGACCCGGTGCTCGCATTGCAGTCTATGACGTACTACCTGACCGAGAGCGGCCCGTCCACCAATGGGTCTTCCCCCACACCCTGACCCTACTGCTGGGTTTGCCGCGCCAGTGAACGGTGCGGCGTGGATCGACGCCGGCGCGCGACGGTTACGCGGACTTGGGCCCGCCGCAGGGAAGCCACGGCCTGCTCCAGTTCGATGTCCGATTCGCGACTGGCGATCCGTTCCTGCGCTCGCGCCAATGCTTCCTGCGCCCGGGCCTCGTCGATCTCGTCCACATCCTCGGCAGCATCGGCGAGCACGATGACCTGGTTGCCCAGCACTTCCAGGTACCCGCCGGACAACGCCAGATAACTCTCGTCACCATCCGCGCGAACCAGCAGTTCGCCCGGCTGCAGCACGGTCATCAACGGGGCATGGTTGGGCAGGATGCCCAACTGACCAGCGACTCCCGGCGCCACCAGCGCGTCCACTTCGCCGGAGAACACCTCGCGTTCAGCGGTGATGATTTGCAACTGCATCGGCATCGGGGCGAGCTCCTGTCGATCTGTGTCCTCGGGAAGATCAGGCAGCGGCCTGCATCTGGGCGGCCTTTTCCACCGCCTCTTCGATGGTGCCGACCATATAGAAAGCCTGCTCGGGGAGGTCGTCGTGCTGGCCATCGAGAATCTCGGCGAAGCCGCGCACGGTATCGCGGAGGGCCACGTACTTGCCCGGCTGGTTGGTGAAGGTTTCGGCCACGAAGAAGGGCTGGGTCAGGAACCGCTGGATCTTGCGGGCCCGGAACACCGTCTGCCGGTCATCGTCGGACAACTCTTCGATGCCCAGAATGGCGATGATGTCCTGCAAGTCACGGTACCGCTGGAGCACTTGCTGCACGCCGCGCGCCACACGATAATGCTCATCGCCGACGACGCGGGGCTCCAGAATTCGAGCGAAGGATGCCAACGGGTCCACAGCCGGATACAAGGCTTGCGCCGCCAACGCGCGCTCAAGGGAAACGACGGCGTCCAGGTGACCGAAGGTGGTCACAATGCCGGGGTCGGTGTAGTCGTCGGCCGGTACGTAAATAGCCTGGAAGGAGGTGATGCTGCCGCTCTTGGTGGAGGTGATGCGCTCCTGGAGCGCGCCCATCTCCGTGCTCAGCGTTGGCTGATAGCCCACAGCTGACGGCATACGGCCCAGCAGCGCGGAAACTTCCATACCGGCCAGGATGTACCGGTAGATGTTGTCGATAAAGAGCAGCACGTCCTGGTTCTGCTCTTCGCGGAAATACTCGGCCATGGTCAGGCCGGTCAGGCCGATGCGCGCGCGCACGCCCGGGGTCTCGTTCATCTGGCCAAATACCAGCACGGTGCTGCCCAGCACGCCGGAGTCTTCCATCTCGTGCCAGAGGTCGTTGCCTTCACGGGAACGCTCACCCACGCCGGCGAATACGGACACTCCGCTGTGGACGGCGCCGATGTTGCGGATCAGTTCCTGGATGATGACGGTCTTGCCCACACCGGCCCCGCCGTAGGCGCCGACTTTGCCGCCTTTGGGGAACGGCGTGATCAGGTCGAAAACCTTGATTCCGGTTTCAAGAATCTCGACTGTGGGGTTCTGGTCGTCGAAAGCGGGGGGATCGCGGTGGATGGGCCAGAACTGTCCGGCCTCCACTGCGCCCAGATTGTCCAGCGGGGTCCCCGTGACGTCGAAAAGTCGTCCCAGGGTTTCGGGTCCCACTGGCACCGAGACCTTGTTCCCGGTGTCGGTCACTTCGCTGCCGCGGGCCAACCCGTCGGTGGAACCCAGGGCCAGGCAACGGGCCCAGTGGTTGCCGATGTGCTGCTGAACTTCCAGCACCAGCCGCTCGCCAGTGTTGTCGACCTCGAGAGCGTCGAACAGGTTGGGGAGCTGATCGGCGGGGAATTCAACGTCCACCACCGTACCGATGACTTGGGCAATTTTACCGGGCATCTTGTCTATCCTCCGGGTATGCTTCCAACTGCTATTTCGCCTCTGCTGAACGTTCAGCAGGCGACGGATCGTGGAATGGATCTCCCTTCGCTTCCGCTTCGGCCTTGCGCCGGAGCCATTCCACCCACTCCCTGTTGTTTTCGGCACGAGCCTCGGCGCGAACCTTGTTTTTGTAAAGCGCTCCCAAGACCATGTTCAATCCCTCCGCCGCAGCGAATGACAGCAGCACATGCTGGATGAACCCGTGCTCCAAGACAGTAAAAGCCGCCGTTGGAACATCATACCAAGCAGCTTCCAGAATGACTATCTGCTTGTAACATTCCACTCCCACCCGGCCCAGCGCAGATAAACCGTAGGTGGCTAGGAAAGACCGATACAGGTCGGCAGGTACGTCGGCCGGAATGTCATTGAAGGAGAGCATTCAACCGAGTTTGCTGGCTGCGGCTCTATCCCTCCAGTGCGACCTGGCCGCCAACCAAGTCCAGCAACTCGTTGGTGATGCTGTCCTGGCGGAGCTTGTTCATTACCAGCGTCAGGTCGGAAGCCAGCTGGTTGGCGTTGTCGGTGGCGTTGCGCATGGCGACCATGCGGGCGGACTGTTCGCTGGCGATGCTTTCCAGGATCGCGTGGTACACCTGCATCTCGACGAACTGCGGGAGCAGTGCGCTCAGGACGGTGGCCGGGTCCGGCTCGTAGATGTAGCCGACTCGTTGGGCCGATTCCAGCGCCGCCGGCTCAACGGGAAGTATCCGCTCGATCACCGGCTCCTGCTGGACCGTGGACACGAAGCGCATGTAGGCCAAGTGCACCTCGTCGAACTCCCCTTCAGTGTAGCCATCGATGACCAGCCTGGAAATCGCGGTCGTGTCCGCCAGAGATACCCGGTCGCTCAGGTCCGTGAAAACGGCCTGAACGGTATCGGTGTAGCGCACCAGGAAGTCGCGACCCTTACGGCCCACGACTATGCTCCGAACCGTTGCGTCGCTTCCCAGGATGAAGCGGGCGACCTGGCGGTTGATGTTGGCGTGCATGCCGCCGGCCAATCCGCGGTCAGGGGTTATCACCACCATGCCCACGTTGTTAACCGGTCGAGTCGCCAGCAGAGGATGGACCGTGTCATCGTCCGTGGGTTGCGCGGCCAGGGTGGCGATCACTTCGTGAATCTTTTCGGCATACGGGCGACCGTCGGTTACAGCCAACTGGGCCCGGCGCATCTTCGACGCCGCGATGAGGGACATCGCGTTGGTGACCTTGCCGGTGTTCTCGACGCTCCTGATGCGTCGGCGAATGTCTCTAACGCTAGGCATGTACTGACCCTGGCTGCTGCAATGGAGAAACTAGGTGCAGCGGCTCCTACTGGAAGGTGGGCTTGAAGTCGTTGATGGCGGCGGTGAGTTGCTCGCTCAGCTCGTCCGGCAGGTTGCCGGTGTCGCGGATAGCCTGACTGAATTCCGGGTGCGTTGCATTCACGTGCCGGAGCATCTGCTCCTCGAAGGCTCCCACCCGCTCCAGCGGCACGTCTTCCATCAGGCCGGAGTTTACCGCGTAGAGAACGATCACCTCGTCGCCAAGGTTCAGGGGCTGGTACTGACCCTGCTTGAGCGCCTCGGTAGCCAACTGGCCACGAGCCAACTGAGCGCGCGTAGCCGCGTCCAGATCCGCGGTGCCAAACTGGGCAAAGGTGGCCAGCTCCCGGTATTGGGCCAGGTCCAGGCGCAGGCGACCGGCCACCTGGCGCACTGCGCGGGTCTGGGCAGCGCCGCCCACACGAGACACGGACAGCCCAACGTTCACGGCAGGGCGTATGCCGACGTTGAATAGTTCCGGTTCGAGATAAATCTGACCGTCGGTAATGGAGATCACGTTGGTCGGAATGTACGCCGAAACGTCACCGGCCTGGGTTTCGATGATGGGCAGGGCCGTCAACGAGCCGCCGCCCAATGTGTCGTCGAGCCGGGCGGCGCGTTCGAGCAACCGGCTGTGCAGGTAGAAAACGTCGCCGGGATAAGCTTCACGTCCGGCGGGCCGACGCAGCAACAGCGACATTTGGCGGTAGGCCCAGGCGTGCTTGGTAAGATCATCGTAGACGATCAGCACGTCCTTGCCTTCCTCCATGAACGCCTCGCCCATGGCGCAGCCGGCATACGGGGCGATGAACTGCAGCGGCGCGGAGTCCGCCGAACCGGCGTTGACCACGATGGTGTGGTCCATAGCGCCGTACTCTTCCAGGATGCCCACCACCTGGGAGACCTTGCCCTGCTTCTGGCCGATGGCCACGTAGATGCAGATCAGGTCCGTATCCCGCTGGTTGATGATGGTGTCGATGGCGATGGCCGACTTGCCGGTGGAACGGTCGCCGATTATCAGTTCGCGCTGGCCCCGGCCGATGGGGATCATGGCGTCGATAGCCTTGATTCCGGTCTGCACCGGGGTGTCCACGGACTTTCGGACCACCACGTTGGGCGCGGTGCGCTCCACTGGCATGGTGCGATCCGTAGCCACCGGGCCCTTGCCGTCCAGCGGCCGACCCAGCGGATCCACCACCCGGCCGATGAGCGCGTCGCCAACCGGCACTTCGATGATCTGCCCGGTGGCGCGGACACGGTCACCTTCTTTCACCGCGTTGGGGTCACCCAGGATGGCGGCGCCCACGATGTCAGATTCCAGGTTCAGCGCAAGGCCCAACACGTCGTTGCCGAAATCCAGCAACTCGTTGGAGCGGACGCTTTGCAATCCCTGGATGCTGGCGATGCCGTCACCCACTTGCAGGACGGTGCCAACGTCGACGAGGGAGAGGTCTCCGCCAAACTCCTCGATCTGACGCCTGATGAGAGATACTATCTCTTGTCCCCTGACTGCCATGGGCGAGTCTCCTCAATGTTGCGTTGGTTAGGCCGCTTGCGCGCGGACCGTCTGGCGGAGCCGTTCCAGGGCGGAACTTGCGCTGCCGTCCAGCAATTGATCGCCAATTTGGATGATCAGCCCGCCCAGGATCGACTCATCCACACTGGCGGTGACTACCACTTCCTTGCCCACCATGCGTCCAACCAGATCCGTGATACGGTCCAGTTCGGTCTGCTCGAGCTCCACGGCGGCGGTGACTTCTACCCGTTGACGCCCCAGCCGCTCATCGAGCAAGTGGGTGTAGGCTTCCTGGACATCCCGCATGGCGTCCACGCCGCCCCGGCTGACTAGGAGCGCCACCAGATTCCGAACCATGGGGTGGGCCTCGGACAGCACTTCGTCGATGGCCGCGATCTTGCGCTCCAGCGGCACTTCAGCGTGACGCAGGAACAACCCGAACTCCTCGTCGCCGAGAACGTCGGCGGCCAAACGGAGTTCCTGGTCCCACGGTTCCAGTTGCTCGTGCTGCTCGGCCAACTCGAAGATGGCCTGGGCGTAGCGCTGACCGGACAGGCGGTTTGCCACGGGTTCTTGTCTCCCTGGTTGCTATGCTGGCGCGGCTGCTTTGCAGGCAGCCACATTCGTTTCACGTCTGGGGCGCCGAAATGTTTGCAGGTCAGTTGCGGCGCAGCGTCTGCTCGCCCTCGGCCAGGACCTGATCGATCAACTCCTGATGCGCCTGGCGGTCCACGCTGCGACGTATAATCCGTTCGGCGGCGGAAATCGCCAGATCTCCAAATGCCGACCTGACCTCGTTGATGGCGGCATCCCGCTCACGGGCGATGTCCGCCCGGGCGCGCTCGGAGAATTCCTCTGCCGCCTGGCGGGCGCGTCCCATTTCCTCTTCTCGGAAGCGGTCGGCGGCCTCGCGCGCCTGGTCCAAAAGACGCTGGCCTTCGCGCCGGGCCTCGTTGAGCTCCTCCTCGATGGCGGAGCGGGATGTGGCCGCTTCCTCTCGAGCCCGGTCCGCTGCGGCCAGGCTCTCCCGGATGCTCTCAACTCGACTGTCAAGAGCGTTGAGCAGCGGCCGGTAGGCCAGCGCCCCAAGCAGGATCAGCAGGACGACGTAGTTGATGAGGTAGCTGATCAGCGACGGAACGTTCAGTCCCAGTTCAACCATGTTGTTACACCACGAAGAGCAGGATCACCGCGACGATGAGCGAGTAAATGCCCAGGGCCTCAGCGAACGCGATGGCGAGGATCATGTTGGTGGTAATGGAACCGGCGGCGTCCGGATTGCGGCCGATGGCGTTCATCGCGCCCGCGCCGAGGATTCCGATACCGACACCAGGCCCGACAACGCCAAGAGCGATGGCGAGGCCGGCTGCCAGGAACTTTGCGCCTTCCGCAGTCAGCGCCTGGGAACCCACCGCCAGCAAAGTGGTGAACATCGAAAGGTCAAGTGCCATTGTTGTTAATCCTCCGAACCGAAATTGGTCGCGTGATTTTGCTTAGCCCCGGGGCGTCAAACCACGGGACATCAGTGCCTTGATGGGGACGAGCTCCCGGCCATCAGTGCTCCTCGTGACTTACGGCCACCGACAGGAACACCAGGGTGAGCCCTGCGAAAATTACCGATTGGATCAGACCCACCAGCAGCTCCAACCCGAAGACGAACTGAGTGGCGATGAATGGAACCAGGAAGGTGATCATAACCACCAGGATCTCGCCCGCGGTCATGTTGCCGAAGAGACGGAAGGTAAACGAAACGATGCGCACCAGCTCCGACACCAGCTCCAGGATGCCCACGAAGACGTTGATCAGGCCCGACGGTCGGCCGCGGAGCAGGTCTCCGAAGGCGAAGAACTTTTTGAGGTAGCCGAACCCGTGGGCGCGGAAGCCCCAATATTCTACGAACACGAATGAAACCAAAGCGATTGCCAGCGGGAAGTTCAGATCGGTCCCGGCCGGGCGGATCAGGTGGGTCGCCAGCTTGAACTCGCCGCCGACGTTTGCGCCGTAGCCAACCGCCTGGTAGATGGGGATCAGGAAGATCGCCAGCCAGGCGTTGAACAGCACAAAGAAGAAAATGGTGGCGACCACCGGGAAAGCTCGACGCCCCATCTCCGGCCCGAGGATGCTGGAGGAGAAGTTGAGCACCAACTCAAACAGCATCTCGACCAGCGCCTGCAACCGGCTGGGAATCACCTTCGGGTTGCGCGCGCCTCCGATGAAGAACGCCAGCATGATGATGCTGGTCAGCCACGCCGAGAGCATGGTGTTGGTGACGGCGAATTGCATCAGGCCCAGCCCGTGATGCTCTTCTTCGCCTTTGCCGTGGTCGTCTTTGGATTCCCCGTGGTCTTCGGTCTTCTTGTCCGCCACGCGGTAGCCGACCACGCTCTCGCGCACGGCTGCGGGGAACACGGGATCCGGAGGCAGGTGGATTCCCGGCTGCGAAACGAACGGCCGTTCCAGACCAAACATACGGGAGCCGACCGCGCCAACGACGAATCCTACGATCAGCAGGACTGCCGATACGATACCCAGCAGCAAGAGTACTCGTTTGGTGGTCACGACGGTTCGTTGCCTCCGCGGTCAGAACACGGTTTTTTGGAACGGGTGGCGGAGCGATTGGGATTGTTGGTTCCGTACACCGCGGGAAGGATCATCCGGTAGACCCCATAGAAGGCCACCACACTGCCAAGGACCGTCCCGACCAACACTAGGAGCGCCACCTGACCGGTTACATTTCCCAGCCAGAGCCCTCCAAGGATGCCCAGTACGATACATACAGCAACGAACCAACCCAAGCCGGTCAGCCGCAGTGCAGTAACTACCCACGGCGGCATGTCCGTTTCCAAACGGCAGGCATCGTAGCATTGGCACTCCGAACTGTCAATCGGAGATTTTGGCGGAAATCGTAACCCCGTTTACGAAAACGCCCCACCTGAAGGGGCGGGGCAGTATTCATCGTCGCGCCGCTGGTACGCATTTGGAGCCTACTTACGTTCAAAGTCTTCCATGTCCAGTTCGTTGATTAGATCAGTGAAGGCAGACAACCCTTGAAGCTCTTCTTCGGTAACCTCAGCGGGGGCCGATTCTCCTCCCGCTTCCGAGGCCACCGCGGGTTGGCCGGTTTCCTGGTCCATCGAGATCGCGGCCTTGTCCATCACCTGGTCAGCCACGTAAATCGGCACTTCTGCCCGAACGGCAACCGCCATGGCGTCGCTGGGCCGGGAGTCTATTTCATGGGTGCGGTCGCCGATCCTGACCACGATCTTGGCGTAAAACGTTTCGTTTTGAAGATCGTTGACCAGGATGTGTTCGAACGTCCCGCCCATGGACTTCACCAGGTCGACGAAAAGGTCGTGCGTGAGCGGCCGCGGAACCGACATGCCCTGCATTTTAACTGCGATCGCTTCGGCCTCGGTGGGGCCGATCCAAATCAACAGGAAGAGCTCGGTAGCCAACTCCTTGAGGACCACCACCCGCTGATAGTTCATCTGGCTGATCCGGATGCTGTCGATTACCAGTTCACGCATCTCGCTCCGTCACTCCAATCAACGCTTCCGGTATGGTGTGGTCGGATCACGCTCAAGCACATTTCCAACCAGCAGGCACGCCGGATTGTACACCCGCGAGAGTCGCCGATGTCAAGCGTGAATCACGCTCTCCGACAGTCTGGCGTGAGTAGCGCCGGCCGCACGGGACGGCGAAGGGGCGGGTGTTTGCCCGCCCCGGCTAGTATTCAATTCGGGGGACAACCTAGCGTAAGGTTCCGTAGTCGGCAGTCTCCCTCTCATCGTTCGGATTGGGAGCGAAGTCATGGGGGGAGGGGATGCCGGGACTCGCGCTGGCGGCCAAGGTCGAACCCGCGAGCATATCTATGCCCTTGCGAACTGACCCGGTGGCCGTGGTCAGTTCACGCTCCAGGTCCCGCAGAGTGCGCAGTGCATAGGCATCAGCCTGGTTCCGGCGGCTTTCCGCCTCGCGCTCGGCCTGATCTATCATTCGGCGGGCGGTAGCTTCGGCTTCCCGCAGCATTTCCTCAGCCTTGCGGCCCAGTTCGTGTTCGCTGAGGCGGGTGCGGAAATCCTGTTCCAACTGTTGGCGGGCCTGGTGGGCCTCCGACACGGCAGAGGACATTATGTCATCCTTGCGGGACAGCATTTCCTCGGCGTGTCGGATCTCCTGAGGGACGGCCATGCGCAGCTGGGCTACGAGCTCGCCGATCTTGCTCTTGTCGACCATTACGTTGTTGCTGAGCGGCACGGACTTGCTTGAGTCCACCAACAGTTCGATGCGGTCTATAATGCTGTTGATATCTATGATGACCCCCTTGGCCGGCGGTTCAGTTTGCGCGTGAGGGCTACCGCTGCGGTAATTGGTATTTTTCCGCCAAGGCCCGAGCCACATGGTCCGGGACCATACCGGAGATATCGCCGCCCAATTGGGCGACCTCTTTGAGCAGGCTGGAGCTGATGAACATGTGCTCCTGATCGCTCATCAACGACACCATGTCCACTTCAGGCTCCAGGCGTCGGTTCATGAAAAACATCTGGGACTCGTACTCGAAGTCCGGGCCACTGCGAAGGCCACGTATGATGGCGGCCGCGCCGGCGATCCGGGCGGTGTTAACCACCAGGCCGTTGAATGGACGGACCGTGACGTTGGACATATCGGCCACCGCTTCCCGCATCAATCCGACGCGCTCTTCAGTGTTGAACAACAGGCTTTTGGAAGGGGTGTCATAGACGGCCACAATCAGGTTGTCAAACAGCCGGGCGGCGCGTTGAGCCACGTTCAGATGCCCCATGGTCACGGGGTCGAATGTGCCGGGATAAAGAGCGGTTACCATTCGGGGATACTCCCATTCGTTGTCAATTTCAGTCAGTTCACCGCGGCGGGAACGACGTAGAATCCTACCGCATTATCCCCGTAACTGCGTCGATCAATTTCATGCAAACAGTGGATATCTACGGGCAAAGTTACGCGATTGCTGAAGCCGACGACCACTGTGGAATTCGGATTGAGCAGGCCCGATTGGGCCAGTCGTTCCAGGGTTGGGGTAGGTTCTCCCATTCGGTAAGGCGGGTCCAAAACGACAAGGTCATACGACTCTTTGTCATCCGGGTTGGCGGGGGATCTGTTCAACCAGTCCAGTACGTCCGCACAAATAACACGACCGGCATCGCTATAACCCGTGAACTCCAGATTCTCCTGTATCACCCGACACTGACGACGGTTGCGTTCTACAAAGTCGGCTTGCTTTGCGCCACGACTGAGCGCTTCGATGCCGAGGCTGCCGGTACCGGCGTACAAGTCAAGAACACGGCTGCCTTCGACCTTGTCGGGGCGCAGAATGTTGAAAATCGCGGATCTCACCCTCTCAGTTGTAGGTCGCACTCCGGCCACCGCCGCCCCGATTAAGGGGAGACCTCTCGAAGAGCCGCCGGAAATTCTCATTGAAGATGATTTTCGTGGTGGCATTGTAAAACCGGTCGGGCAGCAGGTGGCGAATGCAGCGGCAACAAATTTCGGGGCTTTTGCGCCTTATCCCGCCAACGCCGTCCAGTATATCGCCGGTTCGAGATAACGAGTCTGCTTGCCCGGCCCAAGGCCCTGTGCTACCATCCATTGCGCTAATTCACGCCGCAATTGGGTATGACGCGGGGGCTCGAATCAAGCGCCCGTTCAGGTGCGGCCATCTCTCGTATCTGCCAACTCAACCGGCCGCCTGGACGCCATGCTCTCCTCGGACAATCCAACTTCAGGAACTCCGGGCCGGGGGGCCTTTCATCAGGCGTTGTCCGATGCCGCTCCGCTGCACGACGCGGGCACCGTGGTCACCATCGGGGTCTTCGACGGCGTGCATCGCGGACACCGTCACCTGCTGAATCGAATGCTGGAGTTGGCGGAGCCTCCGCTGATTCCCACCGTGATCACTTTCAGCAACCATCCGGCGGAAGTAGTGAATCCTGAACGCACCGTCACCAAGATCATCGCCCCCGAAGAAAAGATCCGGCTCCTGCACGACGCTGGAGTCGAAAGCGTTATCTGCGTCGAGTTCACCAACGACATCGCCAACCTCGATGCCAACGAATTTACGCACATGCTGGTCGATTGCCTCCACATGCGCGGCATCGTCACCGGCCCGGACTTCGCCCTGGGGCGGAACCGCAGCGGCAACCTGGACTACTTGCGACGCCGGGGCGCGGCGCTCGGTTTCTGGGTGGAGACGGTGCCTCCCCTGGAACTGGAAGGCAGCACCGTGCGCAGTCGACGGGTCCGCAACGCTTTGGCCGATGGGAACGTCGATGGCGCCGAATTCCTGCTGGGACGGCCCTACGCCACCGACGGAATCGTTGTGCACGGCGCCAAGATGGGTCGCCAGCTGGGCTTCCCCACCGCCAACATCATTCCTGTTGAGAACTTCGTGATCCCGGCCGACGGCGTGTACGCCACCTACGCCACCGTAAACGGCGTGCGACACATGGCGGCCACCAGCATCGGCGTGAGACCCACCTTCGGCCTCAGCCAGCGCCTGATCGAAGCGCACCTGCTGGATTTCTCGGACGACATCTACGACGAAAACCTGAAGCTCGAGTTCGTTTCCCGCCTGCGTGGCCAGGAGACCTTCGATGGCATCGATGCCCTCATTTCCCAGATGAACCGGGACGTGGCAAACGCCCGATTGATGCTCGAGCAGCACGACCGGCAGGAAAACGCCTGATCCGCCGGTCATCACTGACCAACTGAGGCGAGGTGAGCGTTGACCAGCCAAGTCCAAATCCCCGAAAACCTGTCCACCATCACGCGGCGGGGCGTGAGCCGGATCATATCCGAGGAAGAGTTCACCGCCATGCTGCGGCGGGGCACGCCCTTGCGCCTCAAGATGGGCTTCGACCCCAGCCGGCCGGACATCCACCTCGGCCATGTCGTTGGTCTGCGCAAGCTCCGGCAGCTTCAGGATCTCGGCCACCAGGTCATCCTCATCGTCGGCGACTGGACCGCGCAGATCGGCGATCCTTCGGGCCGTTCGGCGACGCGTACCATGCTCACCCACGCCGAGGTCCTGGACAACGCCGAGTCGTATATGCGCCAGTTCTTCAAGGTCGTGGATCGGGACCGCACCCAAGTGGAATGGCAGAGCCAATGGTTCGGGGAATTCACCCTGGCCAACGTCATCGAGCTCACCAGTCGATTCACCATCAACCAGTTTCTCCATCGGGAGGACTTCGCCAATCGCTACTCCCAGAACCAGCCTATTGCCATCACCGAGATGCTCTATCCGTTGATGCAGGCTTACGACTCCGTAGTGATCGAGTCCGACGTGGAATTCGGCGGCACGGACCAGATGTTCAACCTGCTCGTCGGCCGCGAATTGCAGGGCATGATGGGCCAAACTCCGCAGCAGTGCTTCATGATGCCGATCCTGGTGGGAACCGATGGCGTTCAGAAGATGAGCAAGAGCCTGGGCAACTACGTGGCGCTGGAAGAGCCGCCGCAGGAAATGTACGGCAAGCTCATGTCCCTGCCCGACGAATTGATCGCGTCATACTACGAGTACCTCACCGACGTCTCGGACGACGACATTACCGAGATGACGCACGCTATGGAATCGGAGACGGCCAATCCCATGAACTTCAAAAAGGGACTGGCGCATCGCATCACGACTACCTTTCACGACAGTGATGCCGCCGACTCCGCCCAATCCCATTTTGAGCAGGTGGTGCAACGACGGGATCTGCCGGACGACATGCCGGAGGTTCCACTATCCCAAGTGTCCGGGCTGCCAATAAACCGCCTGCTGGTGCAGACCGGCCTGGTAAGCAGCAACGGCGAGGCGCGCCGGCTGCTGGGTCAGGGCGCGGTGGAACTGATCCGCGCCGACGGACAGCGCCTCAACCCCGCCATGGGCGAAGAGTTGGCAGTGAACCCGGGGGACGTGGTGCGCGCGGGGCGACGGCGGTTCGTGCGGCTCATTCCCTGAATATGCAGGCCAACTCGTTATACTGTCCGGCAAATGACCGATTCCCCTGCGACGCGCACCGGAGACGTCGGCTATGACTACCGCCAGAAAACTTATGACCGCTTCTGAACTGCTCGCATTGCCCGATGACGGCAAACGCTACGAACTGATACGAGGAGTGTTGATTACGATGGCGCCTGCCAGCGCACTTCACGGTGCAGTAACGGATCGCATCGGCCGGCGCATCGGAAACTTCGTTGAGGCAAGCAACCTGGGTAAAACCTACGCTGCTGGAACCGGGGTTCTCATCGAGCATGACCCCGATACGGTGCGCGCGCCCGATTACGCTTTCACTTCTCATGAGCGTATCGCCGGAGCGTCGCCGCCCAGCGGTTACTCCGAAATAATCCCTGATCTGGCGGTGGAAGTGATTGCGGGCGACTATCGATCATCGGTGGTGGACGCCAAAACGCGGATGTGGCTGGACGCGGGTGTAAGGCTGGTTGTGGTCGCATACGTCGGCAGCACGGAAATAATGGCGCATCACGCTGACGGCACGGCGCGGCGATTCGGTCCCGGGGATACGCTGACCTGCGAGCCGGCGCTGCCCGGCTTCGCTTGCGCCGTGGACGATATATTCGCCTACTGAAGTCCCTATTACGGTGCCTGCCATGACGCCGCAGGAATTTATCGCCAAGTGGCGCGGCAGCCGGGGCCAGGAAACGGCCGGGGCCCAGGAATGGTTCCTTGACCTGTGCCGGGTGGTGGAACATCCGACGCCGGCGGAGATGGACCGCAGTCAGCAATGGTATACCTTCGAGCGATCTGTGCGGGAAGCCTCCGGACGTCTCGGTCGCGCCGACGTGTACAAGCAAGGCTATTTCGCCTGGGAGTTCAAGGGCCTGCACCGCGATCTGGACGAAGCCTACCGCCAGCTGCAGCGTTACCGGGAGTCTCTGAACAACCCGCCTCTGCTGGTAGTTTCCGACTTTCAGACCATCCGGGTTCATACCAATTTCACCAACAAGGTGACCGCCGTCCACACCATCCTGCTTGACGATCTGGGCGAACCGGACGCGCTGGAAATCTTCCGCAACGTCTTCCACGACCCGGCCGCGTTGGAGCCGGAAATCAGCCCGGACGACGTCACCCAGGCAACCGCCGGCATATTTGCAACCATCGCACAGTCAATGCGCCAGCGAGACGTTGACCCTCTCGAGGTGGCGCGTTTCCTGAATCGCCTGGTGTTCTGCTTCTTCGCCCAGGACGTGGGATTGCTGCCCGGCAGGCCGCTGGCCCGGCTGTACGAAAACTTCCACAATAACCCGGCCCGGTTTGAAGACGGCCTCAGGGATCTGTTCGTCCAGATGAACGACGGCGGACGGTTTGGCCCTGAGCCCATTCGCCACTTTAACGGCGACCTGTTCAAAGATCCGGGCACGGTGTTGATGAGCGACCATGAACTGACGATGTTGCAGGACGTCATCGAACAGAGCTGGGATCACATTGATCCATCCATTCTGGGCACTCTGTTTGAGCGGGCGGTTGACCCGGACAAGCAACGGCTGATTGGCGCGCAGTACACCGGAGAGGACGATATCCAGGCGGTGATTACCTCGGTAATGATGCGCCCTTTGCGCGTCGAGTTGGGTAACGTTGAAGGCCAGATACTGCGCGTGATGCAATCCGGCGGTCCACAGGACGCCATGGTCGCCCGCCGCATTCTATCCGAGTTTCAGAGCAAAATCGCTTCGCTGCGCGTACTTGACCCGGCCTGCGGCAGCGGCAACTTCCTTTACGTGGCCCTGCGACAGTTGCGCAACCTGGAAAAGGAGGTGCTGTCCATCGCCGCCAATCTGGGCCTCAGCGGTTTCCTGCCGGAGGTGACGCCCGAGCAGTTTTACGGTATCGAAATCGACCCCTACGCCAGCAGCCTGGCCTACACCGCGCTCTGGATTGGACACTTGCAGTGGGCCATCGAAAACGGGTATCGCTACGATCAGGAACCGGTCCTTGGCACATCCAACACCATCGTCTGCCGAGACGCCATCGTTGACCGCAGCGATACCGAACAGCCCACCGAACCGGAATGGCCGACGGTGGATTACATCGTTGGCAATCCGCCTTTCCTGGGACATCAACCGTTCCGCGAACAGCTGGGCGACGCTTACGTCGACGCCGTGTACGACTTATATGGCGACCGCATCCCCAACTCCAGCGACCTCTGCTGCTACTGGTTCGAGAAAGCCCGGGCGCATATCGAGGAGGGCAAAGCCCGGCGGGCCGGCCTGCTGGCAACCCAGGCCATACGGTTCCAGTCCAACCGTCCGGCCCTGGAGCGCATCAAGGATACCGGCGACATCTTTGAGGCGGTATCCGATCAGGACTGGGTGCTGGATGGCGCCAACGTGCATATTTCCATCATCTGCTTTGACGACGGCAGCGAGACGACCCGCGTCCTGGACGGCGAACTGGTCAACAACATCAACGCCGACCTTACTGGCGGCGCAGACTTGACCCAGGCCAGGCCATTGACGGAGAACTCCGGCCTCAGTTTTATGGGCGTTACCAAAATCGGCCCGTTTGAAATCGAGAACGAAGTGGCTCAAGCGATGCTGAATCAGCCTAACGTTCACAGCAAACCCAATAGCGACGTCATCAAGCGCTGGCTCAGCGGAAGGCATATTAACCAGGTAACCCGCGATATGTGGATTATAGACTTCGGCGCTGATATGTCCGAGGAAGATGCCGCCTTATACCAGGCGCCATTCGAATATGTGAAAGCTAACGTTAAACCGGGACGCGATAACCACCGTGATTCCAGAGCGAAGGAAAATTGGTGGCTGCATGGCCGCCCTCGCGCCGAGATGCGCCGCGCGTTGACTGGATTGTCTCGCTACATTGGGACCAGCATGGTGTCCCAGCATAGGATATTTGCCTGGATTGATAATGATGTATTGCCTGAAAACACTATCATTGCTTTCGCTTCTGATGACGACTACTTTTTCGGCGTGCTGCAAAGCCGTCCACATATGGTTTGGGCGTCGGCAATCGGAACGCAGTTAGAAAGCCGTCCTCGCTATACTCCCACCACCTGCTTTGAGACGTTTCCCTTCCCTGAACCGACGGACGAGCAGCGGGAGGCCATCGCTACCGCCGCCGCAGAACTGGACCGGCTGCGGGAGAACTGGCGCAATCCCATCGATATGTTCGGGAACCCGACCCTCAACTCCGAACAGTTGCGCCGCCGCACGCTCACCAATCTCTATAACGAATACCCCACCTGGTTGGCCAACGCCCACGAAAGGCTGGATACGGCAGTGGCCGACGCCTACGGCTGGCCCGCGCATCTGGCCGACGGGGAGGTGCTGGAACGGCTGCTGGCGCTGAACCTGGAGCGGGCGGGAGCAGGATAGCCGGAGATGGCTACTCAATCTTTCCGAATATGAGCACTGTTATCGCAGCCACCAAGACTACGGCGATGGCCAGGGCACAGGCGTACATGAGCCAATAGGGAACGTCCCACTGTCCCCCGGTGTCAAGCCCGGCCACAATGCCAGCAGGTATGCCGACAAAAAAGATGGCATTGGTAAGCCAACGCGTCGTGCGCGCGCTCTTTAACGCATTGCTGAGCCAACTCATCACGCTTGCGCTCCTTGCTCACTCCGTCAAGCAGCTACGGCATTACGCAATCCTGCTGTACCATAGTAACAAAACGGAAGGACCGCCGTCATGGAACAGTTTGCGCCTTACATTGGCATAACCCTAGTGGGCCTTGGCATCATTGGTATCGCGGTATGCGTATGGCGAATCGTCTCGCTGTTCCGCAGCAATCGGGGCAGATCCGGACGGATGTATCCGAACGCTGATGGTCGCAGAGACTCCAGGCCATTAACAACCTGCGTCAGGTGGCTGCCCTTGTACAGCTATTCGCGCCGTTAGCGTTGCTTGCCATTGGCTTCGGCATTTGGATCTGGCTTTCGACGATTCCCGACGGCGAGCTGACGACGGCCCAATCCGATTTGCTCACTACCGTCGATTGGCTTATCAAGGTTTCGGTGGGAGTGCTTTTGGGCCTGGGCAGCAACGCCGGCATCAAGGCAATAAGCGGCAACGGCGCGACGAAATAAACCGGAGATCAACGCCATGACCACCGCCAAAAAACTGCTTACCGCCGATGACCTGCTGACGATGCCCGATGACGGTATGCGGCGTGAATTAATCCGAGGAGAACTGATAGAGATGTCTCCTGCCGGTGATGACCACGGTTTTGTCGGGAGCGAGGCGTCCTGGCGCATGAGCTCGTTCATCCACCAGCATGGCCTCGGTCACGGTCGCATGGCGGAAACCGGGTTCTGGATCGAGGTCGCACCGGATACCGTTCTGGCGCCCGACTACGCCTTCATTTCTTACGAGCGCATGTCCAGCCGGCCGCAGCCCCGGGGCTATGCCCGAGTTATTCCCGACCTGGTCATGGAACTTTTCTCACCTAACGACCGTCAACCGCAGGTGGACTGCAAGATACGGCTGTGGCTGGAGGCCGGTGTCCGCCTGGTTATGGTCGTCTATCCTGCATCCCAGGAGGTGCACACGCACTACGACGACGGCACAGTACAGCGATTTGGCCCCGGAGATACGCTGACCTGCGAGCCGGTGCTGCCCGGCTTCGCCTGCGCCGTGGACGATATATTCGCCTACTGACGGGCGCTCACACGGGCAGGATGGGCGGCGCTTCTTCCGGCAGCGTTACGTCACGCAGCGAAAGGTGGCTTCCGTCCGTGAACCACGGGTTCCGGGGGTCGCGGGAGGGCAGCAGCACGGTGGCCGTGCCGGGAGCGGTAACCTCGCCGCGCTGGTTCTCGGCCCAGATGTCTACATCCACCAGCGCGTTGCCCTGGTGAATATACTTGCGAGCGACGCGTCCCTTGCAGAACTGCGTGTCGCCGTAGACGTTGAACCGCCGCGTTTCCACCCGGAGCCGCTTGAGGAATGCGTCGTCGCCCATCCAGTTGGTCATCAGGGTTCCCAGCCACGACACGCGCTGCGGCCCGTAGTCATACGCGCCGGGCACACCCACCGCCTCAGCTACCGAGTCGCGCAGGTGACCGATGCCGGTGTACTCAAGGCCGCCGCCTGACTCCGGGTTGCGGAAGAAGTGGTTGGGGTGCCTCATGGCCTCCCGCAGCAGCACGCCGTGGGCGCTGGAACGGCCGGTACCAACCAGAAACGCGCTCACGTCCTGGAGAGAAAGCGGTCCGCGAACTACGGTGGGCAACTCTTCGCCGATTTCGGTGTCTTCCCAGTAGCGGGGCTGCCCGCCGCGCGCGGTTTCGTTCAGCACCTGCTCATCGATCCGCGCCAGCTCGTCCTCGGTGTACTCATGGCGCTTGGGCACGTCGGCGTACTTGCCCCGTTCGCGGGAGGCGCGTCGCTGGTGACGGGTGCACCATCCAACGACTCGGGCCACCACCTCGTCCCGCTGGTTGGAGTACGTGGTTTCGACATATTGAATGACCAGTCGGCCAGAGTACGCGCTCCGCTTTTCCTGCACGTCCAGGACCCGTTCGACACAGTTCACCGCGTCGCCGGGCCGGAGCACGCGGAAAAACTCCCAGTCGTTCCCCGCGAAGAAGCCGTGGACTCCCGGCAGACCCCACCGGGTCCGGCCGGACCAGTGCCGCATGTACGGTGCGCACGGGTGACCGACGACGCTGCCATACTTGGAATAGGCGGCGTATTCCTGGTCGCGAAACAGAGGGTTGGCATCGCCGATCCCGTTGACGAAGTTGAGCATCGTATCCAGCGTAGCCTGCCGGACGTACTGCTCGGTGCGCATGCGCACGCCGATCATGGCGCGCGCGGCGGTTAGGGCCTCATCGGAGATGCCGCCCTCCACTTCCGGGAGAGTTTCGACGACTTGTTGCTGGGATTGTTGCTGTGTCACTGTCACTTACTCCTTCGCCTTATCCCACGCCAAGTTGCTCGATTACACTGACAATATACAGCCACGCCAAACTAACCATCTCCATGTGGAAACATGCGATGGGGCCGTTTGTCAGTTCTTTGCGTGAGATTTCGTCATTGGACAGCATCCTACCGACTGTCAGTAGGACCGCGAAATAAAACACGGTGGCGGATGCGATCCCGACCAGGCGTGCCCACTGGATGTCGCGCGCTAACCCTGGTTCGCGAACAAACTCGTTGAAAGTGACGCCGCTACCGAAAAGCCCAAATCCAATGGCAGCGGTTGCGATGGCCAAGATGGCGACTGCCAGCTGATGACGGTCTGGCGGTTTCGATGTCAACGAATTACACCTTTTCTTCGGGCCGCGCTTGACTTCGCCAGTCCAGCCACCATCCGTACAGGATGGTGAACAATCCGCATCCGGTCATCGTCACACTCAAGGTCAGCGCCAGCCACGCATCGCCCTCATTGGGGAACCTGCGCACCGCGGCGACAGCAAACCAGGTCACGATGCTTCCCATGACCAACGGACCGATCCCGAAACGTCCATAGGACGCTAGGTTACTGTCTTTTTTCAAACCCAGCATCACCTCGACTCCGATAGCGTGGTCCAACGCAAAGAAGGCATATGGAACTAATATACCACCCGCCGCTCTTCCAGCTCCGCCAACCTGTCCTCGCTTATACCCAAATATCCGCCGAGCACTTCCCGATTGTGTTCGCCCAGCAAGGGGGCATGACGGCCCACTCGGGATGGCGATTTGCTGAGGTTCCACATCAGGTTGAATACCGGCTCAGCGCCCAGCGCCGGGTGTTCCGTGTCGCTGTACAGGCCCCTGGCCATAAAGTGGGGATGGAAGAGCCGTTCTTCGGCCCCGAGCACCGGAGCCGCGGCCACGCCGTGCAATTGCAAAAGCTCGGTTATGGCGTCAGCCTCGTGTTCGGCCGTCCATCGGGATAGGAGCGCGTCCAGTTCCCGGCGATGGCGCTGACGCCGGAACTGGCTGACGAACCGGTCGTCCGCGGCCCACTCCGGCGAGCCCATGGCCTGAACCAACGCCTGCCACTCCAACTCCGACTTGACGGCGATGGACACCCACCGGTCTTCTCCGGCGCACGGGTAGTTGCCGTAGGGGGCCATCGTCGGATCGTAGTTGCCCCTAGGTTGGAGCGACCGCCCGGTCAACGCTTGCTCCATCAACCCCACGCCCTGGGTGACCACCGTTGCCCGCAGCATGGACACGTCGATGTACTGACCCTGGCCGGTGCGGTTCCGGTGATAAAGGGCGGACGCGATGGCGAAAACCGCGTGCAGCGCTCCGCAAATGTCGCCAAAAGCGTGCTTCAGGCCCAGGGGGCCGCCGCCCTCGTAGCCCATGGTGCTGTCCAGACCGGACAGCGATCCGATGGACGGCGCGTAGGCCCGCAGATCTCGGAGCGGCCCATCCTGCCCGGTGGAAGAAATCGACGCCATGATGATGTCCGGCTTGACCTCTCGGAGCGCTCCGTAACCCAGCCCCAACCGGTCCATCACGCCTGGAGAGAAATTTTCGATAACCACGTCGCATCGCGACGCCAAACTCTTAGCCAACTCTACGGCCTCGGGCTCGGCTATGTTCAGGGTGATGCTGAGCTTGCCCCTGTTCACGTTGTGGAACATCGGGTTCTGCTCGGGGTCGGGCTGGTCGCCGACGATGGGGCGACCCATCCGCATATAGTCCAGGCGTTGCCGTGTTTCGACCTTGATGACCTCGGCGCCCATGTCCGCCAGGATCATGCCAGGCAGCGCGCCGGCCAGCACCCAGCCGAAGTCCAAGACCCGGTAGCCGCTCAGTACGCCAGGATTCGTTTGCATCTCATTCTCGCTGGTTATCGTTCGTATTCCCGTTGCCACGGGTCCGGGCCATATCACGGGGCGGGACGATCCATGCCGCCAGCGCCGGCATCACGGACAGCAGCGCCGCCGCCGCGATTTTCGTGTACCCCCCGCCGTAGACCAGGCTCAGCGTCCAGAGCAATCCGAAGCAAATCGCGCCCACGATGATACCGGCGATGATTATGATCTCGGGGCGGTGGTTCTTCTGGAGCGAGATCTGCCGGGCGATGAGGCAACTGCCCAGGAAAACAACCACGCATGCAATCGCTACCCGGATGAGCATGGTCCATTCACAGTTTCGCGGACAGTCATCCCGACGAATGTCGTCAGATTATCCCGGTCTGGTACAGCTTCACCAGATCCGCGGCGGAGTAGCCAAGCTCATCGCACAGGATGGCACGGTTGTCCTGCCCCAATGTGGGCGCAGGTTTGGGAGCCGACACTTCGGTGTCCGGCAGTCGATACGGAGGGCCGGGGTAGGCCACCGGGCCGGTGTCGTCCCGTTCGATGACGACGAAAAGGTCCTCCAGGGACGGATCGAAGCGCACCTCTTCGTAGGTGCGCACCGGCGCCAGCGGTATGCGGTTTTCCAGGGCAATCTCGAGCAGTTCGGCTTTGGTGTAATCGGCGAGCCACGCCTGCACGTAACCGTCCACTTCATCGGCGTAGAGGTTGTTCATGGCGGTGCGGTTGCGGAACCGCTGTTCCTGCGACCACTCCGGGTTGCCCATGATCTCCAGCAGACGCCGCCACTGGTGTCCCTCCGGCGAACCGACGAAGATATGCCCATCCTTGCAGCGCAGGATGCAGTTGGGATACGGGAAATCCAAAGCGTGGTGCCCGGTGCGCCGGGTGACGCGCCATTCGTAAACGGCCATCAGGGCTTCCGGGCCGTTGTAGAGTCCGGCCATCGTCTCCGCCTCTGCGATGTCAATATGCTGGCCTCCGTGGGTGTCACGGCCCAGCAGGGCCATCACAATGGACGACGCGGCGGCCATGCCGGCGAAGTACCCGACTTCTGGAGTGCCGAAGCTCAAGGGCTCCCGGTCCGCCTCGCCCAGTCCCTCGCAAATGCCCCCGGCGGCCGCCAGGTTGATGTCGTAGGCTTTGTACTCGCGCCACGGGCCGGACAAACCCCAGGGACTGATACTTGCCATCACTAAATCAGGATGATCGGCGGCGAGCAGATCGTAGTCCATTCCGAGCCGCTCCATGTCGGCTGGCGGCGCGTTGTGCACGACCACATCCGACTTTGCGGCCAGTTGATTAAGGATTCCCCGGCCAGTTGGCGTCTCCAGATTGGCGGTGATTCCCGCTTTGTTGGCGTTGAGGTACAGGTAAAGCCCACTGCGTTCAGGATGCGGAACGTCGTCAGGCCAAGGCCCGTATCGCCGGGCATCCTCGCCGGTTCCGGGAGGCTCGATCTTGAGCACGTCGGCGCCGGCATCAGCAAGCAGCTTGCCGCAATACGGCGCGGATATCATCGAGCCAATTTCCAACACGCGCAGGCCGGACAGCAGGGAATAAGTCATGGCATCACGGGGAACCGGAAGGGGCTGGGTGCAATGTTATCACAGGCCAATCGACGTTCCGGTGAGGCGTGAAACCTTCTTGAAGCTGGGCCTGCGGTGACCGCTCCTTCGCGGCGATGGATTACGCGCGCATACAGACCACCGATGATCCCTATGTTAGACTTGTGCCCGCAAATATACTCACAAACTCGAACAGAAGGAGGCCCACGATGCCCAAGAAGCGCGGCACCGGCCTGATGATGGTCTGGTGCGAAGTTCCCGCCGACGTCGAGGAAGAGTTCAACCAGTGGTACAACACCGAGCACCTGCAGGAGCTCCTGTCCGTGCCGGGCGTGCTCAACGCCGCCAGGTACGAGGCCACCAGCAGCGGCCCCAAGCACCTGGCGATGTATGAGCTGGAATCTGCCGACGTTATCAACACCGACGCGTTCAAGAACCGGCCGCCCACGCCTTGGGGACAACGAGTCGGCCCGCGCGCAGTGGCGACGACGGTCATTAACAACGTGTACCAGATGATCCACCCCGCCGACCTGAGCGACGAGCTGGCCAACGCTGACATGTCCCCCGCCCTGCAAATCGGGCGCATGGACGTGCCGGAGGCCAACGACGCCGAGTGGAACAACTGGTACTCCACCGTGTACGTGCCCAACTACGAAAAAGTCCCCGGCTGCATCCGCGGACGCCGCTGGAAGTCGGTACGCGGCGAGCCAGCCTACGCCACGGTCTACGAATTCGAGAACCCAGAAGTGTCGTCCACCGCACCCTGGCTGGAGCAGCGGGAGGCTCACCCGGACAACGGGCGCATGCGAGACGTCATGACTCACGCCGCAGGTTCCCCGGGAATTTGGCGCAAGACTTTTCAGCCGTAGCGAAGCCGAACGATCAGTAGCGTAAAATGGAGGAGCGGACGCCGGTTCGCTCCTCCAATTCTTGGTGACCCATGACACTCATCCGCCGCTTGAAATTTCTTCCCTGGACCCCGGCTATCCTTCTTGTGATGTGGCTGGGGTTAGCGCCCGCCGCCTGGGGACAGGACATTGTGGGACAGGACTCCCGGCGCAACGAATCGGTCGCCGGGCCTTACACTGTCGTGGTCGACGCCCAGACCCTGCCGTCCCTCCAGTCGGTGCAGTTCTTCATCCGGATCACCGAGACCTCGACCGGTGCGCCCGCGGAAGGCCTGACGGTGTGGGTACTCACCACCTGGAGCGAAAGTGACGAAGCCGGGGAAAACATCGCCCTGAGCCCAAACGTTCCCGGGCTCTATACGGCCACCCTGAAGTTCGACCCTGGCCGATGGGAAACCACCATCCTGATTGAACCACCGACCGGAGGCTCCCACGGCGCCGACGCGTTCGTCTTTGATGTTCCGAAGCCCACCAGTGACTCGGAGGCCGGTTTCGTCTTCATCGGTGTTGCCGTGATCTTGATCGCCGGCGCCGGCTATTTGGTCTGGAGGATCCGCCAGAACCAGAAGGCCCGTGCCGTGGCTCGCGGAGACGCGCCGCAATGATCGCTACTTTCAACCGCCGGTGGGTCCTGTGGGCTCTGGGCGCCGTTGCCGCCGCGGTGGCCGGCGCTGCGCTGAGTGCGGGTATCGCCTCCGCCCACCAGGGCATCCCGCCCGGGCAGACCCCGGCGACGGCTTGGGGTTTCATCACCAATCCAATACCCAGCCTGTTCCTGCTGGGTGCGGTTTACCTGTACGTTAACGGGCTCAACAACTGGCCCAATCCGACCCATAGGGTTAACGCATGGCAGAAGGCGTGCTTCTTCTCAGGGATATTGGTGCTGTTCGCCGCTCTGCAATCCCCCATCGAGCCCCTCGCGGAGCACTATTTCTCCGTTCACCAGGTGCAGCACCTGATGGTTCGCATGGTTGGCCCCTTGCTGATCCTGCTCGGCGCGCCGCTGACGCCCATGCTGCGCGGGATGCCAACCTGGGCCCGCCAGAACATCATCCGCCGGCTGGTGCGTTCTCCCCTGTCCCGCTGGCTCTACGGCAAGATCACCAATCCGGTGTTCACCACCGTGACGTTCCTCGCGCTGCTCTTCATCTGGCAAGCCCCGGGTCCGCACGACCTGGCAGTGCATAACGACTGGGTCCACGAGCTGATGCACGGCACCATGCTGACCAGCGGGTTCATGTTCTGGTGGATCGTCATCGACCCCAAGCCGCACCGCTCGCGGCTGCATTACGGTCTGCGGGTGCTCTACCTCGGCCTTATCGTGCTGCCCAACACGCTGCTGGGCGCCGGGATCACGTTCCAGGAAGAACTGATTTACTCGGCGTACCAGGAACTTCCGCGCCCGTGGGAGGGTTTCTCACATCTATCCGATCAGCGGTTCGGCGGGCTCATCCTGTGGGTTCCGGGCGACATGATGAGCATCCTGGCCGCTGGCATCGTGATGTTCATGTGGTATCAGCGCGAGATGGAGGCCAACCCCAACCCGCCCATGCCCCAGCCGGCAGTCGACGCGGATGGCGACGATGCGGTGGGAGCCGAGCCGCCGGATCGATAAAGCTCGCAATCTCCAGCCCAAATTGACCACCGGCGAACGTAACTTGTACGATGGGCCCCTGTTTGACCGATTCCCAAAACAACCGGTGAAGTATGGCCAATACCAACGGACCCCGTCCCGAACCGCGTTTCGACTGGTTTATACCCATTGACGGCGATGGCGCACGCGCCGGCACAGTCCGGGCAGACCGCCCGCCCACCTTCGACTACCTGCGGCAGGTGGCGGAAACCGCAGAGCAGTGCGGCTTCTACTCGATGCTCATTCCCACCCGTTTCGCCAACGGGCTTTTCTCCGAGGACGCTCCGCTGGCCGAGACCTGGACCACGGCCACCGCGCTGGCGGCGGTGACCTCCAGAATCCGCTTCCTGGTGGCCGTGAGACCCGGGTTCATCGCGCTGGGGTTGTTCGCCCAGATGGCCGCCGCGCTCCATCAGATATCCGGGGGACGCCTGGACATCAACATCGTGCCCGGCGGCATCCAGAATGACTTCGAGAGGGTAGGCGAGGTCAGCGACCACGCGACGCGCTACGAGCGGGCCGAAGAATTCATCCAGGCTTGCCGCGCCCTCTGGCAAGACCCACAGCCGGTAACCTATGCCGGCGATTTCTACCAACTTGCCGATGCCTACTGTGCTCCCGCCCCGGGCCAGGACGGACCGAAATTCTATTTGGGTGGAGCGTCCCCACGGGCGTTGGGGCTATCGGCCCGGCAGGCGGACGTACACCTGGGATGGATCGAGCCGCTGGAGGACACCGCTCAGCGCGTCACTGATCTCACTCAGCAGTTTTCGGACACTGGTCGGCCCCTCACCCTCGGACTGCGAACCCACCTGGTGATACGGGACAGCGAAGACGAGGCGTGGGACGCCGCACGCCGTCTCATCGCTGACGCCTCGCCGGAGGTCAAGGCGCAGCGCCAGGCCGCCATCGTCGGCACCCCAATGGTCGGACAACAGGCGCAAGCCCGCGAGGCTGAAGACCATCGGCTCGGGAAGCACTTGTGGAATGGCCTGTCCGAGGTTCGGGTCAACTGCGGCAGCGCGCTGGTAGGCACGCCAGAGCAGGTGGCCGACGAGTTGCTGGACTACTGGCGGTTGGGCATCGACGAGTTCATCCTCAGCGGCTTCCCCCATGTCGAAGAGTGCCAGCGGGCAGCCGATGATCTCCTGCCCCTGGTGCGCCAGCGCGTGGCGTCGGAAAGCCGATGAGCGTTGATTCCTGGTAGGCGCAAGCGTACGCGGCGGACACCACGCCTTGAACCGTAATTTCGCCCTGCTGCTGTGGCTGCTGCCCCGCCGGATCCGTTCCGCGTGGGGCCTTTTGGCCGTTACCGCTTTCGGCGTCCTGGCAGCGGTGACGATCATGGCCCTGGGCGCGATGTATTCGCAGGGACTGGCCGAGGCGGGACTGCGGCACTCCCTGGCGGTCGCATCGCCCACCGTGATCAACACCCAGATTGTGGTGCGCAACCGCCCGCTGGGTCCGGCGGATTACACGTCGCTGCGAACCGACATCGAACAGATCATCGACGAAAACACGGACTATTTGCAAAGAGGCCGGGAACGCTACGGAAAGATGCTGCCCACGCTGCCCTTCGTGCAGGTGGGCGCTCCGTTTGGGATATCCGACGTTCCGTTGGGACGCCCCTTTTTCATCACCGAGTTCGCCGAGCATTCGCGGCTGGTCGATGGCCGCTGGCCGTCGCCAACGGTTGGAAGCGAACCTGGAACCTGCGTCAATCTCGCTGACGGTTGTCCGCGCATCGAGGGCGTGCTGGGGCTGGACACTTCCCGCCTCATGGGATGGGGAGTTGGCAAAGAGGCCTGGCTGGTGGTGTTCCCCGGGAACGACGAGGAACCCCCCGAGTACATCGGCGTCGAAATCGTCGGCATCGCCGAAGCCAACGATCCCCGCGAAGAGTACTGGATGGGTTCGGCGGACTACTTCCGCATGGGCGACTGGGAAGGCCGACCCGTGGCGCCCATTTTCGTCCACGAGCAGGCTTTCTTTGACGGCATCGGCGAACCGTTCCCCACCCTGGTGGGCGACTACGGCTGGTTCCTGTACATCAATCCGGACGTCATCACCGCCTCGACGGTGCAGCAAACCCGGGACGACCTCACCGCGCTGGAAACGGACATCAACAGCCGATTCCCCCGGTCCTACGTGCTGACCGGGCTGGAAAACAGCCGCGGCACGGGTTTGTTGGCCACGTACCAACGGGAACTCACGCTGGCGCGGGCCCCGCTGATCCTGTTCATTTCGCTGGTGGTCGTGGTCATCCTATACTTCCTCGCCCTGGCCGTCGGCCTGCTGGCCGGCGCCCGTTCCGCGGAATCCTCCATGCTGCGCAGCCGGGGAGCCAGCATCGGGCAGGTGGGCGGACTGCTCGCGGTGGGAGAAGGACTCATCGTGGTGGTGGCCACCCTCGTCGGACCGCTCCTGGCTTGGGGCATTGGCAGCCTGCTGCTGGTGGAAACCATCAACCCGGCGGCCCGGGCCGGCGCCGGTGAGGCTCCTCTGGACGTTTCCCTGTCCTGGCAAATGTACGCCATGGGCGCGGTTGGCGGGCTGCTGAGCCTGGCGGTTTTGACGGTTGCCGGCGGCAGCCTGGCCCGCCTCGGCATCCTGGATTTTCTGCGCGCTCGGGCCCGCCCACCCTCCGCGCCGTGGCTGCAGCGGTACTACATCGACATCATCGCGGTAGTCGCCCTCGCCGTCCTGGTTTGGCAGATCCGGCAACGGGGCGGCTTCGTTGAAAGCGAACTCACCGGCCGGGGTCCGGCCCTGGACCCGTCGCTGCTGTTGGCGCCGTCTGCGGCGCTGTTGACCCTTGCCTTCCTGCTGCTCCGGGCTTTGCCGTGGTTGATGACGGGTACCGCGTGGGTTTGCCAGCAAGTGGCCCCGGCCTGGGTGAGCCTTTCCCTGCGGAGGATGGCTCGTGATCCGCTTCCCTATGCGTCATTGACCGTAGTCGTGACGCTGGCAGCGGCTCTGGGAGTGTTCGCGGGAACCTTCCAGACTACGCTGGCGCGCAGCGAAGCGGACCAGGCAAACCACAGCGTTGGGGGCGACATCACCCTGGGCGGCACCAGCTTCATCGGCCGCACCGAGCAACAGCGAATTGAGCAGCTGAAGTCCATCGACGGGATCGAAGCAGTGTCGCCAATCATTCGAGAGCCGGTCGGGTTCATCGACGGACCGTCCCAGCGCGGAACCGTCATGGGCGTTGATCCGCTCACCATCGGGCAGGTTTCATGGTGGCGAGACGACTTCGTCGACGGCGAACCAACGCCCCTTGACACCCTGGTCGCGCCACTGCGAAGGACATTGTCCCCGGAGACTGCCGGAGTTGAGATACCCCAGGACGCCGAGGAGATCGGCGTCTGGATCAGACGTGACGACATACCGACCGTAGGCGCGTCGGTGCCGTTGCCCAGCTACCGACTGTGGCTGCGCATCGGCAGCGACCGTGGGTATTATCGCAATCTCGAGTTGGGGATGCTGAGCCAACACCAAACCGGATGGCACCACCTGACCGCGCCAATGCCCGAAGAAAGTGTCACTGCGAGAGCCGACGACCAATGGCGGGTGGTCTCAATCTTCATTTCCGGGGACTCATTCGCCCGGACACCGCCGGGTGGACTTTCCTTTGACGGCGTGACCGTGTATGGCTCCAAACTGCCAGCGGCCGGCGAGGTGATCGAGGGATTTGAAGATATCGGTCCCTGGGTGGCGTTGCCCCAGGCCGGAAACGTTCCCGACCGCACCGAGCGTTCCCCGGATGCCGCCCACACCGGCGACACGGGCTTATCCATCAAATGGGAGGAGCCGTTGGGCAGGTCTCCCCGAGGTATCGTCATCCCGCCGGCTCCGCTGCCCTTGCCGGCTATCACCGGGCCCGGGTTTGTTCCCGACCAGACGGTCAGGATCACCGTAGACGGATACATCGTGCCCGCCCGGGTCACGAGCACCGTCAACCACTTTCCCACTCTGAGCGCCAGACGCTCGTTGATAGTGGTATCGGTTTACGAGTTACGAGCCTGGTTGAACCAGGCGCCGGGCGCCCAACCCATCACTCCTGATGAATGGTGGTTCGACGTGGCTGAAGGCACCGACCGGGAGCGGGTGGCCGCCGAGATCCTGGACGTGGGATATCGACTGTCCTTCCTGCGGGATCGGGATGACGCCGTCGACCTGGCGACGCGCAATCCCCTGGCCGGCGGAGCCTGGGACGCTCTGACCGGAATCGGACTGGCCGCCCTGGCGCTGGCCGTCGCCCTGGCTCTGTGTGCCCACGCCGCGGTCGCGGTGCGCGAGCAGCGGATCGACATGTCAGTCGGCGCGGCACTGGGCATTCCCCAGTGGCAGCGGATCGCCGGCCTGGCGCTGGAACGAGTCATCATCGGCGTCCTGGGCATCGTGGTGGGCGGGCTGGCCGGTTGGGGACTGGCGCGGTGGACGCTGGGAGAGTTGGCGGGAAACGCGGCCGGAGGCGCCGTCACCCCGCCCATCATATTCGTGGCGGAAGGCCCGTGGCTGGTCGCGACCTTCATCTGCCTGGTCGTAGCGGCAATCGTGGCAATTGGTCTCGCCGGCGCGGTGGCGCGCCGTTTGCGCCCGCCCGAAGTGCTGAGAGAGGCGGAGTAGCCACGCATGACCGCCATCCTCAACCTTGGTTACGTGCTGGCACGACGGCGGCTCATGTCGTCGTTCCGCATGGAACTGACGGTCCTCCTGGGCGTCACGCTGGCCGTCGTGCTGCTTTCCAGCGCGGTGGTTTTCAACGACCTGCTGGCAGAGACTGCCCTGCGCCGCGCCCTGGCCGACGCCGAATCCAGCGACGTCAATCTCTGGGTGCGGGTGTTCAACGACCTTGATGATCCCCGCACCGCGACGCCCGCCAGCGACCGCTATCTCACCAGCCGGCAGTTCGTCGCGCAGCGCGTTCTGCCTCCCCTGGGAGATGCCGTCGGCGCCGTCTCCTTCCAGATAGAAACCGCGACCTTCTATTTCGCGGGGCGGCCCAACCTGGACCTGCCCAACGACGAGCGTCCTCGTGGCCGGATGCAATACATTTCGGGTCTCAGGGATGGGAAGGCTGAACTGGTCCAGGGCCGCTGGCCCGAGGTGGCTGGAGACGGTGGCTACGACGACACGACAGGAAATACCGACGGGATCGTCGTTGAAATCGTGGTAGATTCCCTGGGGCTGCAATTCCTGGACCTTGAATTGGGCGAGGGGTTCGAAATCCTGCCGGCCACCGGAGGCGATGACCAGCCATCAACTCGCGTCGTGGTGGTGGGCGTCATCGAGCCGGTTGACCTGGAGGACGAATACTGGTATCGCCGTCACAAGCTGCTTGCGTCCCAGGACGACGATTGGACGCTGGTGCCGCTGTTCACCTCGGAACAGGCTTTGCGCCAGCAGATTGGCCGCCGTTATCCCGGCATCTACACCAGTTCCGCCTGGTTTGTGCAGATTGACCGGGAAGGAATTCCCGCCAAGCGGGTGGACGATTTGCAGCGGGAACTCCAGCGGGTGCGGCGGGATGTAACCAACAATCTTCCCAACGGCAGCACGTCCACCGGGTTGATCCGCATCCTGGAGGACCACGAAGAGCAATTGTTGCTGGCGCGCATCCCGCTGTTCCTCATGGTGTTCCTGGTCACCGGTATCCTGGCCTACTACCTGACCATAACCGCCGGTATGGTGATTCGCGCCCGCGCCGGTGAGATAGCCATGCTCAAGAGCCGGGGCGCTACCACGGTCCAGATCGGCATCCTCACTCTGGTCGAGGGTCTCCTTCTGGCCGGCCCGGCGCTGGTCGCCGGCGCCCTGCTCTCTCCGTTGCTGGCCAGAGCCTTGGGCGGGCTGGTGTTCGACGCCGAATCGGTAGGCGCCCCCGTGTCACTGTCCTGGCAGGCATTCGGAATGGGCGCAGCCGGCGCGGCGCTGGCCGTCATCGTGCTTTCGCTCGCGACTCTAGCGGCCGCGAGCAAAGGGATCGTGGAGTTCCGCCAATCCGGGGCCAGACCGGCGCGGACCCCGTTCATCCACCGTTACTACCTGGACCTGTTGGCGCTGGTGGTCATCGCGTTTCTCTGGTGGCAGATCTCCAGCCGGGGAACCGTCCTCACCCGGGGCCTGGGCAGCCGTGATCTGGAAATCGATTTCGCCCTGCTGCTGGGCCCGGCGTTGGGCTTGATTGCCCTGGGCTTGCTGGTAATGCGACTGTTCCCGCTGGCCCTGGGCATATCCGCGCGCATCGTGGGGCCGGTTGGGCCCGGCTGGTTGGTGCAGGGTTTGCGCCGAATCGCCCGCGACCCCATCGCGCCGGGGAGCCTGGTCGCGCTGCTTATGTTGGCGACCTCGCTGGGAGTAGTTGGCAGCGCGTTTTCGGCCACCTTGAACCGCAGCCTGGACGACCGCGTTCGATACGACATCGGCGCGGACATCCGGGTGCAGCACGACAACGGCCGCATTGCGCGCGCTTTCGCCGGGCTGTCTGACGTGCTGCCCGATTCCGCCGAAGCGATGCGCACCGAAGGCAGCCTGCTGACCGAGGGGTTCGGGTCCCAACGTGTGTCGGTCCTGGCCGTTGATTCGCCTCGCCTGGCAGACGTCGCCTGGTGGCGGGACGATTTCGCGAACGGCAACGGTTTGTCTGACCTGATGACCCAGATCACGCCGAACTCGGACTCTGCGGAAGGGTTGCCGCTTCCCGACGGCACCACCGCGCTGTCTTTATGGGCGATGACCACTCAAACCGGACCGTTTCCCCGCGAGCCCCTGGTGGGTGTGACCGCTCGATTGCGCGACGGCTCCGGCCGGTATTACGACGTGCCGCTGGGCGACGTGCGAGAAACCCGCCAGTGGCAGAAGTTGGAGGGTAGTACCGAGCTTCGCCTGGGACGGGGCGGACGACCTACCAACGATCCTGACGTGCCCCGACTCGACGTGCCCCCACACACCCTGATCAACCTGCAAATCTCGGGCCGGACCAGCGGAGATCGCCCCGGCGTGCTCTTCGTCGACGGGCTGACGGCGCACACCGACGCCGGAGAAACGGTAGTAGCCGATCTGAACACTGCCGACGGCTGGAGCGTCATAGAAGACTACGTGCGACCCGGGCTCTACTCCGTTGAAACCAGCCGCAATGTGGCCCGACCCGGCACCACCGGTTCCGCCGTTTTCAGCTGGGCGCCCGGCGGCATCGGCGCGCCGGGTTTGTGGCCGGGTCAAGACGCTCCGCCCGTGAAGGCTCTCGTCAGCCCCGGCATCCTGGAAGCCACCGGCGCCGAAGTCGGCGAGCAGATCAGCCTCGGCATGTCCACATTCGCATTGCCCATCAAGATTGAAGGGGTTGCCGAGTTCTTCCCTACAGTGGACCCCAGAGAGCAACCTTTCGTCGTCACCGACCTCGGCGATTTCGTCGAGTACGCCAACCGGCACAGCCGGCGCATCTTCGGCGGCTCGGGCGAGGTCTGGCTGGATCGTGACATCGCCGTGGGCGACCTGGACCGTGCGCTGGAGGAGAGCCAGACGGCAGTTTCCAGCATTGAGGGACTGGGCTTGGCTGCCGGCAAGGCCCTGGTCGCGGAAGAGGAGGCAGCCCTGCGTGGCAAGCAGCCGCTGGCCAACGCGGGTTGGGGCGGCCTGCTGGTGATCATGTTCTTGGCCCTGGCCCTAGCCAGCGCGACCGGTATCGCGCTGTACAGTTGGCTAGACACCCGGGAGCGTCAGACCGAGTTCGCCCTGCTGCGGACTCTGGGCAGCACCCGGGGGCAACTGAACGGTGTAGTCTGGTTCAACCTGGCCATCGTGGTTATCGCAGGGGTTGCGGTGGGAACATGGGCCGGCGCGCAGATCGGAGCCGCGCTGCTGCCGGTCCTGGAAGTCGCCGAGGGCGGCGTCCGCGCCACGCCTCCGCTGACATTCGAAACCGACTGGCGGATGCTGGCGTTGGCGTACGCGGTGCTGGCCACGGTGAGCGTGGTCACCGTGATCTGGCTGGCCTTCGTGACCAGCCGGCTGGAGGTACAGCGGGTGCTGCGCGCCGGCGAGGGAGGATGACGTCTGCGGGCCGGTAATTATTGCCCGTTTGCCGCGCCGTCGCCGTTGTGCCGCCGCAGTTCAGCGATGGCGCTGGTCAACTCGGCAATCGTAGCCATCATCACTTGGCGCTCCTCGGCGGCCTGATTAATCAGCGCTTCAATGCGTTCATCGGAACGCTTCCTTTCTTCTGCTAACTGCTGCCAAGCTTCGTCGGCTCGCCGGTTGGCTTCTTCCGTGCGCTGTCGTTCCCGGTTCAGCATGATAGCGTTAATACCTCCCGTGAGAGTGGTAGCTCCCAGCCAAGCCGCGGTGCAGCGCGACATGATGTCCACGTTGATGATACTGGCAACGACGCCCGGGTTGCATAACCCTTTGAACGCATTATCAGCGGTACAAGGCACTTTGGTAAAGTACCACACGAGCCAGGTCAACCCGGCCAGAGCTGCTCCCAACAGCACCGGACCGCGCCAGAAATCGGCATCGTAGCCCAGCACATCCCAGAAGCGACGGATGGCCCGCGGTATCCTCATTTACACCAAACCCAGGCTGCGGCACATCTCGAGCATCGCCTTGGCCGTTCCCTCGTGCGCCACGTCGACCATGTCGCCGGCATAGGTCACGGCCGCCGTGCCCTGACGACGGCTTTCCTCCATGGCGTCCAGCAACCCCTGCCAGAAAGCGATTTCCTCGGTGGTGGGGGTGAAAATATCGTTCACGATGGGCACGTGCGACGGGTGGATCAGGTGCATCCCGGTGTACCCCAGCGCCTTCAGGTTGTTGGCCCAGTAGCGCAGGCCATCCAGATCGCGGATGTCGAACCACCCGCCGCTGATGGGCCACTGGATCCCGGCGGCCCGGCTGTCCATCAGGACCTTGCTGCGCAGGTACAGGGTTTCCGCGCCCTCCAGGGTCCAACGGTAGCCCACGCTGCGGGCCGTGTCCCCGCCTTTGCCGCCACTGCCGCCCATGTGCGCGACCCGATCTGACGCCATGGCGATGTCGTACGCCATGCGAATGCCGGACGCCGTTTCCAGCCCCGGGTCGATGCACACGGTGTTCAGCTCCATGCCAGCCTTGCGTTCGAAATAGCGCAGCAGCACGTCGGCTTCCACCACGTCCGCCGGGGTCTCCACTTTGGGCAGCAGGATGCCGTAGAGCCCGGGCCGGGTGACCGCCTCCAGGTCGAACCCGGTCAGCCCGGTTTCCAACCGGTTCACGCGCACGAACAGGGTCTGTCCCCGTTCCGCCAGCTCGTCGATCATCCTGGCGACCAACGGGCGGGCAGCGTCCTTGTCGTACTCTGGCACCGAGTCCTCCAAGTCAAGGATCAACGCGTCCGGGCCGTACTGTGGCGCCTTGCGCATCCAGTCTTCCTTGTTGCCGGGCACGAACATGACGGAGCGCAGGGGCTTGGTGGTAATGCGGGGCATGGGACAAATTCCTCCTGAATTCTGATCAAGCGGTCCTAATCGTACCATCGCCAGCCGAATTGGTATGACGCCAGAGTCGGCTGATACAATCAATCCAAGAGGGCAATACACATGACCACTGTCAATACAATCGAAGACTTGATACGGATCTTAGACGAGCACCCTGAGTGGAACGAAGCGCTCCGCACCAGGATGCTGTCGCGGGAGTTGCTGGAACTGCCCCAAGCGTTCGCTGAATTTGCGGAAAGCGCAGAACGCCGGCTGGCGACCCTGGAAGCCACGCTGGCCGAGTTTGTGGCCAACACAGATCGCCGGCTCCTGGCACTGGAAACCGGGCAAGCCCGCCTCGATGCTCGCCTGGCTCCTATCGCAGCCTCTCATGCTCGTGATGGAGCACTGAGAATGGTCGCCCGCATTGTCCGGGTTGTCGGCTGTCGGGATTACCGGGTTCTGGACCTTGGAGACGTGCTGAACATCATCGATGATGCTGACACCGGCGGCATACCTGCCAACGAACTTACCAGCTTTGAAAACGCCGACGTCATCATCGAGGCAACCCGCCGTGATACCGGCGAGCGCCACTACATCGCCGTTGAGGCATCGTACACCGGCAGCTGGCGAGACGTTGACCGCGCCACCCGGAATGCCGGCTATCTGACCCGGTTCACAGGCCAGCCGGCCCACGCGGTGGTGGCGGCCCAGCGCATCCGGCCGGGCATAGAGCGGCTGGTCGAGCGAGGTGAGGTGCACTGGGCGCAGATTTTGCAGAAGGAGCTGGAGACGGAGTAGGAAATAGTCATAACCAGCAAGAGTTACTGACTGGATTCAACAGCGCAGGCTAGATGCGGCGCGTGAGCGCAATCAGTTCCCGTACCTCACGGATATTTTCTACTACTCTCTCGTCACCCAGGGTTTCCAGCGTTTCAACTATTGTCCGCAGACTATCCTGCGTCCAGTCATCGTCGAGGCCGCTGGGGGGCGGATGCGCGGCCCGGTTCCGGATACGCCGTATATCGTCCATTCTCCGGTACAGGGATTGCCAATCCTCAAAACAATGGGGGTTGGAACTGACGATTGCCGAAAAGTCCCCGATGTCGATGGCCGCCTCTGGTTGCTCGGAGGCGTTGCGGAGGTGTTGGTAGTCTCGAAGCTCGATTGAATTGCTGAGCGCGTTGATAAGGTCATCACCGTGCGCAGCTCGCAATTTCCGGACGATAAACTTGCGGCACGGGTCACGGTAAACGTTGAGAGCGTGATTTAGGGTGGTCACGTTCCCGATGTTCCCGTCACCCAGACGGATTAACGGACCTGAATCATCATCTCGCAATCTATTCCGCTGTCGAAGCTGCTGATTATCGTCGTTCAGCCTGGAGATGGTCTTTTCGTATTCCGTCACCCTGGCCCGCAGTTCTTCGTTCCGTTGTCGCAACTGACTGCGCTCCTCGCGCCCTTCACCCACGTTGACGCCGTCCTCCCTGGCCCGCGCTTCAATTTCCCTTTCCAGATTACTGACAATCTCCTCTGCCTCTTCCTTTTCTCGTGTCAGTCGCTCGATATTTCGTTGAGCAAGTTCCACCTGGCGACGCATTTCCAAATTGCGGACCTCAGCTACCCGCTTGGTCCGTCCTAGCTCAGCCAGCTCGGCCCTGAGGGTGTCGAAACTATCCGGCTCCGATTGGACTTCCGCTTCCTCGGAGACCAATGCGGTTTCTTCTGCCGCCCTCCGGGAGTTTAAGCTCCGGGCCACCGCGCTGCGGGCAACGCTGTATAGTTCATCAATGTCAATTCCTTGTCCACTCGCCAGACAAGCTTTTTGCACTTCATACAGCGACATTCTGCGTACTGCTTCCGGCATATAAAAATCGGTTATGCCGGAATCCGGCTTCATCCCATTGCGGCCCGGCTTGCAGTTTGGCCAGTAGATTCTAACCGCGCCGCCGTAAGTGCTAATCCCGCTATGCTGCCGCAGCAGCAAGGCTGCGTTATCAACACAGTAGGCCACTTGTGCTACGCCTTGCAGCATCCTCTGGGCGTTATCCGGGTCGCAGCCGGGCAATCCATCCTGGCCCGGCGTAATCAGGAAAATCGGCAATCTCCGCTGCGAGTTGAGCAATTGATTGCGGGCGAAATCCTCTATGTTGCCATCGTCGAGTTCCAGCGGCTGGGCGGTTATTTTGCTGATGCCGGCGCGGCACTGAAATTGCCTGATGATAGTGTCCAGAAACCTGGGCGGGCCGGCGGCATGTTCTGGCAAATCTGCTCCGTCGGATGATATGAATCTGGTCAGTATCTGAACTGCGACATCGGGCGCATCGTCCAACGTACAAAGCCGCGCTTCCAGCCGCACTGCCGCCGGCAGATTAGGGTGCGAACGCTCGCCGCTAAAATGAGCGTATCCAATGGTTCCGACCCGATTCGCCTCCAGTTCGTAATCAACCTCGCCGTCGCTACTTTGCAATTCTTCCTCAATCGTATCTATCGCCACTTGCAGCAGCTCCGCACCGCCCGAACCGTCGCGGTTCAGAATAGTAAAGCTGGTCTCGTACTGGGTAGGCATGGCGACATACCTCATATAGTTGCCATATTCCGAATAAATTCTCTTCCTAAACTACCCTCGCATCCCGTAGCCTGTTCAACTCTTCTTCACTAACGCCGCAGAGTTCGCTTAAAACCTCGGCGTTGTGCATCCCCAGGGACGGCGCGCCGGGTACATCCGGCAGCGGTTGCCCATCGAATAATACCGGGAAACCGGCGACAACCTCGCTGACCTCTCCGCTGAAAGCCGCATTGCGCATGGGCCGCAGGGCCCCTCGATCGCGGAAATGTTGGTCGGCCAGGATCTCGGGCACCGTTCGCACCGGGGCGCAGGGCACGTCGCCGGCCGACAGACATTCCAGCGCCTCGGTTCGGCTCATGGCGCCGATGCGGGCTTGAACTTCCGCGCGGGCGCCGGCGGCGTTCTCCGACCTCACCTGGTAGCGCGCGAACCTTTCATCCTCGATTAGCTCGGGCGTCCCTATAGCATTGCACAGCCGGCGCCACTGATCGTCGCTGGCGGCAGTGATGATGATGGCCCCGTCGCTGGCCTGGTATTGACCGGTGGGACCGCTCCGGCTGTTATTCCCGGTACGCAGGGGAATGCCCGCCGCCATGTCCTCCTCCAGGTTCTCCATCAACATCAACGAAGCCAGGGTGTCCATCATCGACACGTCCAGATAACAACCCCTGCCGGTCTTATCCTTCTCACGCAACGCCGACAGGATGGCCGTCGACGCGAACATCGGGGTCACCAAATCGCCGATGTAGAAGCCCACCCGCGTCGGCGGGCCGTCCGGTTCGCCGTTGATGTCCATCAGTCCGCTCATGCCCTGGATCTGGGGGTCGTGGGCCGGCTGGTGGGCGTAGGGGCCGGTCTGACCGTAGCCGGAGATGCTGGCGTAGATCACGCCCGGGTTCACGGCGGCCACGTCTTGATAACCGAGACCCAAGCGGGTCATGGAACCTGGCGCCAGGTTCTCCAGTACCACGTCGGATTGGCGAGCCATCTCCAGGAACAGTTCCCGCCCGCGCGGGTTCTTCAGGTCCAGGGTAACGCTCTTCACGCCCTGGCTGCGCTTCAGAAAACGGGTGGCGATGTGCTTCTCGCTGCGCTGCTCGGAGTGGATACCATCCGGGCCGGCAAAGGGGCCATTCCCGCGCACCGGATCCCCCCGGCCCGGTATCTCGATCTTGATCACCTCAGCGCCCAGCCGCGCCAGTGTCATGCTCAGGAACGGCCCAGCGAGGAACACGGTAACGGCCAAAACCCGCAAGTCCGAAAGTGGCTGCATTCTTCCCATCCGCCTATTCTAGATTGCCTGCGGGCGGCTCGTGATTGCCCGGCCCAACGCGACGGAAGTGTACCACGGTAGCCCATCCGCACAGCCTGCACACTCGTAGGCACAGTCAGCCTCCGAGCTCAGACAAAGGACAAACATACAAACCATGCCAAAGACAACATCCACGACAGTCAATGACATTCATTCCCAGTTGAATGAAACCGAAGTCGCCCACGTCATTGCGCCCAATTCGATCGTGGAAGCTCAACGGGGAATAGATCGGGTACGGGACGCCGGTGAGAGCCTGAGCATCGCCGCCGGGTACCACGCCATGGGCGGCCAGCAATTTCTGTGCGGTGGGACACTGCTGGACACCAGGCATCTGAACCGCATCGTGGGTTTGAACGCCGAACGGGGCATCGTCACCGTCGAGGCCGGAATCATGTGGTCTGACCTCGTGCCCGGGCTCCGTGAAATGCAGGCAGACCTCAACCGGCGATGGAGCGTGGTGCAGAAGCAGACCGGCGCCGACCGTCTCAGCATCGGCGGCGCGCTGGCCGCCAACGGCCACGGCCGCGGTCTGACCTACCGACCTATCGTTCAGGACGTTGAAGCCTTCGAAATCATTGACGCCAACGGTAACCTGACCCGCTGCGATCGTGACCAGAATTCCGACCTGTTTAGCCTGGCCATCGGCGGATATGGGCTGTTCGGCATGATTGCAACCGTCGACCTGCGCCTCATGCCGGCCCACCATGTCCGCCGGAACGTGGAAGTTACCACCATCGACAAACTCGGGGACCTTTTCAAACAGCGCATCGCCGACGGGTTCACCTACGGTGATTTTCAGTACCGTACCGACGAGAGTTCGCCCGGTTTCCTCAGGGACGGGGTCCTGTCCTGCTATCAGCCGGTGAGTGACGCCGAGGCCAGAGCAGCCCCACGACCGCAATACCTGCTCAACGAGACCGCCTGGCGGCAACTGTTGCACTGGTCCCACACCGACAAAGCCCGCGCCTTCGACGAATACGCCGGGTTCTACCGCAGCACCGACGGCCAGATTTACGACAGCGACACCTTCCAGTTGAGCCAGTATATCGACCATTACCATCAGGGACTCGACGAGCGGCTCAGCTGTACGGTTCCGGGTTCCGAAACTATCACCGAGCTGTACGTGCCGTTACCCGAATTGCCCGGCTTCATGGCCGCGGCCGGCGCGGAACTGCGAAGACAGCAGGCCAACGTGATTTACGGAACCATACGCCTCATCGAGCGCGACGACGAAACAGTGCTCAACTGGGCGCGACAGCCCTACGCTTGCATCGTAGTAAATCTGCATGTGGATCACGATCCGGCCGGTATCCGGCGCGTCTCCCACGCCCTGCGTACCCTCATCGACTTGGCCATCGAGAGAAACGGCAGCTATTTCCTCACCTACAACAAATTCGCCACGACCGACCAACTGGCGACGTGCTATCCTCAATTTCCAGAGTTCGCATCTGCCAAACAGCAATACGATCCCCACCACGTGTTCTCCAGCGACTGGTTCCGCGCGTATGCGGACAATCCTTGATGCATCCCAACACCGCGCATGACGTACTGACCATCGGCGCTGTGTCCATGCTGTCGGTCGTGTTCCTTCTCCGCGTCGCCGGGCAAGCGATCCAGCGGTGGTTCCCCGTGGAGTTCCTGCCACCCTTCGAGGCGTGGCAGGGCAGCGGTCTCGCCTACTCCGTTCTGCTTGCTTGCCAGGTTGTCATACTGGGGTTGCTCGCTACTGCAATCCGCGGCATGGTCCGAAGACGACGGATGTTGGGCGCGACGGCCAGCCGCTGCGTGGTGGTCATCGGGTTCGTGTACTTCGCTGGCATGGCGCTGCGGTTGATCCTGGGATTAACAGTTTTTGACGACAACCGCTGGTTCACGGCCTGGATTTCTACAGCGCTGCATCTGGATCTGGCCGCAATCGTGATCCTCTGGGGTTGGGACCAACTCCGCCGGTCTCGAACCATGCCGGCCTGAAGTCCGATGCGTTATCCCTGGGCCAACATCGCCCTGATCGCGCTGGTCATCGCCGAGTTGTTGACGGGATACCTGGGTCTCACCCACTCCAACCCGGAATGGATCGGCGCGATGCACTTGCACCGCATCTTCGGGTTCGCCATCCTCGCGCTTTTCGCGTGGAAGTCGCGCAACGTCCTGGGGTCGTTGCGCACCCGGAGCAACTGGCGTCGCTCCTCGGGCACAATGCTATGGTCAATCGCGCTGCTGCTGGGACTGCTGATCGTGCTCGGCCTGGGACTGGCGTGGAGCCATCTCGGCCCCTACCACTGGATGGGGTTCTCCGGCACGACCATCCACATGAACCTGGCGTGGATGTTGATACCCCTGTTGGTGTGGCACTCATTCCGGCACCGCATCAGCCTGCGGACCCGCTACTTGGTCGACCGTCGCCACTTTCTCCGGGTAGTGGGGCTGGCCATGGCCGGGTTTCTGGCCTGGCGCACCGCCGAACTAACTGGGATTTTGACGTCAGGCCCGAGTGCTCGGAGGCGTTTCACCGGCTCGTACCCGGAGAACGGCCAGGACTTCCCGGTGACCATGTGGCTGAACGACAAGGTCCCGACCGTAGATGCCTCGACATGGCGCCTGAGCGTCGAAGGCCACGTGGAATCGCCGTACCATATTGGATTGGAAGAGTTCCAAACCTGGCGCGAAAGCCTCACCGCAACCCTGGACTGCACCGGGGGATGGCACACTACGCGCAAGTGGGAGGGCATCCCCGTATCAGAGCTGCTAGTCCGCGCGAGGCCCAAGCCCGGCGCCGGCAGCATCACCATCCGGTCACGCACCGGGTACTTTCGCAGGTATTCACTGGCGGAAGCCGACCGTGCACTGCTGGCCAGCCGAGTGGACGGCAACCCTCTCTCAACAGGGCACGGCTTTCCGGCGCGCATGGTTGAACCGCACAAGCGCGGCTACGACTGGGTGAAATGGGTAGATTCGATCACCGTCAACCAGACGGGAAAGCTCTGGCAACCGCCGCTACCTCTGACCTGAATCAACAGCGTGGTCAAGAAACGGAGTCGGTAGCAGGAGATTGCTGCGAACCGCCGTTTTCGAGGCGCCGGATGCGCTCCTGCAGGTCACGAATCACGGGTTCCAGTTCAGCGCGGATCTCCGCGCGTCCCTCTTCCCGGCCTTCTTCCCTGGCGATGGCGATGCGTTTTTTTGCCAGAAACATGAAACCCCCTTCAATCACCGCGGTCAGGGAAATCGCCATGGCGACGGCATCATCGGCGAATGAGCCAGCGTTGTCGTATGCGTTCCACCAGGCGAACCACAACGTTTCGCCACTGACCGCGACTCCATCCCACACGGCCGCTGCTAACCTTGACAGCATCAGTATAGCGAAAATGAGCAGGATCTCCGCAAGCCAGGCCCGGATTGCGGTGTATCGCCGCAGGGACTCGATCACATAGTCTAATATGGCGTCCAAAGCGTATCTACGTTCCACGCAGGCGCCGCGTTCGCGGCATGCGACCGTGTGGAATCTACCAAAACTCCAGGGTTGGGGCTATCGCGGGGCCTGTGCTAAAATCGGGCAGCCATTACTACCAGCAGCGAGGCGAGTTATGACCAACATCGTGCTCTCAAACACCAACTATAATGTCGTCGGCACGCGGCCGGTTCGCCACGACGGCGCCGACAAGGTGACGGGGCGGGCCAAATACGGCGCGGACTTCGAAATGAGCGGTATGCTCTTCGGCAAAGTCCTGCGCAGCCCCCACGCCCACGCGCGGATCAAGTCCATCGACACCTCGGCCGCGGAAGCGCTGCCCGGTGTGCGCGGCGTGGTGACCGGCGCCGATTTGCCCATCGCCGGCAAAGAGAACCCGCCAATGTCGGCGCGCGCTGCCAGCAACAACATCCTGGCTGCCGACAAGGCCCTGTTCCGCGGGCACCCCATCGCAGCCGTGGCTGCCGACTCTGCTCACGTCGCCGAAGAGGCAGCCAGCCTTATCAAGGTGGAATACGAGGTCCTGAAGGCGAGCAGCAACGTGCTGGACGCCATGAAGGACGACGCTGATCTGCTTCACGAGGACATGACCACTACCGAATTCGGCGAGGAAACCGACAAGCACAGCAACGTCTCCAATCGGTTTGTGTACGAGCAAGGCGATGTGGAAGCGGCGTTCGCGCAAGCCGATTTCGTCATCGAGCGCGAGTTCAACACGCGCACCGTGCACCAGGGCTACATCGAGCCGCAGAACGCCTCGGCGTTCTGGAATGCGGATGGATACCTGACGGTGTGGACCAGCACCCAGGGCGCGTTCGTCGCTCGCGATGCAATGGCCGGCGTGCTCGATTTGCCCGTCTCCCAGATCAAGGTCGTACCGATGGAGATCGGCGGTGGGTTTGGCGGCAAGATTCCGCTGTACCTGGAACCCGTGGCTGCGCTGCTGTCGAAAAAGACCGGACGGCCCGTCAAGATGCAGATGACCCGCACTGAGACCTTTGAGGCCACCGGTCCCACCGCCGGCGCGTACGTCAAGATCAAGATGGGCGCGAACGCAGACGGCACGCTGGTCGCCGCCGACGCGGTCCTGATCTACGAGGCCGGGGCCTTCCCTGGGTCCTCCCCGGTCACCGCCGGCGCTCAGTGCGTCTTTGCGCCCTATGCCCTGGAGAACCAGCGGGTTGAGGGCTACGACGTGGTCACCAACAAGCCCCGCTCCTTCGCTTACCGCGCCCCCGGCGCTCCTATCTCCGCCTTCGGCGGCGAGCAGGTGGTGGATGAGCTTGCAGCCAAATGCGGCATGGATCCGCTGGAGTTCCGCCTGAAGAACGCCAGCAAGGAAGGCAACCGCCGGGTCGACGGCCCGCAATTCCGCGTGATCGGCAACGTCGAAACCTTGGAAGCCGCCAAGGATACCGATCATTACAAGTCCGATCTCTCCGGTCCCAACCGCGGCCGCGGAGTGGCCAGTGGCTATTGGATGAACATCGGGCTGGCGTCCAGCGCCAGCATCAGCGTCAATGCCGACGGCACCATCGGCCTGGTGGAAGGCTCCACCGACATTGGCGGCTCCCGCGCGTCCATCGCCATGCAGGCGGCCGAGGTTCTGGGCATCCCCGCCGAAGACGTGCGGCCCAGCGTCGGCGACACCGACGCAGTTGGCTACACCTTCCTCACCGGCGGCAGCCGCACCACCTTCGCCACCGGCTGGGCTGCCTACGAGTGCGCCGAGGAAATCAAGCGGAAGATGATCGACCGCGCCGGCCAGATCTGGGAAAAGGACCCCTCGGAGATCGACCTGGCGGACGGCATCTTCAAGCACAACTCCGACGAGGACCTGCAGATGTCCTTCAAGGAGCTGTCGTCCCAACTCGCGCGCACCGGCGGCCCTATTTCCGCCCAGGTCAGCGTCAGCCCCGGCGGGGAGGGCGGAGCCTTCGGCACCCATCTGGTCGACGTTGAAGTGGACCCCGACACCGGCAAGGTGGACGTGCTCCGCTACACGGTGATTCAGGATGCCGGCAAGGCCATCCACCCCAGCTACGTGGAAGGCCAGATGCAGGGCGGCGCCGTCCAGGGCATCGGCTGGGCGCTCAACGAAGAGTACTTCATGAACGACTCCGGCGACATGGTAAATTCCAGCTTCCTGGATTACCGGATGCCCACCAGTCTGGACCTGCCCATGATTGACACCGTCATCGTGGAAAAAGCCAACCCGGGCCATCCCTACGGGGTCCGCGGTGTCGGCGAGGTGCCCATCGTTCCCCCCATGGCCGCCATCGCCAACGCCATCCACGACGCCATCGGCGTGCGCATGGACAACCTGCCCATGTCCCCCGGCGCCATCCTGGAGCAGCTCTGGGGCGAGAACGGCGGCTGATCCTAGCCGAAAGATCCAGGAAATTCATCCGGCGGCGGTTGCCAATCGCCGCCGGTATTCGTAACCGACTAACTCGCACGGAGGCCACGAATCATGGCACGAGTACCCTTCGCCACCAGGGAAAGCATGGACGCCGCCGGCCAGGCGGTTTGGGACGAGATCGAGACCTCACGCGGCGGCGTACAACGCAACTACGCCGCCATATTGAACAACCCGCAGGCGGCGAGCAATTTCGCCCATCTCGGCGGCTACGTCCGCTTCCAGACGCCGCTGGATCCCCGGGTCAAGGCCGTCGCCGTGCTGACGGCAGCGCGCGAAGCCTGCGGCCACTACGTCTGGACGGTGAACCAGCCGGCCGCCCGCAACGCCGGCCTGACCGACGCCGAAATAGCGGCCATCCACGAGTACCGCGCCCCCAACGGGCTGTCCGGCGACGAGGCGGCCGTGTCCGGTTTCGTGATCGAGCTATTGCGCCAGCACCGCATATCCGACGCCACCTTCGCCGCGGTGCAAGGCATCATCGGCGACGACGGCATCGTTGACCTGCTGGTGGTCGTCTCCTACTACCACGGGCTCGCCCACGCCCTACAGGCCCTGGCGGTGGAGCTGCCGGAAGGAACGGCGGATGCTCTGACCTACTGACCCTGCGTTTCTGCCTCGTACTCGCGGAGGCAGTTGACGATGACCTCGTTCATCGCCGGGAACTCGTTCTCGGCGAAATCTTTTACCCATGCGTGTATCTTGGCCCGAACGGACGGGTCGTCCCACCGCTTTAGGTCCGATTCTTCCAAGATGTACTCTCTTGCATCCAGAACAATCCATCCGCTCTGGTAACTTCGATCCCTCGGCGTGAATAGGCCCGATTTGTTGATGGCGCTGTCCAACAGCCGTCGCCTGAACGTTTCATCGGGCGCCGGCGACAGCCCCACATCGAAGTAGGGAAGGTTCATAGCCCCGTCTCTGAAATTGATTTGAAACAAGATCAGCGCGGAGGAATGTGGGAGCCACCCGGTTCCTGTTTCTTGGATTTGGAAGTCATTCCACGCCAGTGACCGGAACCGAATAAAACCCGTGTCTTCACGGTCCAGGCTCCACTCATTTATGTCGCCAATCGCCGCCCGAAATTCTCGCTTCATTTCTTCAATTAAGTTTGGTTTGTGCTGTATGATCAGGTCAATAGCGTCTTTATGCTCCATGTAAATTTGACGGGCCAATTGTCGGACGTTGGTTTCCGGCACGATGTTCCTCCTCAGCGTGGTTGCGTATTGCGACAAAAATGAGCGGACGTCTTCTTTCACCGGATTCTCGCTGCCATTGATGATCTGGTTGACTACATCAAGGACGATAGCGTATGTAGCCGGCACCCAATGTTTTTGTTCTTCCGGGCGGAAAGGAAGTGTTCCGTACCGGGTTAGGAAAACATAACGCTTGGAAAAACTTGGATCCGGATAGCGTCGCTCCAACGCTTTCCTGTAGCGGGTCAATTGCTCGCTGTGTTCACTCGAAAAGACCTTGTTCTCTATGGCGCAAAGAGCATGCGCTTCTTCGTTAAGAATCAGGATGTCCAAGTAGCCCCATTCACCATCTACTTCATTACGCCATTCCTGTTGGACACTGGCGGTTGACCAGTCGATGAAGTGCTCGGCGGCTTGTACTCCGATGCGGGTTAGAAACCCGCTGAGAAATTTATCGCTAATCCCGTGGCTCTGCTTCGGGTCCAAAAGCCAAGCCAGCACACCGGAATGGAACTCTTCCCATCCCCATAGCGCTCGGCCTCTTTCCAACCTCAATCTGCCGATAAAATCCAACGCGTCGAACTCGGAACGTTGCTGTTCGGCCAGTTCCTTCAGCCTTCGCAAATCCGCATCCGAAGCGAAACTTTCCAGCGCCCTGACTTCGCTGGCATTTTCTTCAGCAAGTAACTGCTCCAGCCGTTCCAGCGCAGGCACCACTCTATTCAGGGCCGCCGTTTGACCCGCATCTCCAGTATTGTTCGTTTGCATGACGGTTGCCAACCTGCAAAAATAATGGCAGCAGCGCCGCGATACACGCCGCCATTGGCCGATGCCGCGACTGTACCATATCGTAACGGACCGTGATGAAGGGAATGACATGGCTACCATTACCAGCGACACCACCGACCGGGTGGCCGCCATCATCGGCGACACCCTCAACGGCTGGTTCCAGCCCCATCTTCACTTCGACCCCATCGTCGTCCGTCAACGCTACGATGACTGGTACGGCGAGGATTACCTCGAAGCGTGGATTGTGTGGGAGGGGGACTACGCCTATATGGACCATTCACGGACCATTACCCTGTACCAGTTCGTCGAGCCACTGCTGGACGAACTGGGTATCGATTTCCGGCTCCACCCTCACTTTATCGCCAAATGGGAATGGGAACCGAACAAAGAGCGGATCCTCAAATGAGCCCTTCGGAGCTCATGGCCTTGGCACGCGCCTTAGTCAACGGCGTAATCACGGGAGGCGCTGCTCCCGTTAGCCAAACTGAACTACGACGCGCCGTCAGCTGCACCTACTACGCCATGTTCCACACGCTGGCCGCCAGCAACGCCAATACCTTGATCGGAGCATCGCCGGCAGACCAGCAGCGTTGGTCCTGGCAGCAAACCTACCGCGCCGCAGACCATCGACCAACCCGGAACAAACTCAGCCGCGCCAGCCTCGGTGGACGTTTTCCTATCCCCATCCGAAACTTTGGTGAAACGTTCGCCGATGCCCAACAAGCGCGCCACTCCGCTGACTACAACCCTCACAGCCAATTTCATGAAACCGACGTCAACGACCTTATTGACCGGGTTGAAATCGCCATCAGCGCCTTCAACCAGACCCCCGACGAAATCCGCCGCGACCTTGCTATCCATATCCTCACCAACGTACGCAGCGACTGACATCCCCACCCTGTCCCTAAATCACGGAGGCCCAACATGCCCGCCAGTTACGCATATCTCGTCCAAATGGACATCCCCGCCGAGCACGAGGCAGATTTCAACCGCGTTTATGACACCGAGCACGCCAAGTACATTTGCAACGCGCCGGGCGTGCACTCGTGCATCCGGTACTCCCTGGAGTCAACCAGCGCGGACCAATTCGCCAAGTACGCGGCGCTGTACGATGTTGACGATCCCGGGGTTCCCAGCTCCGAGGGCTGGCAGCGGGAGAGCGAAAAGGGAGACTGGGCGACCAAGATCCGCCCCCACGCTACCAATCGCACCCACACCATGCTGAACCGCATCGCCGACGCCGGCGACGAAATTGCCTGTGCGCCTTACATCTTCGTGGTCCGCACCGACATCCCCGCCGACGTTGAGGACGATTTCAACCACCTGTACGACACCGTCCACCTCCCCGGCCTATGCTCAGTTGACGGTGTTCTGGGAGCGCGTCGATACCGCGTCGAAACCACCAACGCGGATGGCTTCCCCAAGTACGTCGCCGTGTACCAGATCGAAAGCCCGTCGGTGCTCGAGTCGGACGCCTGGAAAGCCGCCGCCCAGGACGAATGGGCGGCCAAGATTAGCCACCAGTGCATCGGCCTGAACCGCGCCGTCTTGCGGCTGGTCGCTCAACATCCCGCAGCCTGACCCCGGTGGCAACGGAGGTCACCATCCACACCGACGGCGCCTGCCTGGGCAACCCCGGGCCAGGCGGCTACGGTGTGATCCTCGACCACCGCGGCCGCCGCAAGGAGCTGTCGGGCGGCTACTCGCTGACGACAAACAACCGCATGGAACTTTTGGCCGCGATAGTCGGCCTGGAGGCGTTGACCCGGCCGTGCGATGTCACGTTGTACTCGGACTCCCGTTACCTGGTCGACGCCGTGAGCAAGGGGTGGGCGGCCAAATGGCGCAGCAACGGCTGGATGCGCAACAAGCGCGAGGCCGCGGTCAACCCTGACCTTTGGAAACGCCTGCTGGACCTGCTGGAGCGCTATCCGACGGAGTTTCGGTGGGTGCGCGGACACAGCGGCCATGTGGACAACGAACGCTGTGATGCGTTGGCCAGCGCCGCGGCGCACGGAGAAGATCTTCCCCCGGATCCCGGCTATCCACCAGTCGACCGCCGTAGACTCACCCTATAGCCAGGGCAACAAAGGAGCGGCCGGTCCAAAAGGAGGAGTCGCTGGAGGAGCGGCTCACTACCGGTCGCTGGCGTACCATTCTATCCGCGCAGCCGCTCGGTTGCAACGGGCTGCATAATTTCGCTACAATCCGACAATTGCAACCCATTTCAGGAACAAAAGGGGAACCACCATGGCCGTATCCGCCAGCACCATCCGCAACGTCGCTTTGCTCTCTCACAGCGGCGCGGGCAAGACCACCCTCGCCGAAACCATGCTGTTCAACGCCAAAGTGATCAACCGCATCGGCAGAGTGGAAGACGGCAACACCGCTTCCGACTACGAACCGGAGGAAACCCGGCGGTCTTCCAGCGTCCAGACCAGCCTGCTGCGGATCAGCGAGGGCGATGACAAGATCAACATGTTGGACACCCCCGGCTATGACGAGTTCCTCGGCGAAGCCGTTGCGGCGATACGGGTTGTCGAGTCCGCGGTGATATTGGTTGCGGCTCCTACGGGCGTTGACGTTGGCACCGAGCGGGCGTGGGCCATGGCCCAGGAGCGCGGTCTCCCGGTTGCCTTCGTGCTGAACAAGATGGACCGTGAGAACGCCAGCTTCGAGCGCAATGTCCAAGAGTTGCAGGACATCTTCGGCAGCCGCTGCGTTCCCTTCCAGTTGCCCGTCGGCGAGGCGCAGGACTTCACCGGCCTGGTCAGCGTGATCGACCCGCCCGCCGACGTGCCGGCCGGCGTCATCGGCGATTTCGATGCCGCCCGCGAGCGCCTCATCGAAGCGGTGGCCGAATCGGACGACGCACTTGCTGACAAGTACCTGGAGGGCGAGGAGATCACCGCCGCCGAGGTGACCGCCGGCGCGCGTGAAGCCATCCGCAACGGCGATCTGATCCCCATCCTCGTAACTTCCGCGACCCAGAATATCGGACTGGACGAACTGGTCCAGGTCATCCGCGACTTCCTGCCGTCGCCAGCCGACATGCCTCAAACCTCTGGTGACGACGACATCACCGCCGACGCCGCCGGCTCGGTCGCGGCGCTGGTCTTCAAGACCACGTCCGACCCGTTTGTCGGCAAGCTGTCAATGTTCCGCGTCTTCCGCGGAACAATGAAGAGCAACGGCGAAACCTATAACGTCAACCACAACCAGTCTGAGCGCCTCGGCCAGCTCTACCTGCCCCAGGGCAACAGCCAGGACAACGTGCCCGAGGTAGTGGCCGGCGACATTGGCGCCATCGGCAAGCTGGGCGCGACCCTCACTGGCGACACCCTGTGCGCCAGCGACAACCGGGTCACGCTCCCCGGCATCGAATTCCCCAAGGGCTTCTATTCCCTCGCGGTGGTGCCGGCGACGCAGGCCGACCTGGACAAGATGTCCACCTCCCTGGCCCGAATCGTCGAAGACGACCCCAGCCTCCAGTTCACGCGCAACCCCGAGACCAGCGAAAGCCTCCTCACGGGCATGGGCGAGATACAGATCGAAGTCGCGCTTGACCGCATCAAGCGGAAGTTCGGCGCCAACCTGAACGTCAAGCTGCCCGTGGTCCCCTATCGTGAGACCATTACCCAGATTACCAACTCCGAGTACCGCCACAAGAAGCAGACCGGCGGCAGCGGTCAGTACGGCCACGTGCTGCTCCGTCTGGAACCAATGACCCGCGATGAGGGCTTCGAGTTCGGCAACGAGGTCGTGGGCGGACGGGTTCCGCGCGAACTGATCCCAGCCGTGGAGAAGGGAGTGGTCAACACGCTGAAAGAAGGCGTGCTGGCCGGCTTCCCCGTCGTCGACCTGAAGGCAGTGATCTACGACGGCAGCACACACCCGGTTGACGGCAAGCCCATTGCCTTCGAGATCGCGGGCAGTCAGGCCCTTCGCCAGGGTATGACCAAGGCGTCGCCCGTCCTGCTGGAGCCCATCGTCAAGCTGTACGTCACGGTGCCCGAAACCTACACCGGCGACATCATCAGCGACATCAACAGCAAGCGCGGCCGCATCCTGGGCATGATTCCGGAGACCCGATACACGGTAATCGAAGCCGAGGTCCCCCAATCCGAGGTGCAGCGCTACTCCCAGGACCTGCGCTCCATGACCGGCGGGCGCGGTTCCTACCGCTTCGAGTTCGGCCACTATGAACAGGTCCCCCAGAACATCGAGCAGCGGGTGATCGATACCGCCAAGCAGGCCAAGGAAGGGGCTACGGCGTAGTCCCTTTTCCGTCATTCCGGCGAAAGCCGGAATCTAGAAACGCAACTCCACGACTAGCCGGGGCGGGTTTGGAACCCGCCCCTTCTCAGTTTCCGGTAGTCACCTTTGCCAGATATTTCCTACGCGATTCGCGCCAATCCATCGGTCCACAGACAAAGCGTGTTGCTCGATGTCGAGCACTCTATACTCTACCGCCAATTCCGCGAAGAGACCGTCTCTGGTTTCACGATCATAATCAGGTATCGATTGGAAGGTTCTTGAACCCCGCTGATGGTTGGGGTCGTTAGGAATGAAAACTGTCCCGGAGTTGATAGGAGACAACTCTATCTCGTGCGCGTATTGATAAATCAGTGAACGAGTACAGACCGTTATCACGTCGTGAGCCCGGCCCCCGTGGGCTATGGCATTCAAGAATTTGTTCAGTCTCTTTGGGGTCGACCAGAAAAACACCTTGCCATTCAACAGCCTGTACCATCCCCATGGCTTCATATCGGTCAATGCAGTTCGCAATCTGTCAGGGTCCATTAGAATCTGGCGTCGGATTGTCGCGCATCCGTATTCAGGGTCACGGACAACACAGTCCTTCTGTCGGTACTGCGCTTCAATACGAGTTCGGCTCGGCTCTCCGACTTCAAACAAATCGAGCAATGCCGTCGTGCTGAGTAAGCCGCGCCGCCGGATGTTTTCCCATGATCCGGCTTCAGCCACGTGATACAGTCGGCGGTGCCGCTCTATAAGATGTTCAAGGTTCGCCATGTCACTCACTATCCATGCTGACATGCGCTTACCACAGATTACCCGCCACCATGGCTCTGCGAAAATATCCGACACCGCTATCGCCAGACCGGGAATCGCAGCGATGGTTAGCACATCACCGGGGCGATACAGCCTTTCGGACCTATAGGCGCCCTCGCCGGCGTTAATGATCGGATCGGCAAGTGCCAGCACGTTTTCTTCATTCGGCTCCAGGATCAAATACTCCGGTATGCCGTGCCGGGCGTAAAGCTCTCGCTTGCGTTCCAAGTCATGCGCCTGATTGGATGGTGACAGGATTTCCACCACCAAGTCGGGGGGACCCTCACAGGCGCGTTCGGTGAGGATTTGTCTTCGCTCTGCGCTAACGAACAGCAGGTCCGGCTCAACCGCAGATTCGCCGGGCAATAATACGGCGCATGGTGCGCTCAACAGCAGCCCCAACCGGCGTCGCCTGACATGGCTGCCCACTATAAAGAACAGGTTGCCGGATGCGGTCTGATGCTTGATATTGGGCGCAGCAGCCATGTGATACAAAACTCCGTCAATCAGCTCCCACCGTTCGCCTTCCGGCGTGGCGAAATAGTCAGCGACGGTGTACGTGCCTTTCGGCTTTGCGGTTACCATAGGAACCTCCTAATCGGTCCCCGTTTTGCAGTGAGTGTCGGCCGACTACTAAAACCCCCACGTCGGCTGGTACTCTCCGAACACGTCGCGGAAGACGCCCATCATCTCGCCCAGCGTCGCTTCCGCCTTGACGGCTTCGATCAGCGGGTACATCAGGTTGGCGTCGCTGCCGGAACGTCGGGCCGCCGACTCCAGGTCGCGTAGGCGAGAGGCCACCTCGCGGTCGTCGCGCCGGCGTTTGACCTCGTCCAGGTGGGCGACGTGCCGCTGCTCGCCAGCCTCGTCAACGCGCAGGATTGGTATCGACAGGCTCTCGTCTGCATCCACATAGTCGTTGACGCCCACCGTGATCCGCTCCAAGCGGTCCTCTTCCTGCTGGTAGATGTAGGCGGCATCGGCGATCTCCCGCTGGAAGTAGCCCGACTCCAGCGCGGGGATGACACCGCCCTGGCGGTCGATCTGCTCGAAATACTCGTAGGCGCGGGCCTCCACCTGGTTGGTCAGGGCCTCCACGAAATAGCTGCCCCCCAGCGGGTCCACGGTATCAGTCACGCCCGTTTCGTGGGCGATGATCTGCTGGGTGCGCAGTGCCTGCAGCGCCGCGTCCGCTGACGGCAGCGCCCATGCCTCGTCCTTGCTGTTGGTGTGCAGCGACTGGCAGCCCCCCAGCACGGCGGCCAGGGCCTGCAGCGAGACTCGCACCACGTTATTCTCCGGCTGCTGCGCGGTCAGCGACGCGCCCGAAGTCTGGGCGTGGAAACGCATCCAGCCGGAACGTTCCGATTCTGCTCCGAAGGTTTCTTTCATCTCACGAGCCCAGATCCGCCGCGCCGACCGGAACTTGGCGATCTCCTCAAAGAAATCGTTGTGCACGTTGAAGAAGAAGCTCAGGCGCGGTGCAAAGTCGTCCACGGCCATGCCCCGCTCCACGCAGTGGCGCACATACTCAAACCCGTCGGCCAGCGTGAACGCCAACTCCTGCACCGCGTTGCTGCCCGCCTCGCGGATGTGGTATCCGCTGATGCTGATCGGGTTGAACCGCGGCATACGGTCAGTGGCGAACTCAACGGTGTCCACCACCAGGCGCATGGACGGATGCGGCGGGAAAATGTACTCGTTCTGAGCGATGTACTCTTTCAGGATGTCGTTCTGGATCGTTCCGCCCAGGGAATCTATCTTCGCGCCCTGCCGCTCGGCGGCGGCGATATACATCGCCCAGATGATCGCTGCCGGGCTGTTGATGGTCATCGAAGTCGTGACCTGGTCCAGCGGGATGCCATCGAAGACCGTCTGCATGTCTTCCAGGCAGGACACGGCCACCCCGCACTTGCCGAATTCGCCCCGCGCCCGCTCGTCATCGTGGTCGTAGCCGTACAGGGTCGGCATATCGAAAGCGACGCTCAACCCCGTCTCGCCCTGGTCCAGGAGGAAACGAAAACGCTCGTTGGTTTCGGCCGGCTGCCCGAATCCGGCGAACATTCGCATCGTCCACAGCCGGGAGCGATAGCCGGAAGGGTGCACTCCCCGCAGATACGGATACTCGCCCGGCAAGCCAATGTCCGCCAGGTATTCGCTTTCGGCCAGATCCGGCGGGCCGTACACTGGCTCCACCGGCAGCTGGCTGAGGGTCTTGTAAGCGCCTTTGCGCTTTGGGGCGGCGTCGGCACGTCGCCGCCAGGCGTCCGTCCGTTCGCGGATGGCGTCGTCATCGTTCGATATAACCACTGGGAACTCCTGCGTCGGCGGGACCGCTCGGGATTGCATGGGCATCCCCGACGGCGGAAACCCGAACACCGTGAGGGCGGCGAATAACAAGCTGTGCCGGCTAGTATATCGCACCAGCATGTTCCGGCTGCGAAAACCGAAGACATCGCGCCCGGCGTTGGTGGACCACCGTCCACAACCGGGCGGCGGCGCCAGACCGAGATTTCGAGGATGACCTGTCCCGCATTGCGAAAAAGTGTGCTACGGTAGATGGGCCATGAACCGCTGTATGCCCATTGCGCCGGCCATTCTGCGCCGAGAGCATAGCCACTTGCTCCGCAGCCTGGCTTTCGCGGTCTTCGCGCTGGCATTGTGCGCTGCGACGCTCGGGTGCAACCAAACGCCCGACGAAACTCCGGCCCGTGACTATGGCGCCACCGTCGAGGCGCTCCTGCCCACTGCGGATCCAACGGCTCCCCCAACTCTTACGCCTCTGCCGAGTTCTGCTCCACTCACCGATACTCCGGCGCCAACGTACACTCCCCGACCGCAGCCCACCTACACGCCCTGGCCCACGCCGACCAAGGCCACCACTGAGAACCGGCAGCCTGCGATACCATTCAACGCGCAGATGCTCGACGGTTCAGAGTTTTCGCTACCGGATGGCTTCGGCTCGCCGACCCTCCTGGCATTCTGGGCGCCCTGGTGACCGCACTGTGGACGGGAGTTGCCCGTCGTAGCCTCCCTCTACCGGGAAAAACTCGACGCCGCCGGAATCGACGTTATCGGTGTTTCGCAGTTCAACACCACGGAGGCGGCAACCATCGAGTTCGTGGAGCGCAACCAGCTAACCTTCCCGAACGTGTTTGACGGACACGCCCAACTGGCGGGAGCTTACGGTATCCAGGGAGTTCCCAGCTACGTGTTCATCGACAAGCAGGGCCGTATCGCCCACGTCAGCGCCGGAGCCCGCGGGATAGACTTGATCGAATCTTGGCTGGACCAATTGGCAGCGGAGTGAGTTGCGTCAAGCTCGCTGTCCGTTGACCCTTGCGCTTACGAGTCGTGGATCGTACAATTGTTCGTAATCAGAACATGAGGTCGAACAATGGGCATTTACGCTGCAACACAAGACAACTCAGACTTTGATATTCCAGCCGACGCCGCCCGCATGATCGCACGGTGGGAGCGCTTGGGGTGTCCTGCCATAGAGCTGGAGCCCGGCGTGATCGTCAGCAACCTGGAACGCTGGCTGTACAACAACCCGCCGGCTTCGAGATCTACCCTGGGCCGGATCCGGGAATTCCTGTACGTGGACACTTTCGGCATCACCGCCAAGGCAGCCTGAATTCGCCGTGACCCTGCGCCTCTACCACGACTTGGCCCACCTTTGGCCGATCATCAGCCCGCCCGAGGAATACACGGTAGAGGCGGCGGAGTGGCGGGATCTGATCTGGTCGGAATTCGGGTGGACGGGAAATCAGCCGGCGTGGGATCCGCGAGCCCGGTTGCTGGACCTGGGATGCGGCGGCGGGCATCTGCTGTCGCATTTCACGCGCCATTTCACTACCGAAGCCGTGGACATCTCCCCTGAAATGTTGGAAATCTCCAAGAGCCTCAACCCCTACACCATCCACCACCTCGGCGACATGCGCACCATCCGGCTGGGCCGAACTTTCGATGTGGTCACCATTCACGACGCCGTGAACTACATGGTGACCGAAGAGGACCTGCGAGCGGCCATCGACACTGCCCAACTGCACTTGGATCCTGGCGGGCTGGTCTTGCTGGCTCCCGATTGCCTGCGGGATACATTCGGAGGCTCACGGGTTGTGGAATGGACACGCGAAACCGATGACAGCAACGTGACGTTCATTGAATACGTCGCTCAGCCGTCTCCCGAAGCAACCACGGTGGAGTCCGTGTTCGTTTTCATCATCAACCGCGACGGGGAGATCCAGGTGGAGGTTGACCGACATACCAGCGGTCTGTTTCCCAGAACGCTGTGGCTGGATGCGCTGAACGATGCCGGCCTGGAAGCGGAGTACTTGCAGACCAACGCTTACGAGGGCGGTTTCGGCGGCAACCTGTTCATGGGACGCAAGCCCGTCTAAAAGATCGCATGTCCAGATCCTCGATGTAGGGCCGGGCTGCCGTTGCGGGTTATAATTCCGGCAGTTTCCAGGAGGCAGCCAACATGACCCAAGCGAACGCTACCACCGCTGAGCGCCTTTGGACCTACGACGCCGTGCGCGTCGGCCAGGCCGGCGGCGAAACGCAAGTGACGCTATCGGCAGAAGATGTCGCCGAATACGCAGCCTGCGCCCAGAATCCCGACCCGAGATACTCCATGCCAGGACCTGGCGACGATTCCAGTCCCTTGCTCGCCATGCCGACCATGGCGCTCACCTACGCGCCTTTGTTGCGGGACGAGATCGCCGAGACCAACGGTTTCGTGGCTCAGGAGCGTTCGCAGACCAACCGGCGCCAGACTCCCTTCGCCAAGTGCGAGATGCGCTGGTACCGTCCGGTGCGTTCGGGGGAAACCCTCACGGGCACGCGCCGGGTGTACCAGAAATACGAACGTCGCGGCAGCAAGTTCGTGACCTTCCGGGTCTCAGCGTTCGACGAAGCAGGCGCGGTGGTGGCCAGTTACGACTACACCTGCATTTTCGAATACTCGGCGGGGCAACGGTCGGTACCCGCGGCATCGACCGGATCCGCTCCCGCCGCCGACGCGTCCGCAGTACCGGACCAGGCCCAATTCTTGACCTGGGAGAACGCCCTGGCCGGAACACCGCTGCCGCGCACCCTATCAGTCGGCGAGAGCACCGAGAACATTCTGCGCAAGAACGCCCAACGACTTGCCGGCCGTCCCAGCGAAAGCAACATCCACACCGACGAAGAGTTCGCCAGACAGAATATATTCGGCGGCGCGGTCAACGCCGGCCCGGCCACCATGTCCTACGTCGACCGGTTCATCGGCCTCAACGTCCCGCCCGAGGCCCTGTACAACGGCGGCAATCTCGTAATGCGGGCCATCACTCCGTTCCGCGCCGGCGACGTGGTGACCTTCTCCGGAGAAGTCACCGGCACCGGCGGCAATCTTTACGGGCAGCGCAAGGTCCAGTGCCGGATTCGTGGCGTCAACCAGCGCGACGAACTCGTGTGCCTGTCCGACGCCACCCTTAGTTTCGGATAAGCGCCATGACAGCAGTTGACGACAGCAACACCCTGGAAACCCGAGTCCGTGCCGTCCTGGACGACCTGGCCATCGTGGATTGGGAGTGGATTTCCATCGACCCCCAGTACGGGGACACGGCGGACTTTTGCGCCCAATACGGCTACGACCTGCCCCATTCCGCCAACACCATCATCGTCGCCAGCAAGCGCGGCGCGGCCGCGTATTCCGCATGTATCGTGCGAGCCTGCGACCGGCTTGACGTCAACCGGAGGGTGCGCCGGCTGATGGGAGTATCACGGGCGTCCTTCGCCACTCCCGAAGAGACCCGCGACCTGACCGGCATGATGATCGGCGGTGTCACAGCGATGGCACTGCCTGTGGACCTGCCTATCTACGCGGACCGGCGCTTGCTGGAGATGGACTACATCATCCTCGGCGCCGGAAGCCGTTCCGCCAAGGTGAAATTGCCTCCCCAGGAACTGTCCAAGCTTCCAGGCCTTGAGTTCATCGACGGCTTGTCGCAGCCAGACAGCTGAACGCCGGCATCCCTCAGTCAGACTCGCTATAATGGCGGCCAATCGCCGCATTGACCTGCCTCGCCGACGCCGCGGGCAGAGACGGAGGTATCATGCCGATCATCCAGCGTCCGTACGTGCCGCCTGAGGACAAGCCGCCCCAGGAAGATAGCTACGTCAACCCGGGCGAAGTCCCCGCGTTGGCTGTGAACACCGCTCCGGCGCCAACCCCGGCTGCCGCCGAGGCTCCCAACTCCCTGGATCCGATAACTTTCTACAGCGACTCCTTCCACATTTTCAGCAGTCTGTACTCTGCTGTGCTGTTTTTCGGTGAACAGGTTGAGGAGCGCGAACCCATACTGAGGGCTCGCATCAAGGTGAGTCCCCAAATGATGAAGGCCATCGCGGTGTTGTCGGCCAAGCACGTCCGCGAGTACGAGGATGCCGTTGGGCCGATCACGCTGCCCGAGCAGGTGTATGCCGCTTGGGAGATCGACGCCGACGGGGCCGACGGGCACAGTCACTGACCACGCTAGTGATCCACATGACCACCTTGGAACCACCCGACGACTCTGCAGAACCCCGTTACGGGTTGCGTGACCCCGCCGAAGGCGATGGAGACGGCCGCCCTTTGGCGGAAGACATCTCGTTGCCTGTTTCGGTCATGCCGAACTACAACACCGCTCTGCCGGAAGAATGGGGTTGGCGGCGCAACTCTTCCAGCCAACCCAACGCGGCGACCTTCCACATCAACCACAGCGACGTGACCCGGGTGTTCGCCGACGTTTTGACGGCCGCGGACAGCCCCCCGGAAGCGCCCTTCGAGGTGTCCAAAGACATCCCGGTGGTGATCATCGACAGCCTGGACCAATACTGGGCGGGCGAGTCGCGCGCCGCTCTGCCGCTCCACGGGCTGCGGGTTCCGGTTTCCGCTGACACGGTGGCGGAAGCCAAACGCAAACTGGCTGCGGATCTGGCGGCTCAGGTGCGCCTGCTCCTGCTGCTGTCCCGCGCCGGGACTACTCTGGCGCCGGAGCTCCAAGCCAACTTCCTCATGCTCACCGAGGTTCTGACCCCGCGTTCCTAATCGTCAGCAGGGGTTGGCGTCGTGTCTAGTTCCGGCGGCGTCGTGAAAACTGCTTGACCATCCTCGTTGTGGGAATGGCTGACGAGCGCCAGCATCAGCTGCTGGTGGCTGCGACGGAAGTCTTCGCGGAGCTCATCCCGGAGTTGCGCCAAGTCTTCCCGGTGCTCCCGCCGGAACTCGGCCATGTCTTCCTTGTATTCCCGCCGGAACTCGGCCATGTCTTCTTTGTATTCCCGCCGGAACTCGGCCATGTCTTCCTTGTATTCCTGCCGGAACTCGGCCAGATCCGACTTCAACTCGGTGCGGAGCTCATTGAACTCCGAGCGGGTAGGCAAGCGCCCCATGCGCAAAGCCAAGTACACCACCACGCCAACCAGAGCGATTACGGCGCTGCTGTTAAACGCAAACAGAGCGATGATAAATGAGATCGGCAGTTCAATAGTCATGAGGCTTTGGACCGTCACTTGGCCGATATATCAGTTGCAGGATTGCCGGGACGAACAATCATTCGTCCCGGCGGATTGACGTGGAGCTATGCGCTGTTTGCCTCCTGCAACGCTGCCAATACTGCTGTGGGCGACAGCGGCAGGCTGTTCACCCGCACGCCGGTGGCATGGTACACCGCGTTGTGCAGCGCGGCCAGCGGCGGGATGATGGGAGCCTCACCAACGCCGCGCAGCCCGTAAGGGTGCCTCGGGTTGGGGACTTCGATAACCACCGTGTCGATCATGGGCATATCGAGAGCGGTGGGCATGCGGTAGTCCAGGAAGGTTGAGTTGAGCATGGTCCCATCGTCGGCGTAGGTGTAGTCCTCGGACAACGCCCAGCCTATGCCTTGCATCGTCCCTCCCTGCATCTGGCCCTCGACGTAGCTCGGGTGGACCGACGTGCCGGAATCGATGAACGCGGTGCAGCGCAGGATGTCAACCTTGCCGGTTTCGGGGTCAACCTCGACGTCAATGATGTTGCCGGCGAATATGGGTCCCACCCCCGTGGAGGTGGCGGAGGCCGACGCCGTGAGCGGGCCGCCGGTGCGCATCATGCGGCTGGCAGCGTCGGCGATGCTCATGCTCTCCTCGGTGGTGGTGCAGGTGAAGACGCCGTCGGCGAACTCAACCTGGTCGGGTTCCACCTCCCAGACCATGGCGCAGCGCTGAGCCATCTGGTCGCGCAGGTCTTCGGCGGCGGCGATGGCGGCGAGGCCGGTGTCGAAGGCGATGCGGCTGCCACCGGTGGAGGCAGTCCAGCCGACGGTGTCAGTGTCCACCACCGTGGGGGCGATCTGGTCAACGTCAATGCCCAGAGTTTCGGCGACCTGCATGGCCACGGCGGTACGCGTGCCCCCGATGTCGACGGAGCCGGTGATGAGGTTGAGCGTTCCATTGGCGTTGACGTTGATGGTGGCCGATGACGCTTGGCCGGCCTGCCAGCGGAATCCCACGGCGATGCCGCGCCCGCGATTGGGCCCTTCCAACGGCGTCCGGTTGTGGTCGCTGTTGATCATGGCCTCTTCCAATTCACGGCAACCGAACACCCGGTGGGGCACCCCATTGGGCATGCGGTCGCCCTCCTGAACGGCGTTCTGCATCCGGAGCTCTATGGGATCCTTGCCCAGAATCTCCGCCAGTTCGTCGACCACGGCTTCCACGGCGAACGCCACCTGCGGTTGGCCGGGAGCGCGGTAGGCCTGCACCTTCTGCTTGTTGCAGACCACATCGTAGCCATCCACCAGCATGTGATCCATCTTGTAGGGACCGAAGCCGGTCAACGCCCCGCCGCCCACGGGAGACCCCGGGTACGCGCCGGCTTCATAGACCATGTAGAGTTGGCCGGCGACCATCGTGCCGTCATTTTTGACGCCCAGCTTGCAGCGCATGAAGGTGGCCGAGGCCGGGCCACTGCCGATAAAAACGTCGGTGCGATCCATGGCGACCTTGACCGGTTTGCCCGTCTTCCTGGACAGTACCGCAGCCACCGGATCCGTGTAGGTGATGCCCTTGGCGCCGAATCCGCCGCCGATTTCCATGGGAACAACTTTAACCTGGGACTCGGCGACGCCGATGATGGCGGCAGTCTGGGCGCGGATGTTGAACAGGCCCTGGGTGCTGGTGTAAATCGTGACGCGGCCGTCGGCAGACCACATTGCGGTGGACACGTGCGGCTCGATATAGCCCTGGTGCACGGTCTGAGTGTCAAATTCCCGTTCGATGACGATGTCTGCCTGGGCAAAGCCCTCCTCAACGTCGCCAACCTTGTGCTGGATATGTCCGGCAACGTTGCTCTTGACGCCGGTGTCGTCGCCGCGAGCGAACCGCTCCATGCGGAAGTAGGTGGTCATGTCCTCGTGGAGCAGGGGCGCGCCTTCAGCCATCGCGTCGCGCCAGGTCAGCACCGTGGGCAGAACCTCGTAGTCCACCTCCACCAGTTTCAGCGCCTCCATGGCGATATGGGGGTTGGTGGCGCAGATGGCGGCGACAGCGTGGCCGACGTACAGCACTTTATCCTTGGCCAGCAGATTTTCGGCGATCATGCGGGCATTGCCCTGCACTTCGGCGAAGTCGATCATCCGGTTCTCAATGATGGGAAAATCGGCCGCCGTGGCAACGGCGACGACGCCCGGCAGCGCTTCGGCTTTGCTAGTGTCGATGCTGCGGATGCGAGCGTGGCTGTGCGGGCTGCGCAGGATCCGGGCGTGCAGCATTCCCGGCAGGTTGATATCCGCGCCATAACGAGCGGCGCCGGTCACCTTGTCCACGCCGTCGTGTCGAACCGGCCGGGTGCCGATGACACGGTATTGCTGTTCGGGTTGTGCGGTGGTGGTCATGGGGTTCCTCCAGTGTCTCGGCCATGAGACGAGTGCAGACCGGATTACAGGTGCTCCGAGGTCAGCGGGTAGGGTGAGCGGAGCGGGCTACTTGACGAAATTGGGCAGAAAATACTCTCGCGTGGGGTCATGGGGCATACCGGGCATGTCCGCCGAAACGACTCCATCGCTCTCCAGAGCGGAGCGGACGATGCCCTTGTTGAACGGGCTGATGTCGTCGTCCGCCATGAAGTCCTTGACCGGCATCCAGAGACATTCTTCGATCTCTTTTTCGCCCATCTTGATCTGCTCGGTGAGCGCTTTCAGGCGGCAAACGAAGTAGATATCCGACTTGCCGTAGCGATATCCGTGCCAGTGTCGGAAGCAGGCCAATGCCTGGAACTCCGCTTCGACTCCGGTCTCTTCAAAGACCTCGCGGACGATGGAATCGACGATGTTCTCCCCCGGCTCCAGCGCGCCGCCCGGGAGCTTGTAGAAGGGCGGGCGGTTGTCGATGCGATAACGTTCGCAGACCACCAGCAGCTCCTCGCGGTCGTTCACCACCACCCCGCCGGCTCCCACGTAGTGGGTTGCATAGGGCGGGATAAACGAGCCCGGTATCAGGGTCAGCGTCGCCGTGATTCCGTCGTTGTCCGCATGATGGTAGCCGAATCCGCGCTGCACGGCGATGGGAACGTGCGACGCCAGGCCGATGGGAATGTCCACCCAGGCCACCTCGTACCCCGCGTCCCGCCACTCGGCTATGGAGGCGTCCAATCGCGCGGAGAATTCGGCGGGATCAACCGGCAGTTCGGCGGTGTTGACAACCACTCCGCGGAACGGATTGGGGGTAGCGACCAGGGGCGAAACCATGCGACGACTCCGTATGAATCAGGCCATATCGGGAACGCCGGCAGTATAGCACAGGGCCCAGCCGTCGCCGGGACCACCCGCTTCGCGCAGGCAAATACGATGTATTGACAACGGCGATTTTCACCGCCTACAATGCCCCAACGTCTTGATTAACGATTTCAGTCACAACTTACGATCATAGTGAATATTTTCTATTAAAAAATTTAAATAATAGTAGGTTCCCGTCAATATTATCGGTTACTTGGTATAGTTCCCACTTCTGTATCAACTGGCTGATAGCTGGTCTGAAAAACGAGCCTCGCCTGCCGCCCCGCTGCAAGGAGGAGCAGATCATGATACGTCGTCCGTTTGCATCGTTCGCGCCGGTGATGGGTGTGTTGTTGGCATTAGCGTTACTGATCACAGTGGCCTGTGGAGGAGCCGAAGCGCCGCAGGAGACACAAACCGCCGCACCCACCGGCGGCGACAGTGCCGCAAGTCCAGCCCAACCGCAATCGCAAACCCAGCCCCAAGCCCAACAGCAAGCCCAAAGCCAGAGTCAAACCGCCGCTGAGCCGACCGCGACCAACCTACCCCAAGCGGCTGGGGAGCCGGCGGCCACACCGACACCCCTTCCAGCTGCATTGCCGTCGGAAGTGGTGGTCAATCCCATTACCAAGGACGTTTACGCTGACGCTCAGTATGGAGGCATCCTGCGTCGTGGCGGCTACTCCGATCCAGCCCACTACGACCTGATGCAGGTTTCCAGTGTGGTCAACTCCTTCAAGCAGATGATGCTGCTCAACAACGTGCTACGCTATAATCCCATCGACGCTGGGCAGACCATAATTCCGGACCTGGCGAATAGTTGGGACGTTTCCGAAGATGGCAAGGTCTGGACCTTCCCGCTGCGCGAGGGAGTGCAGTTCCACGACGGGACGATCTTGAACGCTGACGACGTTGCAGCATCTTGGTCTCGCGTCATCGATCCTCCCGGGGGCGTGGTCAGCGCGCGCGCTGGTTTGTACACGCCTTTCAGCCCGTCGATACAGGTGGTGGACCCGCTGACGGTTCAGTTCAACTTTGAACAAGCTCCGCCGCTCAACTACGGCCTGAACCTCTTTGCCTTGGAATGGCATGGTGTGTTCCCCAAGGCGTTCCTGGAGGCCAATAACTACGACCTGAAACTCAACGGCGACAAGGCCCCGGGCACCGGAGCCTTCCAGTTCCTGGAGCACCAGGAAGGTGAGGTTTGGAAGAACGAGCGGTTCCCTGGTTACTGGAACGAGGGCTTGCCTTACTTGGACGAGGTATGGACGTATCCGCTGGGGTCCAGCCTGAACCGTTCGGCCGCATTGCTGGCCGGCAACGTCGAGTACGCCCAGACTATCGACCCCGCGGCTTATGAAATTCTGAAGAATGACGTGCGGTATGAAGCGCAGCCCTTCTCGTCGTACTCCTACGGCGCCGTCTGGTTCAACACTGACAAGGAGCCCTGGAACAACCCCATGGTCCGCAAGGCGATGTGGCTGGCCATCGACCGCCACGCCATCCATGAGGTTCTGAGCGAGTACGTCTTCGGATACCCCGGCGGCACTGGCTGGACCTTCCAGGACCAAGCTTTCCAGTTGCCTCAGGCCGAGATCGACGCCCGGCTGGTGTACGACCGGGCGGCCGCGGAGGCAGAGGCGAAGCGGCTTATGGAAGAAGCCGGCTACGGCGAGGGCATCAAGAATGTCGACTTGATGCAGCGCGATCCGGCCAGCCCCTTCTACACCGCAGGCGCCCAGTTCGTGCAGCTGGAGTTCAAGCGGATCCTGGGGATTGAATCAACCATTCGCCCTGTTGCTTCGGCAGTCTGGTTCGAGGAGATGGCCAACCGGAACTTCGACATCACATTGGGTGCCACCGCCGCGCCGTTCATCGATCCGTCGGCCTACATGAACACCTTCTACAAGTGCGAAGGCGGCGAGAACTACTCCAACTACTGCAACGAAGAGTTCGACGCCATCATGAAACAGGTGGACGCTGAACCGGATTTCGACAAGCGGTACGAACTGGTGCAGCAGGCCGCTCAGATTCTGGACGCTGATCCGCCCACGGTCGAGTTCTGGTACAACCGCACCTTGGCCGCATGGCTAACCTGTGTCCACGGCATCGAAGGCAAGAACGGCGCCCTGGTTCATAACCTAGACCGCATGGATACGGTCTGGATGGATGACGAGTGCCGGCAGTAAGGCATTGATTGTCAGAATCAGGATTTGCTCGATTTTGGGATTTTCAGAATGCGATCGAATCCTGCCAATCCTTGAAGCCTAAAAAGCCTGATTCCGAGTAAACACTCCACAGACCGGAATGACACGCAAGGGATAATCAACCCGGGGAGATGGCGTAATGCATAAGTACATCTTGCGCCGCGTGCTGCTGGCGATACCGGCGCTGATTGGGTTGACCATCATCATCTTCCTGGTGATGCGCATCCTCCCCGGTGACGTGTTAACCGTCATGTTTGGCGAAGAAGGGACCCTCCAGCTCAGTGAGGAAGACCGCCAGCGCATTATCGCCAGCCTGGGTTTGGACAAACCCATCTACCTGCAGTACGTGGACTGGCTTAAGGACATCGTGACGCTGAAGCTGGGGCAGTCCTTCTGGCGTTCCAGCACAGTCATGGACCTCATCATGAACCGTGGTCCGATCACCCTGGAGATCGCCATCATTTCGGTGTTCCTGTCTTGGATAATCGGCCTACCAGTGGGAATCCTGGCTGCGATGAAACGGAATAGCGTTTTCGACTACATCGGGCGGTTCTTCTCGGTACTGTTCCTGGCCATACCGAACTTCTGGTTAGGGACCGTCATCGTGTTGACGCTGGTGCTGACGCTGGAATGGAAAGCGCCGCTGGGGGTCATTAACATTTGGGAAGACCCCTGGGCAAACCTGCAAATCGTGTGGGGACCTGCACTGGTCCTGGGACTGGGTCAGGCGGCCTACGTTTGTCGGATGGCCCGTTCGGCGCTGCTGGAAACGATACACGAGGACTACATCCGCACCGCCCGGTCCAAGGGCCTGGCGGAGCGTCTGGTCATTATGCGCCATGCCTTGCGCAACGCCATCATGCCGGTGATTACCTTATCCGGCGTGCTGCTGGGGTTCCTAATCGGCGGATCGGTGGCCGTGGAGCAGGCGTTTGGAGTGCCGGGTCTGGGCCGCACGCTGGTTGCGGCGTTTTTTGAGCGGGACTACGTGGTCATCCAGAATCTGGTGCTGCTTTACGGTGTCGTCTTCGTGTTAACCAACCTGCTCGTGGACATATCCTACGCCTGGATTGACCCGCGGATCCGATACAGCTAATCCGGCAGGTGTAGAGGAGCGTTATCGTGGCACGGGAAAACAGTGTAACAACTGCCGGCGAAGTCGTCCTTGAACAGGAGGCGCCTCATAGCCAAGGCTGGTGGTGGGTCATCATCCACTTCTGCCAGCGCAACCCCATGGGGGCCGTATCCGGCCTGATGATCATCGCCATCGTGGCGGTTGCCATCTTCGCTCCTTGGGTCGCAACGCACCACCCCACCGATGAAGCCGACTTCCGGGCCCTGCGGGAGGCACCCAGCGGCGCGCACTGGATGGGCACCGATGACATCGGTCGTGACCTTTACAGCCGGGTGGTGCACGGTGCCCGTATCTCCTTGTTCGTCGCCCTGGTGGCGGTGGTGGTGGGCGACTTCATCGGCGCCGCGTGGGGCGTGGCGACGGGATACATTGGCGGAAAGTTCGACATCTACAGCCAGCGATTCCTCGAACTCATGATGTCATTCCCCACGCTGATCCTGGCGATGATACTGGTGCTGGCGATGGGGGCCGGCGTCTGGACGGTGATCGTTGCCATCAGCATCACCCGCGTCCCAATCGCGGTGCGGGTGATCAGATCGGTGACCCTGAGCGTGAAAGAATACGCCTACGTCGACGCGGCGCAGGCCATCGGCGCCAGCAGTACACGGGTTATGATCAGGCACATCGCGCCGCAGTGCGTGGCGCCCTGGCTGGTGCTGGCGACGGCGCACCTAGGCTCGGTGATCATCTTGGAGGCCTCCCTGGGCTTCCTGGGAGTGGGCGTGCCGCTCCCCACGGCGACGTGGGGCAATATGCTGGGCGGCCCGGTCGCGGCGGGCTTGATCCCCCGCTGGTGGTTGGTCATGTTCCCCGGCCTGGCCATTACTGTCACCGTGCTGGCCTTCAATCTGTTCGGCGACTCCATCCGTGACGCGCTGGACCCGAAACTGCGGGGACGGACATAACTCCCCAGCGCGTCCCGCGTCACCGTAGCACGTTGCAACGGCCCAGCCTATCCGATGAAACCGCCATCGGCAGACGGTGGCGGTTTCGTGATGTCAGGATCTGGCTTGCTATAGCGGTGGTCGCTCTGGTGTTGATTGCGCTGTGGGCGGGGCGGGCGTATCAACTCACGCCTCTGCTGTTCCCGCCGGCAACCGCTACCTCAGCGGCAAATATGTCCGAAGCGCCGCCTGACTGGCCATCCGGTCGCCGCGGCATCGGCGGGGCCGCATCTACAGGCGAGCCCAACCCGGTTCCGCCTTTCGTGACCCGGTGGGAGGTTGATCTGCCGGGCGTGGCTCTGGGCACCCCGGCAATCATAGACGACCTGATCTTTGTTGCCACCGACGGCGGTGAAATCCTGGCGCTGGAGGCGAACAGCGGCGATACCAAGTGGAAGCGAGACATCGGCTCACCCTCGGACAGCGCGCCGGCGGTGGCTGGCGATCTCGTGTACGTGGGCACCAGAGATCACCGGGTGCTCGCATTGGACAGCATCGCCGGTCAGCCCATTTGGGAGCGCGATGTCGGCAACATAGTGCTGGGGTCACCTATTGTGGCGGACGGCAGCCTGTACATCGGGTCGACCAACGGTGAACTGATCGCACTGGATGCCGCCACCGGAGCGCCTCGATGGTCGTCAGAGGCCAACGGCTGGGTGGTCTCGCACCCAGTCACCGATGGTTCGGTGGTCGCGGCCGCCTCATTGGGCGAACGTTTCGTCACGGCTGATCCCGAAACCGGACGCCGACGACTGGTGTTCTACTCGGGAACGCCGGTCGCCGGCGGGCCGGTCATGGCCGACGGTCGGGCATTCTTCGTCACCAATCTGGGCGGAGTCTGGGCGGTGGACCCGTCGGCGATCAGCCGGCCTTTCAGCCGGTTCGCCTACGTCGCAAAGTTTAACTTCTTCGCCTGGCGCCTGCGTTCCGATCCGCCGCGGCAAACGGGAGCCCTCTGGGTCGCATCAGCGGGTGGAAAAGTGAAGTACAGCCCCGCCTATACCAGGGGCAATCTGCTCGTGGTCAACGAGTCGGGTAAGGTGACCGCGTTTAGCGGAGCCGACGGATCGACCGCCTGGGAGACCCAGCTCGATGGCGAAATCATCGCGGATCCCGTCGTTGCTGGCGACACGTTGCTGCTTGGCACTGACGGTGGTGCGCTCCACGGTGTGACTATCGACGCTGGTTCGCTAGAGTGGACGCACGACCTTGGAGACTATCCAATGTCCGCCGCGCCTTCCATATCCGGCCGCACCCTGTTTGTGCCCACGGTTGACGGCAAGCTCATGGCGATACAGGGGAGATGAAGGCCCAGCCAGCGCGGTTGACGCTCGATTCCAGCGTGCCTATACTCGCCGCAAATCCCAAAAACGAACGAGAGCGCACCACCTGAAATGACGCAAGCAACGCCGCACCAACGTGACTTGGCCGGTGAATCCTGGGATCCGGGCCAATACCTGAAATTCGCCGATCACCGGCTGCGCCCGGCCCTGGACCTGATGGGGCGCATTCCGTTGGAACGCCCGCAGGTCGTCTACGATTTGGGTTGCGGCAGCGGCAACGTTACCCGCCTGCTGGCCGACCATTGGCCCCAGGCTGATATCATAGGCATGGATAATTCCCCAGAGATGCTCGCCCAAGCATCGACATCTGTCGATGGAGCTGCACCAGCCAATGTCCGTTGGGAGGAGGGCGACCTCTCCGGATGGCAACCATCCGAAACGCCGTCGGTGTTCTTCTCCAACGCGGTGATCCAGTGGGTGCCCGACCACCACGAGCTGGTGCCGCGACTGTGGAGCATGCTGCCCTCCGGCGGCTGCCTGGCCGTCCAGGTGCCACTCTCGTGGGACATGCGGTCGCACCAGATCATGCGCGAAACCCTGGACAACGGCGGCGCGAACGGAGGGTCTCTGGGGTCCGAGGACCTGCGCGCTGCGGTGGGCAATCGGTGGGTGCAGGACCCCGACTTCTACTATGACCTGCTGGCACCCGAGGCTAACCATCTGGACGTCTGGACTACCGAATACCAGCACGTCCTGACTGGAGACGACGCGGTTCTCGAGTGGGTCACTGGCACTGGTCTGCGTCCCATCCTCAACGGCCTGGATGACGCTGAACGAGAAACCTATCTCGCCGAATATCGGCGCCGTTTGAACGTGGAATACCCCAAGCGGCCAGATGGGTTCACCCTGTACCCGTTCCGGCGGTTGTTCTTCGTCGCCGTTCGCCGGTGATTGGGCGGCAATGCCGGATCGCTCTGACTTTTGTGCCCGTCGGCGCGTAAATTACGTAAACCTATCGACACTCACGCATCTGGAGGTGCAAACATGACGGTTTTGGTCTTGGGAGCTTCCGGTTTTATCGGGCCCCGCGTGGTCCGCAAGTTGGTCGAACGCGGGGAGGACGTGTACGCCACCGACATCAACCCGCTGCCTGACATTCCCGGCGTGGGCGCAGGAGACGTGCGCAGTTCGCGGGTGGACATCACCGATTTCGAGCAGGTCACCCGCGCTATCGTCGATTCGCAACCCGACCGCATCATCAATCTGGCCTACCTGCTGGGCGGCGGTGAGGGCAATCCGCACCACCAGATGCGACTGAACATCCTGGGCATGGACAACTGCTTCGAGGCAGGCCGGCTGCTGGGCGTCAACCGCATCGTCTACGCCAGCTCCGTGGCTGTCAGCGGCCAGCAGTCCAATTTCGGCGACCGCGAGATCAACGAGGACGAGGCGACCTACGGCGACAGCCAATACGCCACGCACAAGATTTTCAACGAGTTCCAGGCCAAAATGTTCAACGAGAACTACGGCATGTCCATCACCGGCATCCGGCCGGCCAACGTCACCGGCCCGGACAAGGTGCGTGGTTCCGTGGACCACGTGCGCTGCGTCACCCTGCCGTCCCGCGGCGAGCCCGTGAGCTTCCCCTACCGCGAGATGATGCGCCTGCCCATCCACGTGGAGGACATCGCCGAGGCCTTCGTCCGCGTGTCGCTGGTGGACAGCAGCGAGTATCCGGTTTACAACTCCGGCGGCACCGCCATCAGCTTGGGAGACCTGGCGGAAATGGTGCGCGGCTACCTGCCGGACGCGCAGATCTCCTTCGACAACGAAGGCGGCCGGGAACACTCCGGCAATTACCTCGTCGACAACAGCCGCCTGCTCACCGAGTTCGAGCTGTCCAACCCGCCCCTGCAGCAGCGGGTCCTGGAGATCATCAACGCCGTACGCGAGGACGAGGGACTGCCGCCCGTGCGGAGTTGATGTGCCGGAAATCCTTGCGACCACCGTCGTACGGTTGCTCTCCAAGACAACCGACCCCACTTCGAGTCCAAGCAAACTAAGCCGGCAGGGCAGAGCAACGGGCTATTCGGACGGGCACGGCTTGCCACTCCAGACCAGTTGCTCGCCGGTGTCGGCGTCGAACACGCCGTCCAGTTTGGGCGGGTTGTCGGGGTCGACGCAAGCTTCATCCAACTGCGCATGAGTTAGGCAATTTGCCGGATCCAAGCCATTGCGGCGAGACAACCTTGTGCCGGATAGATTTGCATCAGCTAACCTTGCGTCGGATAAATTCGCGCGATCTAGCCTTGTGCTGGACAGATTTGTGCGGTCTAGCCATGCGTTGGATAGATTCGTGCGGTCTAGCCATGTGCCGGATAGATTTGCATCCGAAAACCGTACGTCGGATAGCGTTGCACGAGATAGCCTCGCGTCGGATGCCATTGCTCGATTTAACTTTGCGCCGGGTAGTTTCGCGCGATCTAACCTTGCACCGCATAGGTTTGCATCAGCTAACCCTGTACCAGATAGATCTGCACGAACCAGCCACGCACCGGATAAGTTCGCACGCTCTAACCTTGCGCCAGATAGATTTGCACGAGATAACCTGGCACCGGATAGGTTTACATTAGATAACCTGGCACCGGATAGATTTACACGATCTAGCCACGCGTCGGATAAGATTGCACCAACTAACCGCGCTCCACGGAGGTCTGCCCTTCCCAAATTCGGTTTATCATTAGGCCGTTCTTCTAGGGCAATACTGTCTCGTCGGCAGGCGATGATGGCATCCATAGCAGCCTGAGTGTCCTCTCTAATCCTGTACCTGCGGCTGGCAGCCACGTAGCCCTCAGTCTGCCTTTTTCCCGCGGTTGAGTCTGGTGTAGGGTAGCGAACAAACGCGCAGAGCAGACGCATAATGTGCAAGTAGTACTGCTTTGGCTGTTCCATGGCAAGACTTTGCAACGCATATATTCCGCCTAGGCGGACCGATAGAATCGGACTGCCCAGCATCTCCGCACCTTTTTGGTAACGCTCGTTGAATAAGCCACGTCGGTCGGTATCGGCTTGACGCTCGGCGACATGGCTGCGCCAGAAAGCGAATATCAGCGCGATAATTCCGGCGATGCCCAGGCCAACGTTCCGCACCGTGGTGCTGTTGGGTTCCCTGCGCAGCGTTGTGACATCAGTTCCCGAACCTGGCGTCGCGCCCTTGAATTCTATGCTCACGCCGCCAGCGCGCAGCCAATCCCATTGCCAAATTGCCACAGCGACAGCAGCGGCTATCAGTAGCAGCCCCACTACCATGGCGTGCCAAACGTTATTACCGCCGGAAATGCTCTCGCGCCAACGGAGGACTGCTTGACGAACGGTTTCCAAATGGCGCCTCATTTCTCCCTCGCTGCGTTTCACGGTTGCGTGTAATTGGCTTGACGCTTACAGCCTATTGTAGCGGCGCGATAGAGGCAAAGGACGGTGTGACGCTAAGCATACCGGATGCCGACCTTGGCACCGTACCCTCTCAGCCGTCCCTGTGCTTGCCGCCGCCGGCCGCCGCCCATATAATGCGGCCAACATTCTCAATCCCAGCGATACAGCGAAGCGCTCATCGCCCGGCGACGGATATCGCCCCTGAGCGTCGGTCCTTCGCTACGCATCCGCCGGACGCGGACCAGGAGGAGGCTCCCCAATGGCATTACCCGATCGCTTGAAGTTTGGCATCTTTATGGGTCCGTTCCACCGCGCCGGCGAGAATCCGACCCTGGCTTTGGAACGGGACATGGAACTGGTGCAGTGGCTGGATTACCTGGGCTTCGACGAGGCTTGGATAGGCGAGCACCACAGCGCGGGATGGGAGATCATCTCCTCGCCGGAGATCTTCATCGGCGTGGCAGCCGACCGCACCAAGCACATCAAGCTGGGCACGGGCGTCGTCAGCCTTCCGTATCACCACCCATTCATGGTGGCCAACTGGATGACCCAGCTGGACCACATGACCCGCGGTCGCGTGATGCTGGGCGTCGGCCCCGGCGCGCTGCCGGGCGACGCCTACATGATGGGCATCGATCCCACCAAGCAGCGCCTGCGCATGGACGAAGCCCTCGGCGTCATCATGCGGCTGTTCACCGAGAAGGAGCCCATTACGCACAAGAGCGACTGGTTCGAGCTGAACGAGGCGATGCTCCAGCTGCGCCCCTACCAGACCCCGCACATGCCCATCTCTGTGGCCTCGGTACAGACCCCGTCGGGCGTCGCCCTGGCCGGCAAGCACGGCGCGTCGGTGCTGACCATCACCACTCCCCGCGACCCCAAAGCGCCCCAGGGGCTCGAGCTGAGTGAACTGTGGGACATCTGCGAGGAATCGGCCGCGGAGCACGATCAGACGGTCGATCGCTTCGAGTGGCGCATGGTTCTACCGGTGCACTTGGCCGACACGCGCAAAGAGGCGTTTGAGCAGGCGCGCGTCGGCGCTGGCCGCTACCAGCGCGAGTACTTCGAGCACACCATGGGCCGGCCGCAGGTCGTGGACGGGCCGCCAGACAAGATCATCGATGTGATGGCCGAGCGCGGCGCATGGATCATCGGCACGCCGGACGACTGCATCGAGGGCATCAAGCGACTGGAGGAGCGCAGCGGCGGTTTCGGCGCGTTCATGGTGCAGACGGTGGACTGGGCGGCGCGGGAGCACATGCTGCACAGCTACGAGCTCATGGCTCGCCACGTCATGCCCCACTTCCAGGGCAGCGCGCAGGCGACCATCGCGTCCAACACCTGGGCCTACGAACGTCACGAGACGCTACAGGCAGGGCGAGGCCGAGCCCTCGAGCGGGCGCGGGAAGACTACGCCAACCGGAACGCCTAAAGATAACGCGTTGGGGACACAGGCCGCGGGAAAGCCATGACGGCGTATTCCGGCGGCCTGTGCGTACCTGCGAGGCACACCATGAGTTTCTGGGATGAAATCTACGAACTGCGGAAGCAGGGGGAAATTCCACGGGTGTGGACGCGCGAGTGTCTGCGTCCCCATTTGATGGGGCCCTATACACCCAATTCCATAAACACTATGCCTTCGAACGGCAGCATGGCGAGAGACGGCAAACAGGTTGGCAACTATGTCAAGAATGGCCAAGAGGCCAAGGCTTGGCGAGTAGGCCCCGGACAGTTTCAACTCGTGGTTGACCCGGACGACGATACTGCAACCCAGGACGAGGAACGCCAGCGCGCGCGCGCGTATGCCCAGATTGCCCGCGCCAAAGCCTCCGGCAATCCTTATCCCCTGCGGGGATTGCCGCTTAAATATGATCGTCCTTTCGACCCTGTTTATCCAGACGGTGAGGGGTCACCAACGTGATCATACTGGACACCCATATTTGGGTATGGTGGGTAGAAAGTCTTGCGCAGCTTCGTTCGTCGCAAATTACCGCTATCTTGACGCAAGAGAGCGACGATGCCGGCGTGATCGGAATTTGTGCCACTACACTCTGGGAAGTCGCCATGCTCGTTCAGCGTGGCCGCATACAAATTAGTGCCGATTTGTCTGACTGGTTCGAAAACGCCCTCGCTTACCCCAAGGTGCGCGTCATTGACCTGTCTCCTGCTATCGCAATACAGTCAACCCGGTTGCCGGGCAACGGTCAGCTTCCTCCCCACGATCAGATCCGTGACCCATCCGATCAGATTATTGTTGCCACGGCGATGCATAACAACTGCCCATTGGTAACTTCCGATGGGAAGATAGTCGCATATACCGGCGTACAAACGATTTACTAGCGGGTGGGATTCGCTGGCAACGGCGTTAGTTTCCCACGTTCCAGCGCACGCCATAAACGGAGGCTCACCATGCCACTGCATCCGCAAGCGCAAGAGGTAATTGACGCAACCCGAGCCCTGGGTTTGCCGCCAGCCAACACCGTCACTCCGGCGGAAGCCCGAGCCAACGCGGCCCAGCGGCCCCGAGCGCCCGGACCCGAGGTCGGCAAAGTCCAGGACCGCAGCGTCCCGGGACCGGCCGGCGACGTGCCGGTGCGCATCTATACGCCCGAGGGGAACGGACCGTTCCCCATCCTTGCGTGGTACCACGGCGGCGGCTGGGTCGTCGGCAACCTGGACTCGGCGGACGGCACGGCGCGCCACCTGTGCGCCGGCTCCCGCTGCGTGGTGGTGTCCGTGGACTACCGTCTGTCCCCGGAAGCCAAGTTCCCCGAGCCTTTCGACGACTGCTACTACGCCACCATCTGGGCCAGTGACCACGCCGCGGAACTGGGCGGCGTGCCTGGCGTCGTGGCGGTGGGCGGCGACAGCGCTGGCGGCAACCTGGCGGCGGCGGTTGCCATCAAGGCCGCCGAAACCGGCGACTTCCGCGTCAGCCAGCAGCTCCTGGTCTACCCGGTGACCGACGTCAAGTTCGACACCGGCTCGTATATCGACAACGGGACGGGATACAACCTCGACCGGGACGTTATGATCTGGTATTGGGACCAGTACCTCGCTGACCCTTCCCAGGCCGGCGATCCGCTGGCGGCTCCGTTACAGTTGTCCGCCGATTTCGACGCCATCGACGAACTGGCGCCCGCGCTGATCATTACCGCGGAATACGACCCTCTATGCGACGAAGGCGAAGCCTACGGACGCTTGCTCAACGAGCTGGGCGTGCCGGCGGAAAGCAACCGCTACGACGGGATGATCCACGGTTTCTTCGGCATGGCCAGCATCATGGACACCGCGCGCGAGGCGATGGGCGATGCCTGCCGGTTCCTGCGCGGCGCGGTGGACGACATGACCGAGGAGTACCACCGCCGCCACGAGGGTGACCCTGCGGCGATGCGCAAGCTGTTGGATCCCCAGGCCGCCCACGTCCTGGAGTTGTTCGATTCGATGGGCATCAAACCCTTCCAGGAAATGGACGTTAACGAGTGCCGTGAGATCATGAACAATCGTCCCCGGCCGGAGGGCCCAGAAGTGGGCAAGGTCGAGGATCTCATCATCCGCAACGAGCACGGCAAGGAACCGGGCGACGTGCCGATTCGCATCTATACGCCCGCGACTCAAGGTCCGTGGGGCACGTTGGTCTGGTACCACGGCGGCGGTTGGGTGATCGGCAACGTTGAGACCGCCGATGTCACGGCGCGCGAGCTTTGCGTTGGCGGCAACTGCGTCGTCATCTCCGTCGACTATCGCCTTGCCCCCGAGCACAAGTTCCCCACGCCTTTCGAGGACTGTCTCACGGCGACCATGTGGGCGATGCACAACGCCGACGCCCTGGGCAGCCGCGCCGACCTGATCGCGGTGGGCGGAGACAGCGCCGGTGGCAACCTCGCTGCGGCGGTGTGCCTGGCCCAGGATGACTTCCCACAGACTTTGGCGTTCCAGTTGCTGGTCTATCCGGCCACCGATTACGCCTACGATACGCGATCCTACAACGTCAACGGACAGGGTATGTTCCTTGAAACCGCCAGCATGCGCTGGTTCTGGGACCACTACATCGACAACACCGACCTCTCCGGCTACAACATCTTCGCTTCGCCCGGAAGGGCGCGCCTGTCGGCGGACCTACCGCCCGCCCTGGTGATTACGGCGGAGTTTGATCCGCTCCGAGACGAAGGCGAAGCCTTCGCAAGCGCCCTGGAAGACGCGGGCGTGGAAACCACCCTCGTCCGCTACGACGGCGTCATCCACGGTTTCTTCGGTCTCCCCCATGTCATCGACAAGGGCCGCCAGGCCGTCGACGCCGCCAGCGCTCAGCTTGCCGAGGTGTTCGGCGCGGCGCTGCGTGAACCCGAGGCTCTCGTTGCCGCCGACAACTGACCCGCGACACCACCACAGGAGTTACTACCATGGCTGAAACCATCCAGGAACAGTACATCCGCATGAACCCCCGTTCGCGGGAACTCCAGCCGAGTTATCAGGCCCGGTTCCCCTCCGGCAGCCCGGGTCACGACGGCTACACCTCCGACCCGTTCCCCGTGGTCATCGCCCGCGGCAGCGGCCCGCGCAAGTGGGACATCGACGGCAACGAGTACGTCGACTATGGGATGGGGTCCGCGTCGCTGCTGCTGGGCCACGCGCACCCCGAGGTGGTCGCCGCGCTGTCCGGTGTCCTGGCTGACGGGTCACACTACGGCGCACCCACGGAATCGATGCTGGAATGGGGCGAGCGGGTCTGCACCCTCATGCCCTGCGTCGACAAGGTGCGCTTCGTCGGGTCGGGCGCCGAGGCAACCATGCTGGCAATGCGAGTCGCCCGCGCCTACACCGGCAAGGAGAAGATCATCCGCTGGGAGTCCCACTACCACGGCTGGCACGATTATGTAATGCCCGGCAACCTGCCTCCATTCGACGTGCCGGCGTCCATCGGCATTCCCCAGGGCACCATCGACTCCATCGTTGTGCTCCCCACCGACCTCACCGCGCTGGAGAACGCGCTGAACAGCGACGACAACATCGCCGGCGTCATTACCGAGGCATCCGGCGCGTCCTACGGGACGGTGCCCCTGCCCGACGGTTTCCTGGACGGCGTCCGTCGACTGACCCGTGAACACGGCGTCGTCATGATCCTGGATGAAGTCATCACCGGCTTCCGCTGGGCGCCCGGCGGCGCGCAGGAGAGGCTCGGCGTAGACACCGACCTGTGCACCATGGCCAAGATCATCACCGGCGGCCTGCCCGGCGGCGCAGTCGGTGGGCGCGACGAGATCATGGCCGTAATGCACCAGACTGGCGACAGCCACCACGACCGCTACGAGCGCGTCCTCCACGGCGGTACATTCAACGCCAACCCTTACGCCGCTGCCTCGGGCAACGCCGCATTGCGACTGGTCGCCACCGGCGACTACAACGCCCAGGCCGACCTCATGGCCGAACGCCTCCGCGTCGGACTGCGTGAAGTCGTAGACCGGCGCGAGGTCAACGCCACCGTATACGGCGAGGCGTCCACATTCCACCTGTTCTTCGGCGAGCGCAGCATCGATGGGCTGGACGCGTCAAGGTTGAAGAATCAACCCGCCGACATTCAGCGCACGCTGCGCCAGGCGTTGCAGGTGCGCGGAGTGGACCTGATGTCTCGCACCAGCGGCGTCCTCTCCGGCACGCACACCGAGGCCGACATCGACTTCACCATCGAGGCGTTCGACGGAGCCATCGCCGCCATGATGGAAGAAGGGCTGGTGCAGCACTGATCCGTTGCATTGCGCCCGTAACTTCCCGTTATCAAAGAAGGGCGCCGCTCAATGGCGGTGCCCTTCTCCGTCGGCATGGTTGGCCCTTTACTCGGCATCAATCAATCCTTTCAAAGCCACGCGACCGATGCCGGTTTGCTTCACGCTGAGGATGGCTTCCAGCGTGGTATCTGGTAAAGGAGTTGATTTGTCCGGAATGACGGTAGAACGCCTGAGGTTCTCCCCCGGGAATCTCTTGTAGTAAAGGATCCCATGAGTGCGCCGACCGCCGCTTGTCCAACCGTCGCGCTCAAGCAGGCGCATCAGTTCGCGCCCTGAAATGTTCCTACGACGGCAAACCCAGACTGCCGGGGCAAAACGACCGGGGTTATCGTCACATGATATAGCGCCAGGTATTCGCGGATGTCCGAGAGCCGTTCCATCCCGTTCAGCTGCAACTCTACCGCTTCCCGCAACTCGATTTTCATCTGACCAAAAGTGTCAGCGTAAGCAGATGTTCCCAACTCTTCGCAGACGCCGACCCACTGCCCGGATTCCTGGCAATAGTACAAAGTCAGGTTGATGGTGTAATCGGGCGCGCCCGACTCATCCCGGTGAATGACTTGACCTGTTTCCGTCGTCGATATCGTGTCAGACATTGCACTGCCTCCAATCTGTGGCGCGGCTATACTCCAACGCAATCAGGTCACTTTTACTATATCTCCAACTCGAACCACGCCGGGCTTCTCCACGATGCCGTAGACACCAAAGTACGCTGCCAGCGCGTTTGGCCGGTAGCTGAGGATCGATCGCACCGCCTCGGCATCGGTTTCGCCGGTGACTGGGTCCTGGTCAACGATGGCGCAGCGCGGGTCCGGCGCCAGTATGCGCACCACGGCGTCGCCGATTGAGATGGTGCGATTCATCCAGCCGTCTTCCTCGTGCGCTTCGCATCCGTCCAGCAGCAACGTTGGACGGAACCGGTCGGTGGCAAGGCATTCGTCATCCGTGAGTCCCATCCGGCCCGAAAGGTGTTCGACCGACGCTCGGGAAAGAACCGAGACCGGAAACTCGTCGAAAACCTGGCACGGGAGATCGGACATCATCAGCAGGGCCGGCTGGCCGCAGAACTCGCTGATGGCCGGCATCCAGCCGCCCTTCAACGGATGTGCTCTAACCCGCCGGCCCCAGATGATCGTCCATACCGGATTGTCCAGCTGAGGCTGGCCTTCCAGGGTTCGTCCGTCGGGAAAGGTGATCCTCAATTGCCCGGTGTCACCGTCCCACGACGTGACCAGTTGCGCCAGCCTTCCCACCTGGCGACGGCTCAGTAGCCTCCCTTGGCTGTTGACCAGGTAGAACCGACGGTCGTCGACGATGCCGCCCAGATCCAATCTGGCCTCGGTCAACGGCACCAGGGCCATGGACTTGACCGGCGCGATATTGATTTCAGCAACGGTAATCACGGCCCTCACTCCAAAGATAGAAACTCGTCGACCATGTTCCGCGCGTCGGTGCGGTCATAAATCTGGTAGAGCAGCGCGGCGTTGCGGGCCGAATCACCGCCGAAATAACGCTCGTACAGCGTCTGCCGCCCGCCGAAAGCGCTGCACGACACGTCCCACGCCAGCCGGAACAGGCGGATGCGCTCCTCGGCGGTGGCCGTATCGGTGTCCAGATAACGGTGGATGTCCTCGGCCAGCGGCCCGTTCAGGTCCGCCTCGGCGGGCAGGGCCATGAGGCTGCTGGAGCCCAGCAGGTGCAGGATTTCCGCCATGCGAGGATACATGGTAATCATCTGCTTCCGCGCCACCAGCAGCGGCCGGTAGTCAGGGCAGAATATTCCCCACTCGTCGGTGGATGCCTGGGCTTCGGAGGCCGCCAACAACGCCTTGGTGATCTCCAGGTTCTCGATCAGCTCGGCAACCAGGTGCTGGGTTTGCGGCAGGTCACCCGACCCCAGCGTTTCCACCATCAGCGACGCCAGCCCCAGCATGAACTCGCACTTGACCACGTTCTTGGTGACCACCTGGTGCCCGGTATGCGCGTTGCGGTTGGTGCGCTCGCCCCACTGGTTGCAAAGAGCGACGTCGTTGTAAAGGAACACCCGCTCCCAGGGAACCAGCACGTCATCAAAGAATACGATGGCATCCATCTCCTCGAACCGGCTGCCGGCCGGGTGATCGAAGTGCGACCGGCCCAAGTCCACGGTGTCGCGGCATTGGAATTTCAGGCCCGGGGTCTCACAGGGGATGGCGAACCCAAAAGCGTACTTCCCCTCTTCGCCCACCGGCACCCGGCGCGTGCGGGCCGGATACACCGCAATCTCGTCCGACAGCGGCCCTAGCGTCGCCAGCACCCTTGCGCCGCGAACGACGATGCCAGCGTCGGTCTCCTTGACCACCGACAGGGCCACCTCGGTTCGGTCGTCAAATGGTGTCTGCCCCACGGAGCGGCTGCGCTGGAGGTTGACCAGCGTATGGGTCATGACAATATCGTTTTCGCGGATGTACTCGTAGTAGTCGAGGATGTTCTGCTTGAACTCCGGGCGGTTCTGACCGCAGTAATCGGCCGCGGCCGCCATGGACATCACCGCCACGTTCAGGAAGTCGGGCGTGCGCCCCATCATCCCGCACGAAGCCAGGGCCCAGTTGGACATCATCTTCCTGCGTTTGGCCAGATCGTCCGCGTTGCGCGGCATGATGAAGGACAGCCCGACCGGATCGCCGGTGGAGGGCGATTGGTAAACCATGTCGCCGCGCACGGCCGGATCGTGCTGCATGTCCAGCAGCCCGGCCACGGTGCGCAGTCCGCCGGCGAAAGCGGGATGGGCCGTCACGTCCTTCACCCGTTGTCCGCCGATATACACCTCCGCGGCGCGTTCACGTATTCCGTCGATGTATTGGGCTCCGGTGCGCGCCGGCATCACCTGCCTCCGTTCCGCCTCTCATGCGCACCCAGTTTCCTCAAACCTGTGATGGCGGGGAGCGAAGCGACGCGGCAATCCCGTTGGTGTAGCGACGATCCTGGCCCCAACGAGATTGCCACGCTACGCTCGCAATGACGAACTGGGTACGCGTGAGCGTTCCGCCTGTGTTGCTAGTGCCGCAAGGGTATGGTATACGAGCGAAAACCGCAATTGGGAGACGCATCGTGCCCACTATCCAGCGTGGAGACGCTCGACTGCACTATTATCTGGACGACTTCACCGACCCCTGGCGGTCGGCTCCCGAAGCTATCGTGCTGCAGCACGGCTTCTCCCGCAGCGGCAAGTTCTGGTACAACTGGCCTCCCCTGCTGAGCCGCGAGTATCGTGTCATCCGACCCGACATGCGGGGCATGGGCCAGTCGACCATTGACCCGTCCCGCTACCAGCCCACCCTGGACACCCTCATGGGCGACCTGCTGGCCATCCTCGACGACGCCGGCGTGGATCGAGCAGTGTACGTCGGCGAGTCCTTCGGCGGCATAATGGGCATGCAGTTCGCCCACGACTACCCGGACCGCTGCCGCGCGCTGGTGTTGTGCAACTCACCGTGCCGTCTGACCCGCCGTGAGAACCAGACCCCGGGCGGAAGCTGGCTGGCGACCATGGAGCAGGGTGGCATCGGCGCGTGGAGCGCAGCAACCATCAACTTCCGTCTGGACATGCGCCATGCTGCGGAGGGCCTCAAGGACTGGTACATCGCCGAGATGGACAAGACGCCGGGGGACATCGGCCAGGCCCTCCACACCTATCTGGACAGCCTCGACTTCGGGCCGCATCTGAAGGACATCACCGTGCCCACGCTGCTGCTCACCGGCGACGAATCCCTGACCACCAGCATGGAGCAGCAGGAATTCATGGCCTCCGAAATCCCCAACAGTCGCCTGGACGTGTGGCCCGGCCTGGGCCACGGCGTCAACGTCATCTATCCCGAATGGTGCGTGCAGCACGTGCGGAATTTCCTCGGCGAGCGCGGAGCCTGAGCACTCTTGCACAACAGTTCACGTGCGGTTACCAATCGCGGGTGATATGCTGAGCTTATCAGAACTGCGATCAGCACGATGCGATGAATTCCGTCATCAATTCAGACATTACCGCCGTAATCCTTGCCGGTGGGCAGAGCCGTCGGCTGGGACGCGACAAGGCGGTTGAGCCCTTCGCCGGTGAACCGCTCATCCGCCGCGTAATCCGGCGGGCATCGGAGGCGGTGGACACCCACCACGTCGTAGTGGTGGTCGCGGATGTGGGACGCGCCGCGGCGCTGCCACTGGACGACCACCACCTCACCGCAATCGACGTGTTTCCCGATTGCGGTTCGCTGGGAGGCATCTACACCGGGCTGTACGCCTCATCTACCGAGTGGTCACTGGTGACGGCCTGCGACATGCCCTTTCTGTCGGCAGACCTCCTGGCGCACTTGGCAGGGCTGCGCGACGGCGCCGACGCGGTGGTGCCGATAGTGGACGGCCGGCCGGAACCCACCCACGCGCTGTACGCTCGGCGATGCCTGCCAGCCATCGAGAAGCGTCTCCGGGCCGGGCAGCTGAAGATCTCCGGTTTTTTCGACGACGTTTCCGTCCGCTACGTCCCGGAAAGCGACGTCAAGCACTTCGACCCTGACCTGCTCAGCTTCTTCAACATCAACCGGCCCGAGGACCTGGCGCGGGCGTTGGAATTGGCGCAATGAATTCCCCGGCCACAGCCGCAGATTCCGTGGTCGTCACGGTCGAGCTATTCGGCATGGCGCGCATTAGCGCCGGCGCCAGCAGTATCTCCCTCGTGGTGGGATCTCAGTCTCCCGTGGCCACGCTGCTGGACGATCTCGGGCATGCGTGCCCAGAGCTGGTGGGCAACGCGTTGTGCGTATCCGATGACGGGACTATAAGCATCGCCGACGGGTATGCGCTGAACCGAAATGGCCTGGTTTTTCTGCCGCCGGAATTAGACACGCGTTCGGATTGGGTAGCCGGCGACTCACTCCTCCTTTTGTCAAATCAGGCCGGCGGATAACGCCATGTCTGCGCTTTATGGCTACCGTGGATACGCCACGGTGGTTGATCTGACCACCGGGGAATATCGCCGCGACGCAATCCCCCGGTCAGTGCTCCGGTCAACCATCGGAGGCATCGGATTGGGCACGTGGCTGCTGCATCGTTATGGCGGGCCCCCGGCAGACCTGGACGGCGAACTGATTTCTCACGCTGAAAGGACGCGATTGCTCGACTCCGCGCTGGAACCCGACAACCCGCTGATTTTCGTAACCAGTCCCCTGGTCGGCACTCGGCTTACCACCTCCAGCAAGTTTGCCGTTATGACGCGGTCTCCGCTGACCGGCTTCATCGCCGATGGGCTATCCTCCAGTCACCTGGCCGTTGAACTCAAACGTGCCTGCGGCGACGCGCTGGTGCTCACCGGCAGGTCTGACCGTCCCGCTTTGCTCCACATCGATACCGACGGTGTTCCCCGCGCCAGACCGGCCGGCCATCTGATGGGCCTTTCCACAATGGACACCGAGTCGGCGGTCAAACGGGAGTTGGATGACGGCGGCCGTCGCCCCGTGCGCGTGGCCTGCATCGGGCCAGCCGGGGAGAACCTGGTCCGCTTTGCCAGCATCGCCAACGACGGGGGTAGACAGGCGGGGCGCTGCGGCCCCGGCGCCGTCATGGGCAGCAAGAACCTCAAGGCAATCGCCCTTCGCGGATATCGCGATGCGGATCCGCCCGTTGCACATCCCGACGCCTTGCGGGAATACGCCCGAGATCTCAGCCGCCGCAGCCTGGGCGCCGCTACCGCCAAGTACCGCGAGCTCGGAACCATCGCCAACGTGTCCGTGTTCAACCGACTGGGCACTCTGCCCACGCGCAACTTCCAGCAGTCCACCTTCGAGGATGCGGAATCGGTCAGCGGCGAGGCCCTTCACCAGACCAAATCCACCCGTTCCGCCCACTGCGCAAACTGCACCATCGGTTGCGAAAAGATCGTCACGGTGGGCACGAAAGACCAAGGGGCAAAGCGCGCCGGCGAAGTCAGCGCCCGCCTGGAATACGAAAGCCTCTTCGCCCTGGGTCCGCTGGTAGGGGTCGGCGACCCCGATGCGGTCATCCGAGCGGTGAAGCGGTGCGACGAACTGGGGCTGGACACCATTTCCGCCGGCGGGGTCATCGCCTGGGCCATGGAAACGGCGGAGCGAGGGCTGTTGCCATCCCTGCACTTTGGCAATTCGAACGGCGTTTCCGATGCCGCACCGGACTTCGGCGACGGATTCGCCGTAATCGACCTGTTGGATGACATCGGCCATCGCCGCGGGCGTTTGGGCAATCTGCTGGCGGAGGGCAGCCGGCTTGCAGCCGAGCGGGTGGGCGGTGGATCGGAGGCGTGGGCCATGCAGGTTAAGGGTCTTGAGATGCCCGGTTATGAGCCTCGCAGCCTGAAAACCCTGGCGCTGGGGCTGGCGACGACCCCGCGCGGAGCCTGCCACAACCGCACCTCCGCCTACGACGCCGACTTCTCGCCTGAGGTGGACCGCCTGACCGTGGACCATCGGCGTGGTCAAATCGCCGCCGACAGCGAGGATTTTGCGGCCGCGCTGGATTCGCTCATCTGGTGCAAGTTCCTCCGCCGCGCTTTCGACGATTTCTGGGAGGAATCGGCTGCGGTGTACCGCATGGTCACCGGTTGGGATGACTTCGACGCCGACGAGTTGCGCCGCGCCGCCGCCCACGTCGCCGACCTCAAGAAGGCTTACAACCAGCGGTGGGGATGGCGACGATCCGACGACACTCTCCCAGGCCGCACTCTGACAGAACCTCTTCCCGATGGTGCCGCCGCCGGCGTAGGGCTCACGCAGGACGAGTTGGGCGGGATGATCGCCGACTACTATCGCGCCCGGGGTTGGAGCGAAGACGGCCGCGTCGATCCGGCCGCTATCGAACTATAACGGCTGCTTGGCGGGCACTCCAACCCGGCGCGGATACTTGCCCGGCGTTCGGCGCACCTTCTCCACCGATATGAGCCAACGGTCCGGCGGCAACGGAGGAGACAGTTCGTTCATGGAAAGCGCACCGACGACTTTCCCACCCAACTCCGACAGCGCATTGTTGGCCGCTTGCGTCTCCAGCGGCCCGTCCTTTCCCTTCCACGCCACCAGCGTCCCGTGGCCTTTGCATAGGGGCAGCGCGTACTCCACCAGCACCGACATCGGCGCCACTCCGCGAGCCAGCGCCAGGTCGAACTGTCCCCGGTAGCCTTCCGTGCGCGCCAATTCCTCGGCCCGCGTAGTAACCACGTCCACATCACCCAGATCCAGACGATCAACGAGCGTATCGAGAAACGCCGTCTTCTTGGTCACCGATTCCACCAGCGTCAAACGGATGCCGGGAAAGACTATCTTGAGGGGTACACCCGGAAACCCGGCGCCGGATCCAAGGTCTACCACCCGCAAGCTATCCCGCCAATCATCGAATGCGAGTACGGCAGTTAAGGAGTCGAAGAAATGCCGCACCTGGATCCCCTCGGGATCGGTGATAGCGGTGAGGTTTGCCCGCTGGTTCCCGTCAGCCAGCAGCCGTTGGTACGCCGCGAACCGGGCCAACTGCTCGTCCGACAACTCCAGGCCCAGGCGTGATGCGTGCTCGCTGAGGATCGCCATCCCCAGCCCAGAGGCGGTTGTCATGACGGAAGGAACCGCGCAAACACGTCTCGACCGGCGAAGCGGGCCCGGTCTCCCAGCTCTTCCTCGATTCTCAGCAGCCGGTTGTACTTGGCCAGCCTTTCGGAGCGGGTGATCGAACCGATTTTGATCTGGCCGGCTCCGGTGGCAACCGCCAAGTCCGCAATGGTCGTGTCCTCAGTCTCGCCGGAGCGCGCCGAGATCACCGGCAGATATCCCCGCTCCTGGGCCAACCGCACGGTGTCCAGCGTTTCGGTCAACGTCCCGATCTGGTTGGGCTTCACCAGCACCGCATTGGCGATGCCATTATCCGCGCCGCGCGACAGGCGTTCCGGGTTGGTCGTGAACAGGTCGTCGCCGATCAACTGGGTCGAACCACCCAGCTTTTCGGTCAGGTAGTCCCAGCCGTCCCAATCGTCTTCGGCCAGCCCGTCTTCAATCGATATGATCGGGTAGGTCCTACCCCAATGCACAAAAAGATCCACTAACTCCAGGGCAGAGAATGTGCGACCCTCGGCGTGCAGTGCGTAGTTCCCATCACCGGCAACGAACTCGGTCGCCGCCACGTCCAACCCAATTGCGATATCGCCGTCCCGCGCACACCGGTATCCCGCCAACCGGGTAGCGTCGTAGAGCAGGCCCAACGCGTCCTCGTGGCAGGGCAACAGCGGCCCATAACCGCCTTCATCCGCAACGCCATATGCGTAGGAACCGGTCTGCGACAATACCCGACCCACGGCCCGGTATACGGCAACCACCATCCGCAGTGCCTCGGCGAAGCTCTCGGCGCCGACGGGGATGACTAGGAAGTCCTGCATGTCCAGGCCAGCGGCCGCGTGCCGACCGCCACTGATTATGTTAACCATGGGCATCGGGACCAAGCACGCGTCCGCTCCGCCCAAGTATCGGTAAAGCGGCTGTCCAGCTGCGTTAGCGGCGGCATGGGCAGCAGCCAGGGACAGTCCCAGGATGGCGTTGGCCCCCAGGTTGGCCTTGTTGCCGGTTCCATCCAGATCCCGCAGGCGGGCGTCCAACCCCGGCTGATCGGCCGCGTTGCATTCCCCGCATACGGCGGGGCCAATCACGTCGTTCACCGCTGAAACCGCGCGCAGGACGCCAAGCCCTTCGTAGCGAGTGGGGTCGCCGTCCCGCAGCTCCACCGCTTCGTGCCGTCCAGTGGAAGCTCCCGACGGAACGATGGCGCGACCGAAAGCGCCGCCGCGGAGCGTTACGTCAACTTCAACTGTGGGGTTACCGCGAGAGTCCAGAACCTCGCGCCCGCGCACTGATTGAATGATCGTGGAATCCGCCATGTGAAAACCAATCTCGCCGGTCTGAAATGCAAACGAGGCAACCGCGCTTTACAATGCCGCGATTGCCTCATTTCTGCTACTGCTGATCGACCTGATTCAGCCGTGACCTTCCGACACAATGTCGTTGAACGTGACCCGCAGCATGGGGGCGTCGGTCTCGTTCTTCCACTGATGATGCTCACCCGGCGGCACCCGCACCGCGTCTCCGGCGGTCACGGTGTACTCCGTGCCGGATACCACCAGCGTGCCCGTGCCTTCTAGGATAAACACAGTGTGGTCCCATTCGTGGTTGTGCCCGCCCGTTTCGGGATGGCTCACCGCGCCGGGCTGCATGGCGCCGTTGTACAGCATCAGGTAGTTGGGGCAGCCGTCCCGTCCACCGAGCATGGTGTGTCCGGTTTCCGCGTTCAGATCGGCGTGGTTGCGGATCACCGGAGGCGTTCCGGCGCCCGGCTCTGACCCGCCAGGACGAGCGTTGCCGCTGGCCGCGGAGAGCGGGTTGATCTCGATCCGGCGGATGTTGCCGTCGCCGCCATCATTGCGGGTGACGTGGTCCACCATGGGCGGAATGAACATGGCGTCGCCGGCTTTCACCGGGTATTCCTTGCCGTCGGCCACCAGCGTGCCGCTGCCTTCAATGATGTAGACCTCATGCTCCCACTCGTGGATGTGATGGGAACTGGTTCCCCCGGGTTCGATGACCGAATAGGCCAGGGTGACCAGGGCCGGATTGTCGTCGGCGCTGATGAGACGCGCCGGCGTTCCGGCGGGGAAGTCTTTGATGTTGCGAATCAGGGGTTCCATAGTCGGTTCTCCTTGGGACGGGCGTGGTTTGATGCTATCGGGCGCCGTGACTGCGCCGTCCGACGGCGGCTAGGTGATCTCCGGTTGCACACCCTCGGGAAGCTCGACCTCGAAGGCGGAAAGGATCTGCCCTACCAGGAGGTAGTGCCCCATGAGCGCCGTGATCTCCACCGTCTTCTGCATCCCGAAATGACCGGACACCTCGCCGAAGGTCTCGTCGCTCACCTTGTGGTTGCGGAACAACTCCTGCACGTACTTCACGAGCGATGCCTCGATGCCGCTCATGCCCTCTGGAGCCTTGCCGGTGGCGATGGCGTTGACCACGTCCTCCGGCACTCCGGCTTGGCGCGCCAGGCGGGCATGGGCGGAAAATTCGTACTGCTGACGGATCTCCCGGGCCGTGGCGCAGATGACGATTTCTTTTTGGGCCTCGGATATGTCCAGGTCGAACCGCACGTAGGCGCCGGTGTGGGCTACGCGCGCCGCAAGGTCCGGGCTGTTGAGTAGCACGCCGTATGGACCGCGAACACTGCCGCGGCTGCTGGCGATGGAGTCGAAAAATTCCTGGTGCTCAGGGGCAAGTTGATCACGGGTTACGTCACTCAAACGGGCCATTGGGGAATGCTCCTTGCGCTTGGTGTGTGTAATCTGGCATGGGCAATATACCGCCGCGCGCTGCCCGCGTTCAAGGGAAGCGTCCGAACGGCGTCACGGTCAGTCAGGAAACTCCAGGTCCAGTGAGATGTCCAGGGCGTCGGTGGAGTGGGTCAGTCCGCCTATGCTGATGAGGTCCACTCCGGTTTCGGCCACCTCACGCACCGTTGCCAAAGTGATGCCGCCTGAAGCCTCTATGGATGCCCGGCCGGCGATGATGCCCACGGCCTCACGCATCAGGTCCACCGGCATGTTGTCCAGCATGATAATGTGCGCGCCGGCTTCCACCGCCTCCCGGACCTGCTCCAGGGACTCCACCTCCACCTCCACGCGGATGGTATGCGACGCCTGAGCTATGGCGTGGCGCACCACGGCCCCCAACGGTTCTTCCAGGGACGCCCGCGCGGCCAGGTGGTTGTCCTTGATCAGTATGCCGTCTGCCAGGTTGATGCGATGGTTGTACCCACCGCCCATACGCACGCTGTATTTGTCCAGGTACCGATGACCCGGGGCGGTCTTGCGGGTGTCGACGATTCGCGCCGCCGTTCCCTCCACCGCGCGGACGTACCGGTTGGTTGCGGTGGCAATCCCGCTCATCCGCTGCATGAAGTTCAGGGCCGTGCGCTCTGCCCGCAGAATCGCGGCGGCGGATCCCACCACGCTGGCAATATTCATACCGGGTTCGAGACCGGCCCCGTCGTCCAGCAGCAATGCTACCTCGAGATCCGGGTCGATCCGCCGGAACACGGTCTCCGCAACTAACCCTCCGGCCAGAACGCCGTCGGCTTTGGCCCGCAACATGCCATTTCCCATCACGCCATCGGGAATCAGCGTTTGGGTGGTCGGATCGTTGAACGCCTGGTCTTCAGTCAGTGCGGCGTCTATTAGATTAAGGACTTCGGGCGGGAGTTGCTGACTCATAAGCGCCTCGTGTTTTTTGGTCGCTGGATGCGAAGAGTTTGCCACGTCTGGTGCCTGCCGGCAAATCCATGACTCACCTGTTTGTGCATACTCGCAAACATAGCGCAGAGAACCCGCTGTGCTATACTCGCGACGACTTTACTATGTGAATACTGCGGGCGTTATGACATCGCTTTCCACAACTTTGCGGGGCACCGATTTGCGCCAGGCCATGCTCGGCGCGGTCACGTACATGGAACTTTACCGGGATGCGGCAAATGCACTCAACGTGTTTCCGGTGCCCGACGGCGACACCGGCACGAACATGCTGCTCACGCTGCGTGCCGGCATCGACCGGATGAACCAGGACGCTCATGCAGAAACCGCGGGCGACGTTGCCGAATCCATCGCCACCGGCGCTTTCTGGGGAGCCCGTGGCAACAGCGGCGTCATCCTGTCCCAACTGCTGCGCGGCTTTGCCGATGGGGTCGCCGGCGCGGTGGAAATCGACTCATCCGACGCCGTGGCCGCGTTTCGTTCGGCAACCGACTCCGCCTATGGGGCCGTCAGCCAACCCCGCGAGGGCACGATGCTGTCGGTGATTCGAGGGGCTTCAGACGCTGCCGTGCGAGCCAACGACGCCGGCGAGCGCGACGTGGTCGCACTGTGGCAGGTGGCTTACGCCGGAGCCGTCGAAGCCCTGGCCCTGACTCCAGAACAGCTCCCGGTGCTCAAGGAAGCGGGGGTGGTGGATTCGGGCGGCCTGGGCGTAGTCGCTATTATCGGCGGCGCCTTGCAGCACCTGATCGGCGAGACCGGACCGCCTATCGACCTTGGCCTCCGCAGCGTCGGGGGAGTCATCAACCCGCAGCAGACCGCTTCAGTGGCTATTGATTCGGACTTCCTGGAAGCGCACGAGGCGGAGGAATTTGGGTACTGCACACAGTTTGTCATCCACGGCCAGGAATTGGATGCTGACGCGCTGCGAATGGGTTTCTCCGGCATCTGTGATTCCACGGTGGTCATCGGCGGCGGCCAGGCGGTTCGCGTCCATGTCCACACAACCGACCCCGGTTCGGCCCTGAGCTACGGGATCGGTTTCGGGGAACTGGATGAGCTCAAAATCGACAACATGAGCCTCCAGAATCGCGACTGGACGGCCGGTCACCGGGAACGCGCGCGGCCTGCCGAAATCCGGCCGGGCATTTCGGTGATCGCTGTGGCGTCGGGGAAGGGTCTGGCGGACCTGTTTCAGGACGCCGGCTGCGCCGCTATCATCCCCGGCGGGCAAACCCTCAACCCCAGCGCCAGCGAGATCATTGACGCCGCGATGTCCGCCGGAACCACTGACGTTATCGTGCTTCCCAACAATCACAACGTCATTCTCACCGCCAACCAGGCCGCGGAAGCCGACACCGGCGAAATCTCGTTGCACGTGTTAGCCACTCGCACCATGCCCCAGGGTACGGGGGCATTGCTAGGGTTCAATCCCGAACTCCCAGTGGACGACAACCTGGGCAACATGGAGGCGGCGCGTATTGCCGTGGAAACCCTGGAGGTGACCCAGGCGGTACGCGACTCGGTGGTCGACGGCCGCGACGTGCGCGAGGGCGAATATATGGCAATCCTGGACGGTAAACTGGCCGCCTTGGCGGACACCGCCGATGATGCCGCGCGCGCGGGATTGCAACACTCCGCTGCTGACGAAAATAGCGTGATAACCCTCTATTGGGGGGAGGGCGCTTCGGCCGAATCAGCCGCCGCCCTGCAAAACGAATTGGAAGAGTCCTACGATGGGGCGGAGGTGGACGTATACGAGGGTGGCCAGCCCCATTATCCGTATCTTGTGTCCGTCGAATAACTCAGCCCAGGCGCGAGCCGGCCAAGGAGCGTCCCGCATGGCCATAAAGATCATCACCGACAGTACCTGCGATATTGCCCGGGAAACCGTCGAACAGTTCGGAATCTCCATCGTCCCCGCCTATGTCCTGTTCGGAGAGGAGTCATTTCGCCAAGGGATCGACATCAATCCCACACAGTTCTACGCTCGCCTCCAGTCCTCGCCTCAACTGCCCGGCACGTCACAACCCACGCCCGGCGACTTCACCAGCGCGATGGAACCGCTCGTCTCTGCGGGCGACCAGGTGGTTTGCATCACCGTGGCCAGACAACTCAGCGGCACCTACAACTCCGCGGCACAGGCTGCGTCCCAATTCGACGACGGCGCAGTGACCGTCATCGACTCCACCACTGCTTCCGTCGGGCACATGCTCCAGGTCATCTCCGCGGCCGAGGACGCCGCCGCGCCGGATGCGACGTTGGATTCGGTTGTTTCCGCCGCGCAAGCCCGCGCGGGTCGAAGCTACGGGTTTGCCATGGTGGACACGCTGGAATATCTGCAAAAGGGCGGCCGGATCGGCAAAGCCCAGGCGTTCATGGGTTCGCTGCTCAAGGTGAAGCCCATCCTCAAGGTGGCCAACGGTGAGGTTCTCCCAGTCGACCGTCCCCGCAACCTTCGGCGCGGGTTGCAACGCCTGGAGGAGTTGGTGCGCGAACAAGGCCCGGCCTCCAAGCTCGCCGTCGCATATACCACGGACGCCGGCCCGGCCGAAGAAATACGCAACCGCCTGTCCGACCTGGTAAATCCCGAAAACACCTACACCCTACAGGTCGGTTCCGCCATCGGAACCCACATCGGGCCGGGCGCGGTTGCGGTGTCTACCCTCCCTTGACGGCCGCCGGCCGCTCCGAACACGAACGAGCTCGGCATGGAGTCGAGTGAATGGACACGCATCGCGGCGAAACCGTTCCCGTTTGGCGCGACGCATTCGCAAAAATCCTTGCCCTCGAGGAGCACAAGGGTTTCGGCGACAACGCCGTAAGCGGCGGCATCCGCCGTTTCATCGAGCGCTGGGAACCTGAGCTCCGCGCGTTCCTCGATGATGACCCGAATCGCGTTGCGACGCTGATATCGGCGCCGTACCGGGAATTTCCGCAGGAACGGCGCCGCCAATGGGTTTCGGCCTGGCGCAGAGCCCTCGCCGGTGAGACCGAGACTCCCAGCCGGGAGCCGGACGGTCCGCCGCGGGCTAACTCAGGGGAACCGGCGGAGATCGACCCTGCGCCGGCAACCCCTCTCTTCGACGGTGGCGATGCCTTCCGGCATGTGCCCGTGCGCCGGCGGTCACACGCCGGTCCCAAGCTTACCACCCCGTCGGGCGACCCGGAGGAATCGGTCTCGGCAATCCGGCGCATGGATGCCCGAACCGTGCAACGGCTGGAGACCCTGGGCGCCGGCACGGTTCGGGAACTGCTCTACATGTTGCCGCGCCGGTACGACGACCGAGCCGACGTCACCAGCATCGCCGACATTTACGCCGGTGGAACCTTCACCCTGGAGGGCAAGCTGCTCGACATACGTTCCGCCAACATTGGCCAGCGCAAGTTGCAGTTGGTAGAGGGAACGTTGCGAGACAACACCGGCAGCATCGACCTCCAGTGGTTCGGACAAGGATTTCTTGCGCGCAGCCTTCGAGCCGGCAGCAACATGGTGGTGCACGGCAAAGCGGAACTCAACCGTGGCCGTCTGACCGTTCAATCCCCTGAATATGACGTCGTCACTGAATCCGCTCCACCCCTCAACGCTGGACGCGTCACCCCGGTATATCGTCTCACCCAGGGCATGACCGCACGGAATCTGCGGAGCCTCACCTGGAGCGCGCTGGAGCGGTTCCTGGGCGGCGTTGAAGAAACCATGCCCGAGGACACCCTGGCGCGAACTCAGATGGTCGGGCTCCGGCAGGCCATTTGCGAAGCTCACTACCCGCCGGACTTGCTCCAAGCCGACAGGGCGCGCCGCCGCCTGGCCTTCGACGAAATCCTGGCCTTCCAAATGTCGATCCTGGGCCGCCGACGCCATCGCGAGCGCGACGCCACCGGGATCCCGGTGCAGTACAGTGGCCCGGCGGTGGACGGGTTCCTGTCCGAACTGCCCTTCACTCCCACCAAGGCGCAGGTGCGCTGCATCGGCGAAATCCTCGCCGACATGGCCCGCGGCACGCCGCCCATGAGCCGCTTGTTGCAGGGCGAAGTCGGCAGCGGAAAGACACTGGTCGCGTTGACTGCCATTCTGGCGGCCGCGTCCGACCATCGCCAGTCGTCCCTGATGGCGCCCACTGAGGTGTTGTCCGAACAGCACTTCGCCACGGTCGGGCGTCTCCTCTCGAGTTTCGAGCACCCGTTGCAACAGCCCAACGTCTTCTCCGCGTACCTGCCGAGCCTGCGTCGTCCTTTCACCGTGGGACTGCTGACAGGCAGCACCCGCGCCGCGCCGCGGCGGGAGGTGCTGCGCCTGGCGTCCGAAGGCCACCTGGACCTGCTGATTGGCACTCACGCTCTGATTCAGGACGGAGTAGAACTGCCCAAACTGGCCTTGGCCATCACCGACGAGCAGCACCGTTTCGGTGTGGCTCAACGCACTGCGCTCCGGGGCGCCGGCCCGGAGCAGCCCCACGCCCTGATGATGTCCGCCACGCCGATACCCCGCACGCTGCAACTGACCCTGTACGGCGACCTTGACGTGTCAACCATCGATGAGCTCCCACCCGGCCGCCAGGACATCCTCACCCGGCTGGTGCCTGAAGACAAGCGCGCCGCCGCCTACGGTTTCGTCCGTCAGCAGGTCGAGGCCGGCCGCCAGGCGTTCATCATTTGCCCGCTGGTGGAGGAGTCAGAAAACCTGGACGTGCGCGCCGCAACCGAGGAGCACAAACGCCTGTCCAACGAGGTGTTCCCGGATCTCCGCCTGGGACTGCTCCATGGGCGGCTGTCGTCCCGGGAGAAAGATAAGGTGATGCGCCAGTTCCGAGACGGCGAGCTGGACATCCTGGTAGCTACTGCCGTGGTCGAAGTGGGTATCGACGTGCCCAACGCGACGGTGATGATGATCGACGGCGCAGACCGCTTCGGTCTGGCCCAACTCCACCAGTTCCGCGGCCGGGTAGGCCGGGGCGAACATCGCAGCTACTGCCTGCTCATGTCGGAATCGGAGTCGGAGCGGGCGCGAGAACGGCTGTCAGCCCTGGAAAACAACCGGGACGGGTTCAAGCTGGCCGAAATCGACTTGCAGATGCGCCACGAAGGCGACATCTTCGGCACCAGCCAGAGCGGCGACCAGACCATGCTCCGCATTGCCAACGTGTTCGATCAAGACCTGATGGCGCTGGCCCGCCAGGAAGCCGCAGTCATCCTGGACGCCGACCCGGAGTTAACTGATCCCAAGCACGCCGGCATCGCCGCCGAAAGGGACCGGTTCCTGGCCCGGGTTCAGGACAACATCAGCGACTGATCCGATGAGCGGATCGCCGGCAAGACGCTGCGGACTGCGGCGTCGTCAATCGGACGCAACATCCCGGAAACGATACCCGACGTTCCAGATAGTCTCCACGAACAGGTGGTCCGGATCCTCCAACTTGGACCGCAGCCGCCGGATGTGCACGTCCACCGTGCGCGTTCCGCCCAGGTAGTCGTACCCCCAAACCTGGTTCAGCAGCGCCTCTCGCGTGTAGACCCGACCCGGATTGGACGCCAGCAGGGTTAGCAGTTGGAACTCTTTGTAGGTCAGCGATATGCGCCGGCCGGCCATCGTTACCTCGTAGCTTTGCAGGTCGATGGTCAGTTCCCCTACCCGGATCTGTTGCTCGCCCCCTTGCCCGTCACGCCGGTAAACGATCTGGCCGACGCGGGCTACCAGTTCGGCGGGAGCCAGGGGAGCCACAATAAAATCGTCAGGATTGATCGCCGGGTCGTACTGGCTGATGGCCGTCTCATCCATCACCAACAGTGTCGGCAGAGACAGCTGACTCACTCGCTCGATTACCGACTGCGCGCCGATGCCGACCGCTGACATATCCAGCAGCACCACGTCCAGCTTGTCGGTGTGCGCCACATCTTCGAGTTCCAAGACGTCGCTGCCCGCCCGGCACGACAATCCGGCGCGGTCGATCTGGCCCGCGAGAGATGTCATCGCATCGCCGGGGCGAGTGAGCAAAAACACGCTGTACAAACCGGCTTCCTGACTGCTGGAGTGATCCGCCGGTGACCCCAAGGCGAAATTGACGCTGGCCGGTCACCTGTCTATCATTGCAATGAACGGCGCAATTCTAGCATAAGAAAGGGTCGACTAAACCCGCCGCCCCCACTGGAGACCAACCATGACCACCGCAACAATGCTCCCCACGCAACCCGCCGAACTGCGCCGGATGATCCGCGCCGGAGAGTACGGCGGCGTAACCTCCGGACTAGCCAATGGGCACGTGCAGGCGAACCTGGCGGTGCTGCCCCGGGATCTGGCGTTCGATTTCCTGCTTTTCTGCCAGCGCAATCCGCAGCCGTGCCCCTTGCTCGAAGTTATCGAGCCGGGCTCTGTCGAGCCTTCGTTCACCGCTCCGGGCGCGAACATCAGCACCGACGTGCCCGCTTACCGCATCTACGAGAACGGGGAGATGACCGCCGAATTGGCATCAGTGGCCGACGTGTGGCGGGAAGATCTGGTGTCTTTTCTTCTAGGTTGCAGTTTCTCCTTTGAAGCCGCCTTGGCTGACTGTGGCATACCCCTGCGGCACCAGGAAGCCGGCAGCAACGTGCCGATGTACATCACGAACATTCCCACCCGGCCGGCCGGCATGTTCTCCGGTCCGATGGTGGTCAGCATGCGCCCCATCCCGCAAGAACAGATCGTGCGGGCCGTGCAGGTGACCTCCCGGTTCCCTGACACTCACGGCGCTCCGATCCACATCGGCGACCCCTACGCCATCGGCATCCGTAATATCGACGCCCCCGAGTTCGGCGACGCGGTAGAAATCAAACCTGGCGAAACGCCGGTCTTCTGGGCATGTGGGGTAACTCCCCAAGCCGTGGCTCTAAACTGCAAGCCGCCGCTGATGATCACCCACGCTCCGGGCAAGATGTTTATCACCGACCGCCGCGACTCCGACTACGCCGTAATCTGACCGGGGGCACCATGACGCGCACCATCGAAGACATCATTCTCGACCACGACCGGCGCGGCATCAACGCGCTGCGCCCCCACGTGCCAGCGGATTTCTGCACTCAGGCCGCCCGTTACGCGCTGGTCCATTCGGGCCCAGTGATCATTGCCACCGGCTTCTACATCCTGATGAGCGACGCGCCGGAAACCGACGGGCCGCCGGGGGCTTTCGCCATCGGCAACGCTTTGCAGGAATTGGGCAACCGGGTCATGTACGCGGCGGACGAACCCATGGCCTACATGATGGCGTCCTGGCGCGCCAAGCATCGGGACCCATCCCCGGTCATCCGGTTCCCCATCATTGATGATCCTCGAATCAACGAGCATTTCGTGCAGGAAACCATCACCGAGCGTGACCCCGCGTTGCTGATCTCCATCGAGCGGTGTTCCCGGGACGCCGACGGCATCTATCGCAATATGCGCGGGCGGGACATAACGCCGCAGACCGCTCGCGTGGACCGGCTGTTCGAGTGTGGGTTGCCGTCCATCGGCATCGGGGATGGCGGCAACGAGATCGGCATGGGCAACCTGGCCGATGTGGTCGCCCAGGCGGATCAGCTGCCCGACCACCCCGCCGTGGTGGGCTGCGACCGGCTCATCATATCCAGCACGTCAAACTGGGGTGGATACGGGTTGGTCGCCGCCCTGTCGCTGGAGGTTGGCCGCAACCTGCTCCCCGACGTGGACACCGACGCCGATTGCATCCGGTTCCTGGTCGACTCCGGCGCGGTCAGCGGCGTAAGCGGTGAGCACGACTACCTGGTGGACGAATTCACGCTGGAAGAAAACGCCGCCGTGCTACAAGAACTGCACGACTATGTGAACAGCCGTTTGACTGCATGAGACAGGTAGAGGGTATCTCCTCGCACATAGTACCCTTCAACCATTACGGACATGGTATCGGGGTGATGCGGGATGCCCAGACCGCCAAGCCCCAGACCTTCCTCCCTGACGACGGCTGGTTCGTCTACAACCTTGTCGCCAACTTGGCCCGACGCTGGTAGAATTACGCGCCGGCTACTGCCATGATCTTCTCCTCGGTGACGATGATCTTCTTCAATTCCAGCATCTCGTCCCGCAGGTGGGCCGCCTTCTCGAACTCCAGGGAGCGGGCGGCCTCTTTCATCTGGAACTCCAAGTCTTTGATCACCCGGTACATGTCGTCCCGCGACATCTCCTCCCGTGCCACCTGGTAGGCGGCCTTGTTCTCGGCTACGCCGCGCAGGCCCTCGGTGATGTCCCGCACCGCCTTGTGAATTGACTGCGGCTCGATGCCGTGGCGTTCGTTGTGCGCGCCCTGGATGGCCCGCCGACGGTAGGTCTCGTCGATGGCGTTCTGCATCGAGTCCGTCACCCGGTCGGCGTACATGATCACGTGCCCGGAGGCGTGGCGGGCGGCGCGACCAACCGTCTGGATAAGCGAGGTGGTGGAGCGCAGGTACCCTTCCTTGTCCGCGTCCAGTATCGCCACCAAGCTGACCTCAGGCAGGTCCAGGCCCTCTCTAAGCAGGTTGATGCCCACCACCACGTCATAGATGCCCAGCCGCAGGTCGCGCAGGATCTCCACGCGGTTCAGCGTCTCGATGTCCGAGTGGAGATAATGGTTCCGGATCCCGGCCTCCGACAGGTAATCGGCCAGTTCTTCCGCCATGCGCTTGGTCAGCGTGGTCACCAGGACTCTCTCCTGTTGTTCCACACGCTTGCGGATTTCGTGCAGCAGGTCGTCGATCTGCCCGTCAGTGGGTTTGACTTGAATGGTCGGATCCAGCAACCCGGTGGGCCGTATTACCTGCTCGATGATGGTGCTGGTTCGCTCCAGCTCCAGGGGGCCCGGCGTCGCGGACACGTACACCACCTGGTTGATGTGGTCTTCAAACTCCTTGAAGTGCAATGGCCGGTTGTCCAGCGCCGACGGCAGGCGGAACCCGTATTCCACCAGCGTGGTCTTTCGAGAAATGTCGCCGTTGTACATCCCGCGCACCTGCGGCAAGGTCATGTGGGACTCGTCCACGAACATCAGAAAGTCGTCGGGGAAATAGTCCAGCAGGGTCCACGGAGGGCTGCCGGCCGGACGCCGAGAGAGGTGCCGGGCGTAGTTCTCCACGCCGGCGCAGAACCCGGTCTCGTCCAGCATCTCCATGTCGTAGCGGGTACGCTGCTCCAGGCGCTGCGCTTCCAGCAGCTTTCCCTGCTGGCGCAACCAGTCGACCCGTTCCTTCATCTCGGCGTCGATGTCGATCAGGGCCGCATCCAGCTTTTCGCGACTGGTGACGAAGTGCTTGGCCGGGTAGATGGAAAACTCGCTCCGCTCGTTGAGCACCTCGCCGGTCAAGGTGTCCAGCGTGAGGATGCGCTCCACCTCGTCGCCGAAGAACTGGATCCGCACCGCGAATTCCTCATACGCCGGCACAATCTCAAGGGTGTCTCCGCGCACGGTGAAACGGCCGCGAGCCAGATCGGTATCGTTGCGCTCGTACTGCATGTCGATCAGTTGCCGGAGCAGCGCGCGTCGGTTGTACTCCTCGCCCACCTCCACCCGAGCCACCATCTCGAAGTAGTCCGACGGGTCACCCAGGCCGTAGATGCACGACACCGACGCCACGATCAGCGTATCCCGCCTGGTCAGCAGCGAAGTGGTGGCCGCCAGCCGCAGTTTGTCCAGTTCCTCGTTGACGCTGCTGTCCTTCTCGATGTAGGTGTCAGAGCGGGGTATGTAGGCTTCCGGCTGGTAATAGTCGTAGTAGGAGACGAAATACTCCACGGCGTTGTGCGGGAAGAATTCTTTGAACTCTGTTGCCAACTGGGCCGCCAGCGTTTTGTTGTGGGCGATGACGATGGTCGGACGCTGCACCTCCTGCACGATGTTCGCCATGGTGAAGGTCTTGCCGCTGCCGGTAACGCCCAACAGCGTCTGATATCCCAATCCCTCGCGCACGCCGGCGGACAGGCGTTGGACCGCCTGCTCCTGGTCGCCCATCATGCCGAAATCCGCTACCAGCTGAAAGTCAGGCATGGTTCCTCCGTATCATCTTTCGCCCCGCAGTCGGTGCAACTCCGCTTCCATCTCAGCCATCCGCGCCTCCGCGGCCCGTCGGGCAGCCCGCTCCTCGGCGAGGCGTTCCTCCGCCGTTTCGCGCGCCTCCCTCAGATCGTAGTAGTCCGGGACCCATACACCCCTGATCGTATCGTAAAACCGCAGCCGGCCGTCGTCCCAGCACAAGTCCATTCCCAGGGCCGGGCTGTGGCCCCGCACCATGCCGTCGGTTCCCGGCGCGACATCCACGCGGACGTACCGCCCGTTTTCCAGCCGTTCGCCCACGAGCGGCTCGCCATAGTGCCGGCTGTCCGGCGAGGGATCGTAACGCCAGTATTCGCCGATGCCCAGGGAGGCGTACAAATCCCGCTTCCGGCCCAAGTCCGCCCGCGCCGTACTCCGTGATCCGATCTCCAGCACGAAGTCGGGAACCCGGCCCAAGTGCCAGGTGAAATAGGAATTATGCGGGAGGATATCATCCCGGTTGACGCCAAAGGTGACGTGGCAGTCCGGCGCCACCACAGCCCGCCGGTTGCCCCGCTCATAGTACAGGAAGGTGTCGCCGGTCACGATTACGTCGTAGTACTGTTCTAGATAAGCCCGCAAAACCGGCGTAACCCGGTCGAAGTGGATTTCCTGTTCCGGTCCGTCAGGCAAGGGAACGCCATCCTCATCCGGGTAGTAAATGCCGTCGAACACATTGCGTTCCGTGGACAACGCTTGCGGCTTTGCTGTGGTCATGTCAATACCCCACTCTGGCGCGTACCGAACCAAACCGAAGCCGGCAAACCGGCAGGCACATTATAAGCCATCACCCTAGCCGCCACCGATGGCAATGAGCGCCTGACGCACCTTGTCTTCCACCGAAGCGTCGGGTGATAGATCCAATCCGGCAACCGCCTGCCTCGCGTCGGCCAGCGTCATACCCAGGGCCGTCAGCGCTTCCACAGCCTCGGCATCTGTCCCGGCCGCGGCCACCAGAACCGGCGATCCGGCATCTGCATCGGGCAGCTTGCCGCGCAATTCCAGCACGACCCGCTGCGCGGTACGCCGTCCCACTCCCTGGGCGCGGGCCAGCGCCGCAACGTCCTCTGACGCCACCGCCTGCCGGAAACCGTCCTCGCCCAACTCAGACAGGATGGCCATCGCCGAGCGTGGACCGATGCCTGAGACCCCTGTCAGCGCGCCGAAAAGCTCCACCGACCCTGCTTCGGCAAACCCGTACAACACCGGCTGCTCGTTCTGGATTCTGAGGATGGTGTGCAGCCGGACCTGCTCGCCCACGCTGCCCAAAGCCGCCACCGATGACGCTGGCACGGACACCTGCAAGGTGACCCCGCCGACCTGCACGTTGACCCAGTCCAACCCGACGGCTTCCAGCGCGCCCCGCACGCCGACCAACACTGCTTAAAGTTCCTTACCCGGCGTTATCTCGCGGGACCGCAAGTCGTCAGCCTGCATTCGTTGCAGGTGGCACAAACCCACGGCCAGCGCGTCGGCGGCGTCCGATTCCGGCTGGTGGTCCAAACCCAACCGCGAAGCGGCGATCTGCTGCACCTGTTCCTTGCTGGCCCGGCCGTAGTCGGTCACCGCCATCTTCACGTCGGCCGGCGAATACCGGTGCACCGGGATCCCCTGACTCGCCGCGCCGATGAGCACCACCGCCTGCGCCTGCCCGATGGCCAAGGCCGATTTGGCGAACGACCGCTCGCCCCGGCCCACAAACGGGTCCTCTACCGCGATGGCGTCCGGCTGGAACACGTGGATCATGTTGAGGATGTGCGTGTGCAACTGGTACAGGCGCTGCTCGATGGGCATATCGCGGCGCATGGGCACCACGCCGTAATCGTCCGCTTCCAGAGCCGGCTCGGCATCGAGGACGGCATACCCCATCCGCATGGTTCCGGGGTCGATGGCCAGGACACGCATCAGGCGGCGGACCCGTAGCGTTCCAACACGTCCGCCGGGAAGTCCGCGTTGGTGTACGCCTTTTGCACGTCAGCCAGTTCTTCCAGGCTGTCCAGCAACCTCAGAGTCTGCTCGGCGGCTCTGTCTTCTAATGGCACCACCGTCTTCGGCACCATCGACACGTCCGCCGACGAAGGCTGCGCTCCCTCGCCCTCCAGGGCAGTCTTTACGGACAGCAGGTTTTCCGGAGCAGTATAGACCTCCAGGATGCCATCCTCGAAATTGACGTCCTCAGCTTCGGCGTCGATGGCGGTCAGGATCAACTCTTCCGCCACCGTCTCGTCGTCAATCTCCAGGGTGATCAACCCGCGGCTGTCGAAGTTCCAGGCAACGCAGCCCGCATCACCCAGGTTGCCGCCGCCCTTGTTGAACGCGGACCTCACTTCGGATGCGGTCCGGTTACGATTGGTGGTCAGAGCCTTCACCAAGATCGCGCCGCCGCTGGGCCCGTACCCCTCGTAGGTAACCTCAGCCAGGTCCTCCATCCCCTCTCCGCCTTCGCCAGTGGCCCGGCGTATGGCGCGGGTGATGCTGTCCTGCGGCATGTTGTTGGACTTGGCCTGATCGATGGCGATGCGCAGGCGGAAGTTCATATCCGGGTCCCCGCCACCACCCTCCTTAACTGCCAAGCTGATGTTGCGCGCCAGCTTGGTGAACAGCGCGCCGCGCTTGGCATCGGCCGCGCCCTTGGCGCGCTTGATTGTCGACCACTTGGAATGTCCGGACATTTGACACCTCCTTGACGTACCCCGTCCCATCTCGCTTCTACGGAGATTGGTGTCCAGGCGAATGCTCGCTGGCATCCTGATCTTTTTATAATGCGTGGTCGTTGAATTTTAGCATCACGGCGTTAAACGGGTCAAAACGGCAATTTAGCAGGTTCATGACAACTTCAGAACGATCCACGCGGCAGGCTGACGCCATGGGCACCGCGCCCATGTGGCGACTGCTGCTGCAGATGGCCTTCCCGCCCACGTTCGCCATCATCGTGATGGCCCTGTACAGCATCGTGGACCGCGCGTTTATCGGGAACGTGGTGGGCGTGAATGCGTTGAGCGGTCTGTCGGCGGCATTCCCGGTCCAAATTGCGGCTGTGGCCATCGGGCTGTTGCCCGGACTGGGTGCGATGTCAGTAGTCTCCCGTGCCCTGGGTGCCCGCGACCCGCGCCGGGCGTCACGGGCCATCGGCTCGTCGCTGGCGATCCTCGTCCCGGTCTACCTGGCTGTCACCATCACCGGATTGACCCACCTGGACCAGATGGCGATCTGGATGGGCGCATCGGAGCACACCGTTGAGTACGCCCACCAGTACCTGGTGATCATCCTGCCCGGCAGCCTGTTCACCATGATTGCCATAGCGGTCAACAACCTGATGATGGCCGAGGGCCGGCCCGGCACAGCGACCGTCGTGCTGGCCGGCGGCGCGGTCCTGAACGTTATCCTGGACGCACTGTTCATCCTGGCGCTGGGATGGGGCGTAACCGGCGCCGCGGCCGCCACCGTGACCGCCCAGGGCGGGGCCGTTCTTTTCGCCGTTTGGTTCTACCTGTCCGGGCACAGCGCTCTGCGGATCAGCGGGGATGCGTTGATCCCTCGATTGGAGTTGACCCGGGAGATTGCGGCGCTGGGCACTCCGATCTTCATCATCGAGAGCGCTCGGTCCATCGTCGTTGTGGTCATCAACAACATCCTGAGCCAATATTCGGGCGGCGACGCCTACATCGCGCTCTTCGGCGTCATAAACGCGGTTCTGGAGTTCGCGTTGGCCCCATTCATCGGGGCGGCGATGGCCTATTTGCCGTTGGCGGCCTACAACTACGGCGCGGGATACTACGACCGAGTGCGCCAGGCAATCTGGCAGAGTTGCCTTGGCGCCACGGTGGGCGGGGCGATCATGGTAGCCCTACTTATACCCACGGCGGGCTACATCGTCACCCTCTTCTCAACCCGTGAGGCGTTGCCCGCCGAGTCTGGTGACGCGCTCCGTATCGCTCTGCTCGCCCTGCCCATCGTCGGCATCGAGTTCGTCAGTTCCATCGCCTTCCAGGCCCTGGGCATGGCGTGGCCCTCCGTGGTGCTGACAATGACCCAACGCGTAGTGCTGCTGTTGGCCTGGGTTTTCGGCCTGTCTCACGTCTTCGGCACCTGGGGCGTCTGGTGGTCCTTCCCGGCAACGGACCTGGGAGCCATGCTACTCGGCCTGGGCGCCCTGATTCTAGTGTGGAAACGCGTGGACGATTGGGGACGGCACGCCACCCGCCGCCGTTTTGACATCCCCGGGTAGCGGCAGTACCATTTCGACCGATTGCTGATACTTGCCTCACCCGCCCTACTTGAGGAGGCCATGCCATGGCTATGAATTCCAGTGGCGTTTCCCACATCGCCGTTTGCGTCCGCGATCTGGACGAATCCCTCAAATTCTACCGTGACATCCTGGGAATGACCGTAACCGTAGACCGGGTTCAGGACACTTCCACCGGCGGCCTGCCCCACGTCTACGCCCACGACCGTTCCACCCGCCGCCAGGCCATCCTGTCCTACGGCGACGGGGCCGTTCCCACGCTGGTGATGACCAGTCACCCGGGTGATGACTCCGATGGCTCGGCCATCAAGCTTGACCAGGTGGGCATCAGCCACATCTCCTTTTCCGTGTCCGATGTCAAAGCTCTCGCCGACGAATTGATCGCTGCCGGCGTGGATCTGGCCGGCCCCATGGACGGCTTCACCAACGCCAACGGAGAGGTCTCCAGCATCTTCGTGTACGACCCGGACGGCATCCTGGTGCAGTTCGACAGCGGCGGAGGCTGATCCTCCTTCGGCCAACGTCAACCGCAACACCACAACCCAGGAGGTTACGCCATGCCGATGCACGCCACCGGGGTATCCCACATCGCCATCTGTGTCAGGGACCTCGACGAGTCCTTGAAGTTCTATTGTGAGGCCCTGGGCATGTCCATCGTCAGCGACGTCATCCAGGACACCACCACGGGCGGGCTGCCCCATGTCTACGCCCACAGCCGGGCCACCCGACGCCAGGTTCGCCTCGCCTACGCCGATGGAGCCAAACCAACCCTGACCATGACCAGCCATCCCGGCGAAGATCCCGACGGCACGCCCATCAAGTTGGACCAGGTCGGCATCAGCCATATCTCGTTCTCGGTGCCAGATCCCAAAGCCCTCGCCGAAAACCTGGCGGGCCAGGGTGTCCCCCTGGCCGCTCCGATGGACGTGTGGACCAACGCTGAAGGCCGGGTGAGCAGCTTCTACGTCTACGACCCGGACGGCATCCTGGTGCAGTTCGACGCCGGCTGATCGTGGCATAATGGTCCGCAATCCTCCGTATCTAGTCGGACCCGGCAGACTGGGCCCGACATGAGGTTTGCCATGACCTACGATGCCCCTCAGATTACTCCATTCTTGTGGACGGACGGTTGCGCCCGCGAGGCCGCGGAGTTCTATGTCTCGGTGTTCCGGGACTCGCGCATTGTTGACGATACCGCCCTGCCCGATGGGCCGGGAGCGGGCAGTCACGTCGTGTCCTTTGTTATCAAAGGCCAGCGCTTCACCACCTTCGACGGGATTCCCGCCTACGAATTCACGCCGGCTATTTCGTTCGTCGTCAACTGCGACTCCCAGGAAGAGATCGACGACTACTGGGACCGGCTGACTGAGGACGGTTCGCCCATCCAATGCGGCTGGATCCAGGACAAGTTCGGCGTCCACTGGCAGATCGTGCCCACCGATCTATCCGAGATGATGCAGGACGGCTCCCGGGCCACCGCCGTGCTCAACGAACTCATCAGCATGGTGAAGATCGATGCCAGCCGGCTTCGACAGGCATACAACGGCGATTAGAGGGTGACCATGTCCCACCATTACGACCAACACGACCACGAAAAGCTCCTACGCTGGAAGAACGATCTCGCCGCCGCGCCCATCGAGTCCAATGGCTTCCCGGCCATGGCCTTGTTCCTGGTCAAGCCGAACGCCACCGGTTCCCACGACATCTTCCGCAGGTACCGCGCCGAGTTCGAAAAGCGGGACGCCAGCTTTGCCCACCTGGTGGTCTTCGGCATGCATGGCGTCTCCGCCACGGTGCGCGGCCTGCTGGACCAGGCTGGGCTTTCCGAGGACGACCTGCCAGTGATGATGCTTGCTCCCGCTGACGATCCCTGCGCCGTTACGGCGGTCCGGCTCCCGCCCGGCGAGAGCATCGAGGGCGCGGACGACCCCAACGGCGGCGGGACCTGCGACTATCTTGCCGCCTGGCAGGATGTCCTGGACCGCATCAGCATCACCAGGCCCGGCCGACCCCTCCGGCTCATGGGCGTCCAGGGCCAGAAACTGAACGGCGTGGACCTGCGCGAGTTGGCGGGCGCAGCGCTGGAGGCTGCGACAGGCACTTACAGCTAGCGCGTTCGATAATAGTCCTGCTAACCCCTCTCACCAGGCGGCAATGCGGCTGTTGCATTGGCGCCTCCGGAGACCTGTCCATCATGTCCCTTGCGCAAGCCAATCGCCACACCGACCTCAGCCGTCGCCTGATGGAGCAGGCCAATTACGAACTGCATACCATGGGCGACCGGGTGCAGGCTTCGGACAAAGCTTCCGGCGCCGTGGCCCAGGCGGTGAAAGCAATCGCCGAGGACCGCAACTGGCGGCACCGCTCGCACAACTTGCGCCGGGATATTGTCGGCCTGCTGGCCGATGAGTTCCAGCAACCGCAAATCAGGCATTTGCAGGCCATCGCCGACCAGTTGCACGACAACTACTATGAGGACTGGTTAGGCGAAGCGCTGGTAACGGATCTGGTTGCCGACGTCAATTCGCTGATACCCCTCTTGTGGGAAGCGCGGGAACGGGGAGCGAACCAGGATTTCATCCCGACTCCCTTGCAGCAGAGGACCATCGACCGCCTCCTCATACCGGAAGAAGAAGCCCTTGCCGACGAAAGCATAGACTTGCCCCCGCCCATGCCTCCATTCAGGCCCCCGGCGGGCTGAACGGCTATCAGGGTTGGTCAGATTGAACGGAAGCCCGACGGCGCCAGTTTGACTACGATGACCCTTATGATGCCGCTGTTGCCGACAATAACGCCGCGTGATTTCATCGCCAAATGGGATGGCGCAGATTTTGGCGAAAAGCAGGCCGCGCAGGAGATGTTCCTCGACATCTGCGGGATGGTAGGACACCCTACCCCGGTCGCCCACGGCGATTCGGAAGTCTTCACCTTCGAAAAGCGCGTGCCAGGCGGGTTCGCCGATGCTTATCTGGAAGGCCATTTCGTCTGGGAATTCAAAGGACGGGACCGTCAGCTGAGCGAGGCCGTGGTCCAGGCGGTGGGTTACGCCCGCCACCTCAAAAATCCACCGCTCATCGTGGCCTCGTCCTTCGAAACCGTACGCATTGAAACCAACTTCCCGGGAATGGAACTGGTACAGCACAATATCGCGCTGTCCGAACTGGCCGAACCGGCTAACCTGGAATTGCTGCACAACGTTTTCCACAATCCGGACGCATTGCGACCCCAACGCAGTGTCGCCGCCGTCACGCAAGACACCGCTCACTTGTTCAGCCAAATCGTCGCCGATATGGAAGGATATACGGCCGACCCGGAACTGCTGGCCCGTTACCTGAATCGAATCGTTTTCTGCCTTTACGCGGAGGATGCGGGCTTGTTGCCCGAGGACATACTTTCCGACATCCTGCATGTCAACCGGCGGCGTCCCGATTTGTCCAACCGGGCTTTGGCTAACCTCTTTGACCAGATGGCCGCGGGCGGGTTATTCGGCACGTACGAAATCACCCCCTTCAACGGCGACCTGTTCCGGGGCGACACGCCGGTAGAACTCAGCAGCGGTGCGATGCAGCGTCTCGGCGAGGCGGTCGTCGCCAACTGGCGCAGCATCGAGCCGTCCATATTTGGGACGCTGTTCGAGCGGGCGCTGGACGCATCCAAGCGGGCGCAGACGGGCGCGCATTACACCGGCGCGGAGGACATCGAGCTGGTGGTGGAGCCGGTGGTGATGACTCCGCTGCGCCGGGAGTGGGACGCCGCCCGGCAGGAAATCGACCTCCTGCTGGAGGAAGACAATGCCGACGCGGCGCGGGAACGGCTGAAGGCGTTTCGCCGGCGGCTGGACTCGGTCACGGTGCTGGACCCGGCCTGCGGCAGCGGCAACTTCCTGTACATCGCCCTGCGGTCGCTGCTGGACCTGGAGCTGGCGGTCATTGACTTTGCCGCCGCCCGGGGTTGGCCTGGGCTGACGCCCAAGGTGCAGCCCAACCAAATGCTGGGATTGGAAATCAACCACTACGCGGCGGAACTGGCGCGCACCGCCCTGTGGATCGGCTACATCCAGTGGCACGAGGCCAACGGGTTTCCCTATACTCAGCGTCCCATCCTGACGCCGCTGGACACGATACGGCAGACCGACGCCATCCTGGACCTGAGCGACCCCGACAACCCGGCGGAACCGGAATGGCCGGCGGCGGAGTTTATCGTGGGAAACCCGCCGTTTTTGGGCGGCAAACTGCTCCGCACCGGCTTGAGCGACGAGTACGTGGACGCGCTGTTTCGGCAATACGACGGCAGGGTGCCGGCCGAGGCGGACCTGGTGTGCTACTGGTTCGATAAAGCGCAGCAAGCGGTTGAGGCTGGGGCGGTCAAACGGGCGGGCCTGCTGGCGACGCAGGGGATAAGGGGCGGCGCAAACCGGCGCGTGTTGCAGCGCATCAAGGAAACCGGCGACATCTTCATGGCGTGGTCGGATCACCCATGGGTGCTGGAAGGCGCGGCGGTGCACATCTCCATTGTCGGTTTCGACGACGGTTCCGAGACCGAGCGCGAACTGGACGGGCAGCCGGCTCCAGCTATCAACGCCAACCTGACGGCCGGGGTTGACCTGACGGCGGCGAAACGCCTGGGAGAAAACCTTGGCATCGCGTTCATGGGCGACACCAAGGGCGGCCCGTTCGACATTTCCGGCGGACTGGCGCAAGAAATGCTCGCCAGTCCCAACCCGCATGGCAAAAGCAATGAGGGGGTGCTCAGGCCGTGGGTCAATGGGCGCGACATTACGGACCGTTCCCGAGGCATGTGGATCATCGACTTTGTTGATTTGTCCTTAGACCAAGCGGTCCTGTACGAAACACCTTTTGAGTACGTGGATGCTCATGTAAGGCCGCAACGAGAGCGCTCTCGATCAACGATTTCAAGCTGGTGGTTGCACGAACGTCCCCGACCTGATATGAGGCAGGCTCTGGAAAGCATTGACAGGTATATCGTGACTCCAAGAGTGTCCAAGCACAGATTGTTTGCCTGGATAGCGGGCAAAGTATTGGCGGACAGCGCCACGATTGCGCTTGCAAGAGACGACGACTACACTTTCGGCGTGTTGCACTCGCGCTTTCACGAGCTTTGGGCTTTGGCGATGGGAACGCAGTTGGAAACGCGGCCACGCTACACACCGACAACGTGCTTTGAGACGTTTCCGTTTCCGCGTCCGACGGAGGAGCAGCGGGAGGCCATCGGCGCGGCCGCGGCGGAGTTGAACCGGCTGCGGGAGGGCTGGCTGAATCCGGATGGGATCAGCGCGACGGAGCTGCGGAGGCGGACGCTGACGAACCTGTACAACCAGCGGCCGACGTGGCTGGACAACATCCACGCCCGTCTCGACGCGGCGGTGGCCGACGCCTACGGGTGGCCGGCGGACCTGGCGGAGGGGGAGATCCTGGAGCGTCTGCTGGCGCTGAACTTGGAGAGGGCGGGGTAAGGGCTTTCACCCTCATTATTGCGCTCATCAAACCCCGGTAAGCCGCAGCGTCTCCTGCAACACCGATTCCACATCCTCAGGCCCGGCGACCAGCAGGTGCGGGCGCGGCACCGGTTGGTCGGCGACGGCCATGCGCGAGTACACGTCCCAGGTAGCATCGCTCTGCGCGGCCTCTCCGACGCCCTTGGCCCGGTCCGTCAGGCGACGGCGCACCAGCTCCGAAGGGGCGGTGAACCGGATTATCGACGGCTCGACACCCACCGCATCCGCAGATTCATAAAGCGGACGCCGCACTTTCTCGTTCAGATTGGTGGCGTCGAACACCACCGAGTACCCGTCCCGCAGGTAGCCCCGGGTCAGCACGTGCATCGCGGAAAACACCCGACGGTGCTCTCTGCGGCTGTAGCTCGGTCGGTCGACCAGCAGCTTGCGGGTCCGGTCGCTGTTTAGCCACACAAACGGCGCGCGGCGGACCAACTCGCGGGCGAAATGGGACTTGCCGGTACCAGGCAAGCCACAGAGGATCACCAGGCTTGGCGACGCGTGGGTGGTTTTAGGCAACCCTTCTGCGTACGCTGATCGCAGCCGCTCCAAGTCCGGCGGACGAAGACCCCCCGCCGTCCAGGACTTGCGCGGCGACGGAGACGTTGATCCGGACACCAGCGCTCTCCTTTGCGCCCCATAGTGGGACCGCGTCAGACGCTAGGCTAACAAAGCTCGAAGAGCGTATTGAACCACCACCAGCACAATCATCACCACCAACGGGCTGAAATCGATCATTCCGGTCTGCGGCAGCATCCGCCGGATGGGCCCCAGCACCGGCTCGGTCAGCGAAAACACCACATCGTAGAGGCGAACCAGAATATCCGGCGCCCCGTTCCCCTGCATCGTCATGTACTGCACCACGAAGCCCAGGATGATGCGGGCCAGCAGCAGCAGATAGCACAGCGTGATGAATAGGGTGATTAGCTCAAGCATGACGGGTTGCCGGGTAAATGCGGGGGCTTAGTTCTGGCCCAGGCGCACGGATTTCAGGTACGCGGCATTGACCGCGTCGACCAGGGCCGCCGGCACGCCGGCGCGTTCGAGAGCCTGCAAGCCCTCCGCCGTGGTGCCGCCCGGCGAGGTGACCATGTCCTTGAGCTCGCCGGGGTGCCGGCCGGTTTCGGAAACCAACTGCACGCTTCCCTTCACTGTCTGCAACGCCAGCCGTCGAGACACGTCGCGCGGCAATCCGACGTACACGCCGGCGTCGATCAGGGCCTCAACGATGAGGAACACGTATGCCGGGCCGCTGGCGCTGAGCGCGGTCGCCATGTCCAGGTATTTTTCGTCATCGACGTAGATCGCATCGCCGATGGTGGAGAGCATGGCGTCGGTGGCTTCCCGATGCGCCTCGCTCACGGAGGACGCACAGGTCCACATCGTCATGCCTTCGCCGATCTGCGCTGGCGTGTTGGGCATGACTCGGATGATGCCATCGTGTTTCATTCCATTGGCAAGCGAAGTCATCGTGGCGCCGGCCACTATGGACATAAGCGACTTCCCGCCGCCGAACGAACCGCCGATGTCCGCGTAAACCTTCGGGAGATCCTGCGGCTTCACCGCCAGCGCAACCAGTTCGGATGCGTTGACCACGGCGCCGTTTTCGCCCGAGACCTCTACCCCATACCGCTCGGCAAGGTAGTCTCGCCGCGCCGGCACCGGCTCTCCCACCATAACGTCGCCAGCTTCGGCGACGCCGGCGTTGAGCATCCCGCCCAGGATAGCCTCGGCCATCGTTCCACCGCCGATGAACCCGATATTCATTGCGCTAGTCCTCGTTGCCCGCCAAGCCGTGCTTGCGGGAGAATCCCACATCGGAGGTATCGCCCATTGCCAATTGTTCGTTCCCGGTGAGGCGGCGCAGCCGTCGCAACTGTGTGTTGCTGCTGATCGTGAACGGACGGGGAGGCATGGCCGTCAGGTCGATCAATGCCTCCATCACCCGCTCAACTCCGTCGATCATTTCGGACAACTCTTCCGGGCTGCGGTGATTTTCGTAAAAGTTCTCGTGGCCGACGAAGTATGCCAACGAAAGAGCATATGCCTGATCAGTGTCGAAGCCGTATTCCAGCACGAGCTGGCTAAGTACTGCGTGAACGTCCTGATGGGACTTATGCCGCCAGCCGCGTTGTTCGGCGATGGCTTTCACCGGGTGCACCACGGCGCCCCAAGCTTTCTCACCCGCCTGCAAGCGGCTGCCATTAGACAGTTCTTCGCGAGCCTGGATGATCATACGCAAGCTGATCCGGAGACGGTCTTCGGTACTTTGAACGCCGTGCGCCGGCAAATCCGGTGCGGTGGTCATTGCGCTAACCCTCGCCCCAGCCGTCCGTGAGGCCGTCGCCCCGGGCGAAAGCCACTGCCATACGGATCGATTCCACCATTGACGTGTGGTCGGCCAGGTTCTTGCCGGCGATGTCGAACGCCGTTCCGTGGTCAACCGACGTCCGAATGAACGGCAGCCCGAGGTTGGCGGTGATGCTCTCTTCGAAGCCGTACACCTTGACCGGGATGTGCCCCTGGTCGTGGTACATGCAAAGGGTCACGTCGTACCGGTCTTGGATCGCCTGGTGGAAGATGATATCTGCCGGCACCGGCCCGATGGCGTTGATGCCTTCGCTCTGCGCCTGCTGCACCGCCGGCGCGATCTCTTCCGCTTCCTCGCTCCCCAGCAGCCCGCCGTCGCTGCCGTGCGGGTTCAACGCGGCGACGCCGATGCGAGGATTCGCAAATCCCCACTTGCGGAAGTTGTCGTCGGTGAGCCTCAGGTAGTCGAGGATCCGGTCCTTCTTCACGTAATCGCAGGCTACGCGCAGTGACCGGTGCGTTGTCAGGTGCACCACCCGCAGGTTCTTGGCCATCAGCATGGTGGCGACGGTCTTCGCGCCCGAAAGTTCCTGGAGCAACTCCATGTGCCCGATGGCTTCGTATCCGGCCAGCGCGGCGGCTTCCTTGTTCAGCGGAGCCGTCGCCAGGCCGTCGACCACACCGGCCATTGCCAACTGTCCGGCCTTGCTGACCCACTCCATGGCCGCCCTGCCACACGGTACGCTCAGCTGTCCGACGGTGATGTCCTCGGGATTAAGGTTCCCGATGTCCACCACGTCCACCACCGCAGGATTGTCGCCGGCCGAAGTGGGGTCGTCGGTGTGGTTGATCCCCATCGGAAGTCCGGTCAACCGGGCCGCCTCTTCCATCGCATGGACATTGCCCACCACCACGGGTCGACACGCAGCGTACACCCGCGGATCGGCCAGCGCCTTGACCACCACCTCCGGCCCGATGCCGCAGGGGTCGCCCATAGTGATCGCAATGGCCGGTCGCATCGTTTCGTTTTCCGTCCCTGATACCATTTCACGCCTCATCCGTCAGTGCGATTTGCGCCCGGCCGATTGGCGGCAAATTATAGCACGCGGGCCGCGCTGAAAAGCCGCTGCTTTTCCGAGGTGGGTTGCCCAGATAAGGCGAACCTCTTAAACTTGCGGCACAAATCCGCTTTTGACTTGGCACTGTCAGGAGGCGCCATGGCCTCACCAGAAAATTTCGAGCAGGACCGCGGCAAATTGATTGAGGCCGTGATTTACCTGAGCGAGCTGTCCATTGACGACCCCGAGTTTGGCCTGCCCAAATTGACCAAGATGCTCTATTACGCTGATTGCGAGTCCTATATGGAGTACGGTCAGCCTATCACCGGAACCACTTACCTCCATTTTCCCCACGGCCCCTATCCGGAGAACTGGTACCAGATAAGGGAACGGATGGAGCAGGATGGCGACGTGGAGGTACTCCACGATACCGCCGCTGGAGGGTATCACAACTACTGGTTGCTGCCTCTCCGCCCGCCTGACTTGGAACGGCTCACCCTCGAAGACCGCAAGGCGTTGGAGGCGCAAGTGAAGCGTTTTGCCGGCTTCAACGCCGCGGGCATCGAGCAATACTCCCGCCAGGACATCGGCTGGCGGGCCACTGAAGATGGGCAACCAATCTCATACGAATTGGCTGGCGTCTTCGCTCCAACGCCGAGCGTGCGCGAATTCCGAGAATCCCGAGTCGCTAGCTAACTTTCCTCGCTCCCAGCAGCCAAACGGTGACGTCATCTTCTATGATTTCGTAGCGGATTTCTATCCTACCGTGGCGATTAGCAGCAGAACGGGGAAACCCGATGCGTCTGACGTTATCAGGCTCTCCTGGGATAAGTGCTCCGGTCATGGGATACTCCGACAATCGCCTTTTTATGCCTTCAAGCGTAGCAGGATCCGCCATCTGATTAATCCAACCTTCAATGATACCGCTCCGCCAATCCGACTGAAAGGATTCCCGCTCCGCGACCGAATACCGACCTCGCTGGTGTGGAATCACTACCCCGCATCTCCATTTCGCATCGTTTGACCATCGCCGAAATCCAACAAGCCAGAGCGGATTATCATCCGCCCCGGCCCGGTCGGTCATTCGCACTTGTTCCACCCGCACGAATAGCAGCTCAGGCAGCCCTCCTGGTTAACCACGCCTCCATTGCACTCCGGGCATCGCTGGGAAAAGCCCGTCGGATACATTGGCGCTGGCGTATGACCGTTGATACCGTTCTCCGTGGGCCCCCCGGCCAGGCTCAATTGCACGCCGGCAGGCGCGCTGTTCAGCGCATCGCCGCCATTGGCGATCTTGTCCAGCACCAGGGCCACCGCGTCGGGGCCGGATCCCACCAGCACGCCATCGTCCCACGCCGGGCAGCACGTTATCCCACGCAATTGCCGGGTGACTTCGCTGGGATCGATGCCCCCACGCAGCGCCAGCGATACCAGCCGTGAAACTGCCTCCAGCAGCGCAGCATCGCATCCGCCGGCCTTGCCCATGGCGCCGAACACTTCAAAGGGCATCCCGTTGGAATCCATGTTCACGGTGACGTACATGTTGCCGTGTCCGGTCCGCACCCGTTCCGTGATGCCGTGGATCTGACGGGGTCGGCGCCGGGGCGCCCGGTGGCCGAGCCCGATGATCTTCACGGCGTCCGGGTCGTCAGCGTCAGCCGGATTATCGGCTTCGGATGTTTCTCCGCTAGTGCCGGTGCTCAACACCTGCTCAGACTTGCTGCCGTCGCGGTAAACGGTGATCCCTTTGCATCCCAGGGTGTAGGCGGACCGGTAGGCCTCCGCCACGTCTTCCACTGTCGCCTCGCTGGGGAAGTTGATGGTCTTGGACACCGCGTTGTCCGTGTATTCCTGGAAGGCCGCCTGCATCCGCACGTGCCACCGGGGATCGATGTCGTGGGACACCCGGAACACGCTCTTGACCCATTCCGGCACGTCCAGGTCCTCCAGCGAGCCGACGCTGGCCAACTGCTCCATGAGTTCCGGCGTGTAAAACCCTTCGTGGCGAGCCACCGCTTCCAGGAAGGCGTTCCCCTCCACCAGGCGAGTGTTGTCCATCACGTTCCGCACGTAGGACAGGGCGAACAGCGGCTCAATCCCGCTGGATGCCCCGGCGATGATGCTGATCGTTCCCGTTGGCGCAATGGTCACCGGCGCCGAGTTGCGCATGGGCGAGGAATCCGGGCCCTTGTTGTACGCGCTGTTTTCCCATTCCGGGAAGGGGCCCCGGGACTCGGCAAGTTCGCACGAAGCCCGGTAAGTCTCTTCCCGGATGAACTTCATCACCTCGCGGGCCAGTTCCAGGGCTTCCTCGCTGTCGTAGGGCACGCCTATCTGGATCAGCAGGTCCGACCATCCCATGACGCCCAGGCCGATACGGCGCGTCCGCCGGCTCATGTCCGCGATTTCCTGGATCGGATAGTCGTTCATGTCGATCACGCAGTCGAGCATGTGCACCGCCGTCGTGATCACTTCGCTCATCCGTTCCCAGTCGACTTCAACGTCGTCCGCCGTGTAGCGAACCATGCGCGTCAGGTTCAGCGAACCCAGGTTGCAGGATTCGTAGGGCAGCAGCGGCTGCTCTCCGCAGTTGTGGACGTAGAACCCGTTTGCGTCGAACGCGTTTACCCCGGGAACCGCCACGTCGAACACGTCCTCGTGATTGTCGGCTTCTATCTCGGTGACGCGGGCCATGAAAGACCTATCGTTGTCTGGAGTTTGCGAAAGTTCAAGCCACCGCTCAAAGCCCTCCGGCTTGACGACGGCGTTGAATCTGTCGAAATGCTCGTTGGCAACTAGTAGCTCCGGGTAACCTTCCCCATACCAAATGCTGGACTTTATAGCCAGTCGCAGCAACATCCGTTGCAAACCCTGCAAGATCGTTTCATCTGCCTCGCGGGGAGCAATGTTGATGCACTTCGGGTTTTTACCAGTGTGCTCCTTGTGGCGAAGGGACAGCCCCCTGAAAAATCCGATGTAGAACTCCCCGGATGTGCGCTCCAGATCAGGAGTCACATCTGGACACTTCGGGTCGATTTTCAAACACTGTCTGATTTCGCCGAGAAGCGCCTGCTCTTGAGATGTGGGTTCTTGCGGATCCTTTTTGGCGCGACGCGTGTGAGGGTCGACAATTATGCGATGTGGGTTCTTCATAAAGAACCTTCCCATCAAGATGCCTTCCTCCTCACCGTATTGACCATGCCATTGAGCAGAGTCGCAATGGGAGTTCAGCCTGACGACATCGCCCTTTTGCAATTCACCAGCCCTTTGCCATCCTCGGTCAGTCATCACCGGATGGTCGGCGGTGAGGCGAAGGGTGTAGCCTTCTCGGGTGGCAATCTTGATTAAGGCCCGGTGGCCTGTAGGGAAGAATCCCCGTCCGTCGGTGTTGTGGCCCCGGCCGTCAACCATCGCCTCGAACGGGACACCCACCAGTTCCCTGACTTGACGCGGCCCATCCGAGGTTTGCACCCAGGTGTCGGCCGTCACGCAAGGATTGGTCGATTCGATATCCCCCAGCTGCGGGTTGGGATTGTCGCGGTTGATGCGATCCAGGAACACGATGCCGGGGTCGCCGGTGCGCCAGGCCAGCTCGGTCATCTGCCGAAACACTTCCCCGGCGTTCAGCTGCCCGTCAACCTGCCCGGTGCGCGGATTTATAAGATCGTAATCCTCTCCCTTTTCCGCCTTGACCATGAAGTCTTCCGTGACCGCCACCGAGATGTTGAAGTTGCTCAGATGGGTTCCGTCTTCTTTGGACCTGATGAACCGGAGCACGTCGGGGTGCGTCACGTGCAGGATGCCCATGTTGGCGCCCCGGCGGGTGCCGCCCTGCTTGACCACGTCGGTCGCCGCATCGAAAGCGTTGATGAAGCTCACCGGGCCCGACGCCACTCCTCCGGTGGAACCGACGACGTCGCCCTCCGGGCGCAGGCGCGAAAAGGCAAAGCCCGTGCCGCCGCCGCTCTTATGGATCAGGGCCGTTTCCTTCACCTTGGTGAAGATGGAATCGAGCGAATCCTCCACCGGCAGCACGAAGCACGCCGACAGTTGTTGCAGTTCACGCCCGGCGTTCATCAAAGTTGGTGAGTTGGGGAGGAACTCCAGCCGGCGCATCACCCGGTAGAACCGCTCCTCCACCGCGGCGCGCTCCGCTTCGGTCGCCCCGTATTCCAGCTCCGATTGGGACAGGTTGTGCGCCACCCGGCGGAACATCCCTTCGGGGTCTTCCAGCACGTTCCCTTCCCGGTCCTTGGAAAGATACCGACGCTGCAGCACGACCCTCGCGTTATCCGTCAGGGTCCCGTTGCGATCGTTGTACTCGCCGGCTATGCCGGCCTCGACCATTGCGTCGCGTATGCGCCGCCTCACCGAATCAGCCCTGCCTGCCGGTTCAATTCCCGTAGCCGTTGCCACCGCAAGTACCTCCCGTAAATTCAACTATATTGATCAAACTTATGATTAACAGATAAAGAACGACGATTTGCATGGGCGTACCGTGCACCGCTGTAGTCTAAACGATCAACCTTCTCGCGCGCCGGGGTCTATCGAATTGATACGGCGGGACGCCGGCGCGCCAACGCCCCGCCTCAACGATCAGATTGTTACGACCTCGCTCTGCCTGCTCACATCCTTGAGTCGTGCGGACAAGTCCAGATCGAACCGCAATCCTTTGTAGAAGTACAGCACCGGCGTCTCTCGCTCCGGCCGCAGGTCTAATCCGACCAGCGCAGCCGTTGCGTCCTGCACGCGATGCCAGACTCCTTCCTCACCCGGGGTTCCCCTGGTGACCAGGCGCACCACCCCGGAAGTCATGCTGATTCCCAACCGGGTCAGCGTGTCCGCTATCAGGTCTGCGAAATCCCGCAGGGCTCCGTAGGCGTACTGGTGTCCGGCGGTCACGCGCAGCGTCAGTCCGGTGGGCGTGTTCCGACAGTTGGTCACCGGAAACGCGGATCGCAGCCGTTGGGTAATCTCGGCCCCGGCCCCTTCAGGGCACGGGCCGCAGTGGATCTCTACGTTGTAATGCACCGAATGTTGCATTTCTTCAGGCTCCCAAGCGACAGGCTCATACTGGAGTTGAGTAGTCGGCATCCGACGCGGCGGAACAACGCCCGCCGCCGTCGGCCGTCCCAAACGGTGGACGCTTTTACGCGATGAGGTCATCATCCTCCCGCTGCGCCGGCAATGCCGCCCAGCAACTCACCAGGCACGCCCGGGCCTCTCGGTCCAGGTCATCCTGAAGCTCGGCAAAGGGGTTCGGAATCCACGAGTCGCCATTGTCCGCGTCGGCGGTTTCCCAGTCCGACGGGACCCACATCTTCCGCAGCATCTCCTCCATGTCGTGGACCCGGTTGTTGTGGGTCAACAGCCTTGTGAAGGCGGAGTATTGTACGGTGCTGCTCATGATGGTGTTGAACACCTCCCTTTGGGTTTGGTATGGCGAGCAGGTGGCAATTGCCCTTTTGGTTTGACCGGGACGCCCGGCGATGGTGGCGATGCCGGAGCGTCCTTGAGTCCATAAGTTGATACGCCTTGATGCGATCCACAGATCACGTCCTCGTTAACGCAAGGTCTGGCCCGTGGTTCGCCTATTGGCTGTCGCGCCGGGTGGTGCGGCGAGCCCGGGTCCTCCGGGTGGTAACCGCCGCCAGGCTCAGCAACGGTTCCGGGTGCCCCTGTTTTAGAGAGCGGGCTTGTTCTTCGAAGTCATCCGCTTTCTGGAAATCGTAGTAAACCGATGCGTAACGCATGTACGCGACCTCGTCCAGCGCCCGCAGCCGTTCCAGGACCATCAGTCCCAGGTCGCGAGACTTGACCACGCCGCTGCCCAGGCGCTGGAGTTCCGTTTCAATGTCGTCCGCCAAGCGGTCGATATCCCGCCGGGGGATCGGCCTGCGGGTACACGCCATGTCTATTCCCGACACCAGCTTGGCCCGGCTGAATTCCTGGCGCCGCCCGTCGCGCTTTTCCACTTGCAGCGCTGGCAATCTGACCTGTTCGTGGGTGGTGAACCGACGCCCGCAGGAAAGGCACTCCCGCCGCCGCCGGATGCCGTTTTCAGCATCCCGCGAGTCGGTCACCTTGCTTTGCACCGTTTCGCAGTAAGGGCATTTCATGGGATTGGCCCCTTTTGGTCACTTTTTCAGACAGTTTTTGAAATCGGAATATGTTGTGTTCACGAACCCACGAACCACAATTTGTAGTAGTCAGGATTATACCGACCCTGATTCCGGTTCGCACGGTGAAAGGCGTCAGAATTTCAGCTGGATTTTCAAGATTTTCGGCCCACCAAACGTGGCGGCACAAAAATTGGCCCCCTCTCCCGGAAGAAGAGGGGGCCGCAGAGGTCGGCTAGGGCCGGTCTAGCGATAAAATCCCCGGCGATTCTGGCGGTTTTGCAAGAACGTCGGGAGTTCGTAATCCCTTCTTTCCGGCACGTCCATCTCGTTCAGCAGCTTGGCGATGTCGTCTTCCGGGGTGTCTATCGCCGCCGGGAAGTCCGCTGCCACCATCGTCATCTTGACTTCATCGTCCAGCCGGGCATCCCGGTTGGTCCCGAAGATGATGTTGGCGTTGGGATCGGCCAACTCCTCGACCACTGCCGCCGCTTCCTGGACTTCCAGCAACGACAGGTTGTTGCCGCCGGTAAGGACGAACAGGATCCGCCGCGACCCTTCCAGGGAAATGTCCAGAAGTGGGCTCGTGGTGCATTGTCGGGCCGCTTCCCTGGCCCTTCCTTCACCCCGACCCCGGCCGATGGACAACCAGGCCTGTCCGGCCCCGGTGAGAATCGTCTTTACGTCGGCAAAGTCCACGTTGATCTCACCCGGAACGGTGACCACCTCGGCGATGGCGCTGATGCCCTGGTGCAGCACTGAGTCCGCCAGCTTGAGCGCGTCTTCCCACGAGTACGAGTCAGACTGTTCCTCGTTCAACGCCAGCAGGCGGTCGTTGGGAATTACGATCATGGTGTCGACATGGTCCTGCAGTCGTTCCAGGCCCTCCTCAGCGTTCTTGCGCCGCATCTGCGCCTCAAACCCGAAGGGCCGGCTCACCACCGCGATGGTAAGAGCTCCCGATTCTTTCGCGATCTGCGCCACCACCGGAGCGGCTCCGGTGCCAGTGCCTCCTCCCATGCCCACCGCCAGGAACACCATGTCCGCGCCGGCCACTGCCTGCTCGATTTCGGCGCGCGATTCTGTTGCCGCCTGGCGACCCAGCTCCGGCTGTGCGCCGGCGCCCAGTCCGCGCGTCAGGTTGCGGCCCAGAGCGATCCGGTAGTGAACGTCGCACCGGGCAAGATGCTGGGCGTCAGTGTTCAGCGCGTAGTATTCGACAACGGGCAGCTTCTCCTTATACATGCGGCTCACCGCGTTGGAGCCGCCGCCACCCACGCCAAGCACTTTTATCAGCGGAACCCCCCGTCCAATTTCGGGTATCAGGCCGTCGGGATCATCAAAGTGCTCGGCTGGCTCCCACGATGCGGAGTTATCGGGAAATATCATCGTTCTATCGCCTCCTGTTATTGTTGCTGAATTTGGGTTTGGCCGGTTGTCAAACTGTTCCGGCGCGCTCGCCATGTGGCGTGTGCCCGGCGATGATTGATCTATTCGTCCTCGGATTCGGGCTCGGCCGCGGCTCGCCGGGATCCAGAGCGAGCGAACGGTCGCCGGAGCAGCGAAGCCGGAGACCAGTTCCGGTCGCCGGACCCACGCAGCCGTTCCTGATCCGGCCGGTTGCGATGTTTCACCGCCCACTGCAGGGCGCCCAACACGGCGGAGAATTCCGGTTGTCGCAGCGATTCCGGCAATCCCGCGTACCAGAGCGGAATCCCCACGCGCACTTCGGTTCTCAAGCCGCGCGCGGCCATTTCCGTCAGGCCGGGCATGCGGGAAACCCCGCCCGTAAACACGATCCCGCCCGGCGGCATCGAGCCGATCTCCGCCCGGTAGAGCTCCGCGCTGATCAGCTTGAGCATCTGCAATGAACGCAAATAGAGCGGCTCACACAATTCGCGTCGCAATACCATACGCCTCGGCTGCACCTGGGTCGCCGGGATCAGCACCTCTTCGCTCGCTGGGACAGCGTCCGGCAGCGCGTGGCCGAACTGGATCTTCAAGTCCTCAGCCATTTGATAAGGGATCCGCATCGCTACGGCCATATCACGCGTGAGCTGGTTGCCACCCATGGGAACCACAGAAGAGAAGATCGGCGTCCCCTCACGATAAATCGCCGTCTTGATCGTCCCGGCTCCGATGTCCACCACCACAACGCCCATTTCCCGCTCGTCGGCGGTAAGCACCCCCTCGGCCGACGCCAACGGGTGGGCTATCATCCCCTCGACTTTGGCGCGGCACGACTGTAGCGCGCGCACCGTGTTTCCCAACGGCACCGACATGCCGCGCACGATGTGGGCCTCCAACTGCAATTCGTTAGTATCCAGCCCGGTGGGGTTGCGCACCCCGGTCATACCGTCCAGCCGGTATCGCATGGGGATCATGTGCAGTGTCTGCTCGCTGCGGCTGTCCAGTTGCTGTTCCAGGCTCCCGGAAGTGCTGCTCATCAGAGAGCGCAGCCGCTGCTCGGTGATCGTCACCACCTCCTCACCTTTTCCCAACATCTCGGTCGAGTTGACGCTGACCAGGTGATCACCGTTCACCACCACGTGAAACCTGTCCACCGGATTGCGTCCCACGTAGCGCAGGCACTCAGCCATGCTTTCCTGGAGGCTGTTCTTCACCTCGCCGAAATCGTCGATGACGCCCTGCTGCACTCCGTTGGAAGGGGCCACGCCGGTGCCCAGCGGCTTCAACTCCCCCTCCGTCCCGAGTCGCGCGACGATTGAAATGATTTTGCTGGTGCCGATGTCAACGGCGGCGTATATCGATTCCTGTGGCATTTTGGCGTTACCTCAGACGAATGTGGTTATGAAAGAGAAGTTATGATCGTTTGCGGGCGGCGGATCAGATGCGTTCCACCGCTCTGAGGCGCGCGCTTCTGCTGCGCGGGTTGTTATCCGTTTCCGTTGCCGATGGGCGCACCACGCGCCGCCGAACGAACCGCACCGAGGGTTCATGGTCACACGCGCACATGGGCAACTCCGGCGGACAGATGCATTGCGCCGCCTCCCGGTCCATCCAGGCCTTGACCAGGCGGTCCTCCAGGCTATGGTAGCTGATGACCACCAACCGGCCGCCCGACTTCAGCATTCCCGGCACGGCGTCCAGGCCAGTTTGCAGGTGCATCAGCTCCTCGTTCACTGCGATCCGCAGCGCCTGGAAAGTTCTCGTGGCCGGGTGTCGGCTTCCCCGGCGTCCACCCAGCGCGCGGGCCACCACGGTAGCCAGGCGACCCGTCGTGGTTATTGGTCTAGCCTCAACGATAGCCCGGGCAACGGCGCGGCTGCGGCGTTCTTCGCCGTAACGGTATATGACGTCGGCCAACTCGCGCTCGTCGGTGTGGTTCAGCAAGTCGGCGGCCGTGGACCCTGCCGTGTCATATCGCATGTCCAGCGGTTCGTCCCGTTGGAACGAAAAGCCGTATCCTGAGGCGTCGACTTGGCGGGAGGAAAATCCCAAGTCAAGCAGCACGCCGTCGACGCGTTCGATGCCGGCCTGTCGCGCAAGGTCACTCATGTCGGCGTAATTGCCATGGACGATTCGCGCGCGATCCCCGTAGACGGTCAGGCGGCGCCGAGCCGCATCGACGGAACGAGGGTCGCGATCTATCCCCAAAACAACCCCGTTGGGTCCCGATGCGTCCAGGATCGCCTCCGAATGTCCGCCCTCTCCCACCGTGCCATCAAGATAGACCCTTCCGGGGCCTACCGAGAGCCATCCCACAGCCTCCGCAACCAGCACCGGATTATGATGAACCGACGCTTCCCCATCCATGCATGTGGAGAAGGCCAATGTTGACCATCCACGCATGAGCGCGCCGAACGAAATCGCAGGAAGCGCCTGCCTGTGCATTACCGCCGGTGTCATCACTTACCCATTATGAATCCGCTATCGGTAGAGACGTGCATAGCCCACGCTCGGTATGCCCGCCCTAACGTGACTGGGAATTTAACAAATGGGTTGGTGCCGGTGCCTGCTTTCTGAATTGCGAATTAATCGAATTTTTTCAAAAAGTACAAATTTTTCCGGGCACCACGGCAGGTGAGCACCTCTGAGGATCCTCATAGTCAAGTGGTCAGTATCACGCCCGCGCGAAGCTGAGATCTCGCTCCAGTCACTCGCCAGCTATTTGCCGCCCTTCATCCCAAAATTGCTTTGTTGCGCTGTGATACGATTCGATGCTGATGCTTTTCGCCGCGACCCGCCATGAATAACGCCCCGTCATTCCTGTCCCACGTCCGGGGAGTAGAACTGCTCCCGGAGGAGCACGTGGCCGCGTTCCTCGACGCGGAACAAGGGCTGACTCCCGAACCTACACCCTCCGGCCGGCTGCTGGTGGCGACGAACCGCCGGATCATCGCGGTAACAGAGGAAGGATCCACCCGGGTGGTGCAGATGTTCGCCGCCGACACCGTGACCGCGGTCAGCGTCCGCAACGACGCGCGGCGCGGTCTCTCCTGGAAGCAGTGGGCAACCCTGATGGCCGGCGGCGTTGTTGCTTACTTCCTGCTGGCCTATTGGCTGGTCGACCGCCTGCCCGACGTGGTCATACCGGTCGTCAATCTGCACGCCATGGCGGCCGTGCTGATGGTCCTCATCGTGGTGCTCGGCTGGATCATCTGGCGCAGCCTGACCGACTCCGGCGGCAGCATGGTCCGCATCGACGGATACAACTGGAATGTCGAGATGCCTTGCACCGCCGGCATCACTGACCTAATGGCCTTCGCCGGCATTGTCCTCCGGTCACGACCAACATCCGCTCCAGGTCCTGAACAACCAACGGTCCGCGAGGTCAGCGCGGCGGAGTCCTGAAGCGAGTACCTTGAGCTACGCCGGCACGCCAAAGGGCAGCGACGGGTCCACGTCAAGCGCCAGGTCCGCGACCTCGCCCCGCTGCATCTGGTAGTAAGCTCCGGCCGCAATCATCGCCCCGTTGTCGGTGCACAGCACCGGCGCCGGTATGATCGCTGGCACCGGCGACTCCGCCAACACCCTCTGCCTGAGGCGAGCATTTGCCGTCACGCCTCCACCCAACACCAGCCCCCGGGCCTGGTACCGGTCAGCCATTGCCAGCAGCTTGGCGATCATCACATCCACCAGCGACTCCTGAAACTGGTGCGCCAGATTCGCCACCAGCCGATCAACATCGGCGTCCGCCTCCTCCGGCTGCGGATACAAACCCACATCTTGGGCCCGGTGCAGCAAGGCTGTCTTCACGCCGCTGAAACTGAAGTCGAACGTATCGCGCATCCACGCCCGCGGCAGCGGCGCCGCAGCCGCTGCGAAGGGCTCACCATCCTCGGAGAAGTCCGCCAGCGACTCCGCCGCTTTTTGGATTTCCGGGCCTCCGGGGAACCCCAGTCCGAGGACCCGCGCCGCCTTGTCGAAAGCCTCTCCGGCCGCGTCGTCTCGGGTTCGTCCGACCAGGCGATAATCGCCGTGCCCCTCCATAAGGATCAGGTCCGTATGGCCACCCGACGCCACCAGGCACGCCAGCGGAAATCCCGGTTCCTCCGCCGGTGATGCGTCGCCGGGAACCAGCCAGGCCGCGTAGACATGACCCTCCAGGTGGTTGACCCCCACCAACGGAACGTCCAGCGTCAGCGCCAGCGATTTCGCGGTGTTGACCCCGCTGATCAGCGCGCCGGCCAACCCGGGCCCGTGGGTAACCGACACCACGTCAATGTCTTCCAGTGTCACACCGGCATCGGCCAGCGCCCGGCGCAGGGTCGGTTCCATGTCTCGGATGTGCTGCCGCGACGCCAGCTCGGGCACGACGCCGCCGTGGGCAGCGTGCAGCGCCGCCTGGGATGCGATGGCGTTGGCCCGCAAGCTCCGGCCATCCTCAACAATCCCAACCGCAGTTTCGTCGCAAGACGTTTCTATGCCCAGAATCAACATGGCTCGTCCGTTCCTGAATGAATGCGCCACGGCATTATATCAACCGGCAAATCGCCGACCGCCGGCTTTGCGCAGGATTTCGGGCGATGCTATCCTTCTTGATGATAATCAAAATCAGGCGAGGCCCGTGCGCTGGACGAAAGCTACGTCGGGATCGCCAGGAGGAATAGCATCCAGATGATGGACATCGCGCCCGACGGTTTATCGATCGGCTCCGTCTTGTTGCAGGTGGGGGAAACCTCTGGCGGATTATCGATGCCCTGGAGTTTGCAGCTATCGCTGCTGGCCCTGAGTTTCCTGGGAGTAATGTTTTTCACCAGCGCCGAGGCGGCATTGGTAGCGGTCAACAAGATCCGGATCCAGTACCTGGCCGGCCAGGGCAACGCTGCCGCCCGCGCGGTAAACCACGTTCTGTCGCAACACGAAAAGTTCTTTGCCACCATTCTCCTGAGCCAGAACGCCTTCACCATCTTCGCCACGGCTCTGGGCACCGCCCTGGCTGCTGACCTGCTCCAGGACGCCGGTTCAGCGGCGTTGCTGACCACCCTGATCCTTACGGTCACGATCTCCATCTTCGGTGAGATCACGCCCAAGACTTTGGCGGCAACCTACTCGGAGCGTTGGTCCCTGGCGGCAGCCTACCCCGTTCGCTGGATGATGCTGCTGAGCACTCCGTTCATTTATCTCTTCACCGTGGTCCCGCGCCTCATCTACAAGGCCCTGGGGACCTCATCCGACGGTTGGCAAACCACGTTCACCGAAGGCGAACTGCGGATGATGATCGACCTTTCCAGTCAGCAGGGAGCGGTGGAATCCGACGAAGCCGAGCGTCTCCATCGGGTGTTCAACTTCCGCGACCGCCGGCTCAGCGAAATCATGACGCCGCGCACAGAGATCATCTGGATCGAAAAAGACACCACCCTCGACGAATTCCTGGCCCTCTATGCGGAGCACAGCCACACCCGGTTCCCCGTTTTCGAGGGTAGCCAGGAGACCGTCCTGGGCGTATTGTCCAACAAAGAAGTGCTCATCGCTCAGGGTCGCGGTGAAATCGGTCCCCAGGACGCGGTCACCGAAAACATGCGCCCAGTCGATTTCATCCCCGAGACCGTCACCGTGTCCGACGCCTTTGACGCGATGCAGGAAAAGCGGCTTTCCATGATGCTGGTGACCAACGAATACGGCGGAATCGCGGGCCTGGTCACGATGAAGCAACTCGTCGGCGTCATCGTCGGCACCGTCGTCGACGACGACCCGCCAGCCCTGACCGCCGACAGCCACATGGCTCAGCTACCCGACGGCGCTTACCTCCTGGGCGGCGGCATGACCATCATCGAGATCAACGACCGCCTCCATTCCGCGGGCATCGAGGTTCCCGAGGGTGACTATCAGACCATCGCTGGCCTCGTGCTGCACGAACTGGGCGAAATTCCCAGAGAAAACGACACAGTCAAGACCGGCAACCTGGAAATCACCGTCACCGGCATGGCGGGAGTGCGCGTGAACCAGGTGCGCCTGACGGTGGTTGATCTCCCGGCCGAGGACTAACCGAATGAAGCTGCACCTGGTCCGCCACGGCGAGACCGACATCAACGCGTCGGGTCGCCTGCAAGGCACCACCAACTCGACCCTCACCTCCCGGGGAAGGGCCCAGGCCCGTGAATTGGCGGTGGCCAGTCTCACGTGGAATCCGGTGGCGGTGTACTCCAGTCCGCTGCAGCGGGCTCGGGGCGTCGCCGGCGCCATCGCCGACCTGTCCGGTCTACCCGTGACGGATGAGCCCCGCATAATCGAGATGGACATGGGAGATCTGGAGGGCGTGACCGTCCAGGAGATGCGCGACGGCTGGCCCGATCTGTACCAGGGCTGGCGACAGGACGCCAGCAGCGTCACCATGCCCGGCGGCGAATCCCTGGGCGACGTTCAACTTCGCGCCATGGCGGCCATCGAGGAACTGGATCAGCGTTACGACGCCGAAGACACGATCATCGCCGTCACCCACAACTTCACCATTCGCTGCATCGTCGCCGCCGTCATCGACCTTCCCCTCGCCAACATCAATCACATGGACCTGTCCCTGGGGAGTCGCACTACCATCACCTCCGGACGACGCGGGCGACGCCTCGCTACCTTCAACGCCGTTGACCACCTCACTCCCGACAACCGCACGGCGTATTAGGCAGCCTGGCGCAATGGGTCGCAACAAACGACGGAACGATCGTGGATTCTGGCCGGCGATGCGGCTGTACACCACGGCATTGACTACAGCGCGGCGGGCCGGGCTGGGGCCGGAGGACGTCGTGGTGGCCGGCGTTTCCGGCGGCCCCGATTCCTGCGCTCTGATGCGAGTGCTCAGGATAGCCGCCAGGGACACACGCTTCGGCTTCAAGGTTCAGCCGGCCCACCTGATGCACGACTTCCGAGGTCAGGAAACCTACGACGACGCTGACTTTGTCCGGCGTATGTGGCCGGACTGTGTCATCGCAAAAGTGGACGTGGCCGCTTATCAACGCGAGAACGGAGTCAGCTCCTTCGAACAGGCAGCCCGGGACGTTCGCTACGAGTTCCTGGGCCGGGTGGCTCGCCGGGTCGGAGCGAGGCTCGTGGCTGTGGGTCACACCGGCGACGACCTGGCCGAGACCGTGCTGCTCCACGTGGCGCGCGGCAGCGGCCTGCACGGTCTGCGCGGCATGAGCGAACTCGACCCGTGGCCGTACCCGACCTCCCGAACCGGCGACCGCTCGCTCGATGCCGATTTGCAGGTTTGGCGGCCGCTCATTGAGCTCACCAGGCGCCACACCATTTCGTACTGCAGGAACTACGGCATCGACTACCGGGACGACAGCACCAACTACATGCGCGACTTCGCGCGCAATCGTGTCCGCCTGGACATCATGCCCGCCTTGAAAGAGCAGTTGAACCCGCGGATCGCTGACGCTTTGGGCCGGATTTCCCGCACCGCGGCGGCGCAAGTCGACTACATGGAGGAGCAGGCCAACCTCCTTTGGCCCCAAGTGGTCCCAGAGCCCGCGCCCGATTCCGGCGCCCTGCGCCTGGACCGGAATGGACTCGCGGAAACACACCCGGCCCTCCGGCACATGATACTGCGCCGCGCCTGGATTGCCGTAACCGGACACGAACACCGTCTCACCGAGCGGCACCTGGCGGCTATGTCCGATGCCGCCTCTGACCCTGGTTCGGGCAAGGTCATCCAACTACCCCGCGGTTTCCGGTTTGTCGCAGACGCCCGATGGGCCACCCTCAGCGGTCCCGATCAGAGCGACGACTGTCCGTACCCCGAGCCTGTACGTGAGTTTCGGCTCACCCTCCCTTGGGGACCCATCGCCGTCGCCATCACCCGGCGCGACGGTTGGGAAGTGTCGGCCGAGTCCGTGCGAGTTGGTCCCGCAACCTCCCTGGACACCGGAAACGCGCTGACGGCCTACCTTTCTTCGGGGGCGCTGGCGGAAGGCGCAACCGTGCGAACCTGGCAACCCGGCGACCGTATGCAACCGCTGGGAATGACCGGCACCCGCAAGCTTCAGGACATTTTCACCGATGCCCGGATCCCCCGGCATTGGCGCGAGCGGATGCCGCTGGTGGTCACTCCTCGAGGCATAGCGTGGATCGTCGGGAGCCGTATCGCCGATTGGGCCGCCGTGCGCCCGGAAACGGACGAGGTTGCCGCCACTTTCATCCGGTTCGATCCCCAACCTAGAAGCGCCGATTCCTCCTGAGGCGCATCGGCAAACCAGCGCCGGCCTCGATTTTGACAAGGAGACCACGGCTGACGGGGTGTGTGTCCGTGTCGCGCGGCGCATGATCCCCCTGATTTAATCCCGCATTCCGCGGTTCGACGAAATTGCTATTGTGTAAAATAGAGATGTAACTGGAACGGCCTTAGGGTACGCAAAAACCTACTGAATTCGCCTCGCACAGCCATCAGATTTTTCGGCAACTAAAGGAGGGGTTTAGGTGCCGGTTCGCAACCTGACCAATTTCCTGGTGCACCTCTTCAGCGACGGGGACGAGCTGGAGGAGATGTACTTGTCTGCAGTGCATGACCATTGCCTGTACTGCCACGAACCGATCAGCGATTCAAAAGCCTACCTCGATTACCGGGTCTGCCCGTTCTGCCGTTTCCACTACACACTGTCGGCCCGTGAACGGATCGAGCTGCTGGCAGATCGCCGCACTTTTCGCGAGCACAACCGCTACGTGCGCTCCGTCGCGCCGTTGGCGTTCTCAAACCGCACCTCCTACGACGATCAGCTCACGCAGAGCCAGGACCGCACCGGCCTGACCGAAGCCGCAGTCACCGGAACCTGCAAAATCGACGGCCGGAACGTGATGCTTGTCGTCCTGGACTACGGCTTCATGGGCGGCAGCATGAGCAGCGTGGTTGGCGAAAAGGTCGCCCTGGCTTTCGAACACGCCGCCCGTCGGGACCTTCCCGTGGTCGCGTTGGTCACCGGCGGTGGAACCCGGACCCAGGAGGGCGTCCTGTCGCTGATGCAGATGGCCAAGACCGTCACCGCCGCAAACAAACTCCGGGAAGCGTCCCTACCGTTTATCGCCGTGCTGGCCAATCCTTCCACGGGACAGGCCTACGGCAGCTTCGCAAACCTTGCTGACGTAATCATCGCCGAACCCGGATCGGTGGTAGGTCTTTCCCCCATCCGCACCATGATTGAAGCCACCGAACGGCAGGTCCCGCCCGACGTCCACACGGCCGAATACCACCTTCGCCGGGGCCTTCTGGACAACGTGGTCGACCGCGAGCAACTGCAACCAAGGGTCAGCCAATTGCTGGCCCTGCTGGCAGAGCCGGAAGCGATCCGCCTGGGCCGCCGCGCCGTCTCCCGCCTGCAAGCTCAGGCCGCCGAGGACACCGAGACGTGGGAATCGGTGGAGGCTGCCACGCATGACGAGCGGCCCGATGCCCTCTATTACATGCGCCACATCCTTGACGACTTCTTCGAGATTTGCGGCGACCGGGTCAGCAGCGACGACCGCACCGTGGTAGGCGGCATCGGCCTGCTGCGCGGACATCCCGTCGCCGTCATCGGACAGCAGCGGATCCACTCCCACGATACCGACCGCAGCCGGTACCACGTCCACCCGGACGGGCTGCGCAAAGCGCAACGCATTATCAGCTTGGCTGCCAGGTTTAGCCTGCCCCTGATCACCTTGATCGATTCCCAGGGCGCTGATCCCCGGCTCGAATCCGAGGAACACGGTGTGGGCAACGCAATCGCCCGCAGCCTGTCAATGATGATCGAGGCGGAAACCCCCGTCGTTTCCGTGATCATCGGCGAGGCCGGCAACGAGGCAGCCCTGGCGTTGAGCCTTTCCGACCGCATCCTGATGCAGCAGTACGCGATCTACTCGCCGATTTCGCTGCACCACGCGGTCGGCGGACCTCGGCGCGAACGTTACCTCACTCGCGAGTCCGCTGAAGCGCTCATGCTCACGGCCCGAGACTGCCAGGAACTTGGCATCATCGACCAGGTAGTGCCCGAACCCCCGGGGGGCGCCCACCTCGACCCGCGTCAGGCCGTGGAAGGGCTGGAATATTCCATCTACAAGCATCTGGCCGAAGCCAGCCGCGTTTCCACCGGCAAGCTCGTCAAGCAACGGTACCGGAAGTTCCGCCAGATGGGCGAACTCAACCCCTTCGCTCAGGAAGCCATCCAACAGGAGGTTGCGTCGCTCCTCAGGATGCACGCCATCGACGCCCCGCAGCCGATGGAATTAGTCGCGCCGGCATTCGGTTCCCCGCCGGCGCTGGATGAAGGGATCGAGCGACAGGCTTCCTAGCCGCTATTTCAGGTTACGCCTCGCGGCCGTGGGCCTTGAGGCTCCGTCGCAGTTCGTCGGCCACGGAGGCGTACTCGCCGCTGACCGAATCGTCCACCAGCACCGTCGGCCGGCTGGTGTCCCGGTATGACGAGTTGAGGGACATGCTGCCCAGGAACGGCGCGTCGATGTCTTCAGCCAACTGCCGTCCGGCGCCCTCTCCAAAGATGTCACCGGCGTAGTTCTCGACGATCCCCACCACGTTCAGGTTCAGCTTGCGGATCATGTTGATGCACCGCTTGGCGTCGATGATCGCCAGGTCCTGCGGCGTGCTCACCACCACGAACCCGTCCATGGGAAGCGTCTGCATCACTGTCAACGGGGAGTCGGACGTGCCCGGCGGCAGGTCCACGATCAGGTAATCCAACTCTCCCCAATCCGTCGCCTGGAGAAACTGGTTAATGGCGTTGTGGATCATCGGCCCCCGCCAGATGATCGCCTCGTCCTCGTTCTCCTGGAAGAACGCCATGGAGACCACCTTGACGCCGTGCCCTTCTGCCGGGCTGATCTGCCCGTCGCGATAATCGGGCTTGTCCGTGATGCCCATCACCCGGGTCACGTTGGGACAGTCGATGTCCACATCCAGCAGCCCCACGCGCTCGCCTTGCTTGGCTAGGATGGTCGCTAGGTTGCAGGCCACCGTGGTCTTGCCCACGCCGCCCTTGCCGCTGTACACGCCGATCTTCGTTCGAACCGAGGCCAGGCGATCCGTGATCTGGCGCTTCTGTTCCCATTGCCTTCGGATCTGTTCCAGGCGGGCGTTCTGCTGGGCGTTGGGCTGCTGTGGGGTTGCCATCGTAGGGCTGTTCTCCGTATCCGGGCGATCCCGGGCGTGCCAAAGGGGTTAGATGCCCAGCATGTTGCGGGCTTCCTCGCTGATAAGGTCAGGAGACCACGGCGGATCGAAAGTCAGCTCAATGTTGACCTCTTCAACCCCTTCCACGTCCTGCACCGCCCACTCGGCCTGTTGGGCGATGTGCGGGCCCATGCCACAGCCGGGGAACGTCAGCGTCATCTGCACGAACACGTCGTTGGCGTCGCTGACCTGCACGTCGTAGATCAAGCCCAGGTCCACCACGTTCACCGGTATTTCCGGGTCGTACACCGTGCGGAGCGCCTCGTAAACTTCATCGCGATTCACGGTTGCCGGCATGGCTATTCTCCTTCCAGGTGGGTATCTCATCGCCATTATAGCCCAAATCGGTTCCCGATGCGTTCCGGGCTCGTTGCCTGACGCATCTCCCGGTGTATGATGCGCGACAACACGGAACACTGCCACCGGACGTCGGCCCGGGTACGACGCCGGCCAGGAGGGAGCGCAAAAATGGTTGATTTGCTATTTGCCAGCGGCACGGTGATCGACGGCACTGGATCTCCCGGCTATCGGGCCAGCGTTGGCGTCACCGGCGACACCATCCAGGTTATAGCCGGCGATACCTCGGCGGTGGACGCCGGCCGTACCATCGACGCCAGCGGCTACGTGATTTGCCCCGGCTTCATCGATATGCACTCTCATTCCGACCTGAAGCTGCTCACCGACCCCGACCATCAGCCCAAGATCCGCCAGGGCGTAACCACGGAGGCCCTAGGCATGGACGGCCTGTCCTATGCGCCCACCACTCCGCGTGCCCTGGAACAGCTCCTGGTGTACCTGGCGGCGGTGAACGGCGCGCCCCCCGATGTACGCTGGAGCAGCGTAGCCGACTTCCTCGCGCTCTTCGACGGCAACTCCACCTGCAACGTTGTCCACATGGTCCCCCACGCCGCCATCCGCGTCGCCGCCATGGGCTGGTCGTCACGCCTGCCCACCGACGCCGAGATGGACACCATGCGCGATCTCACCCGGCAAGGGATGCGGGACGGCGCGTTCGGGTTCACCTCCGGGCTCACCTACGCGCCCGGCGCCTACAGCGACACTAGCGAACTCGCTGCCATCGCCGCCGTAGCCGCCGAAGAGGGCGGCTTCTACTGCACCCATGCCCGCTACACTCTGGGCGACCGCCTTCTCGATCCCTTTCGAGAATCTGTCGAGATCGGCCGGCGATCCGGCGCTCCCGTCCACATCTCCCATTACCACAGCCCCGTGGCCGGCCTCGGCGCTCAGATGACCGCCCTGGTCGACGACGCCCACAACCGCGATCAGGACGTCACCTTCGACCAATATCCCTACCCGGCGGCCAGCACCATCCTCCACTCGTTGCTGCCTTACTGGGTCCACGCCGGCGGACCCCAGGCGCTGATGACCAGGCTGGCCGATCCTAACGTGCGCGACCTGATGATTCGGGCCGTCGAGCCCCAGTGGGGCGGCCAGACTTTGGACAACTACATTTTCGCCCACATCGCCTCGGACAAAAACAAGGAGTGGGAAGGCCGGTCTTTGGAGGACCTGGCGGCGCACCGGGGCGGGCGGATGGTTGACGCCGTCTGCGACCTGCTGTTGGAGGAAGACCTCCAGGTTGCCTTCGTCGCCCGGACTGGCAACCTTGAGAACATCCGCGAAATCGCGTCTCACCCGGCCCAGATGATAGGCACCGACGCCATCCTCACCGGCGGCCGGCCCAACCCTCGCACCTACGGAACGTATCCCTATGTGCTGGCACAATTTGTGCGCGGCGAAGGTCTGTTCTCCCTGGAAGAGGCTATCCGGAAGATGACCGGAGCGCCTGCTCAACGTCTTGGCATATCTGACCGCGGCGTCATCCGAGACGGCGCCAAGGCCGACCTGGTCTTGTTCGACCCGTCCGGCGTCGACACCCCGGCCACTTTCGACGACCCGCTGCAGTTCCCTGTCGGCATCGACTACGTAGCCGTCAACGGCTCCCTGGTCATCGACAGCGGCCAGCACACCGGCGCGAGGCCGGGACGGGCGCTGCGGAGTCGGTAAGCCATAGTGTGGGCGAAATCAATCAGTGCAGAGGGTTGTGCCATCGCAAACCGGGGAATCGGCCAAAATCTGCATCGTTCGAATGCACTTGCGCACCTTGTTCCATAGCCAAAGCGGCGATATGGGCATCGGGAACCAAGTTGGCGCCGACTCCAGCCGCAGCAAGGTTTTGTTGCAGGAGTGCGAGATGCTCCGGGCCAGGATCAAGCGGTTTGATATGGTCACAGCGCAGCCAATCCCGAACACACCCAACCGCCTGCTCCATTGTCAGTGGGTATGCCATTATCCCAGGATGAGTAGTCACCCTGATAAATCCAACTATGACAAGCCATGGCAGGCTAACCTGCTCCGTTCCGTTAACTAGCCCACTCCACCAACTCCGCGCCGCGGTGTGGTGTTGGTGATCGCCGTCGTTGTACGTATACACCAAGAGATTGACGTCCGGTACTATCATTGCGGCCTTTCCCGTTTAGCCAGAAACTCCACCACGTCAAGATCGCCGATGAGGTGATTGAGCTTCAGCGGGTCAACGCCGGGCGCATAGCCGGCATGATGGGGAACGACTGGGAACGGCCGTTCCTCTGGAGACTGAACATCATCAAAGAGATGCGCCGGCACCCTTGGTTGTGGAGGTGCCTTGCGCTCAGCCAACAACCGTCGGTAGTGTTCCTCGCGCCGCTGGCAAACCAGTTTCCACACCGCGCCGGTGTATTCCAGCCAAGCAGTCATGTACTCCCGCTCGGCAGTTGCATAGTCGATGCCTCCACGCTCATCGCAGAGCCAATCGAGAAAATGGTCGCCCAGTCGTTGCATGCGTTGGTGGAGCTCCCTACGCCGCTCCGCGAAATCCTTCACTCCGGATGGGGTGGGCGGTGGGACTTCCCAAACAGGCCTGTTTTGCTTTTGGATAACATCTTGCCTGTGGTGGAGATGCTCCCAATCTTCCAAGTTTGCCGCTTTCGTCCAAGATTCAGCGTCTTCATAACCGAGGGCTTTCCAATCCACTTCAATCACCGACAGGAACTCCTTTTCTTGTTCCCACACCATTTCAATTGCCTCTTGAATTTCGCCATCGTCAAGTCGGGCCAACATTCGCTCGTGGCTCGCAGCTTTGGCTTCTAGGGCTTCACGGCAGATCTGCGAGATGTTCAGCTCCGGCTTCAGCGGCTCCAGCCTCTTCATCAAGTCGTTGGGGATGTTGATCCCAATGCGCATTTTGACCTCCATCGAGCAATCGTATGGCGTATGTCGTGATTAAGCATACAACATACAATCGGAGACGTCGATCTCTTCCAACTCCGGTTGCCCCATCCCGCCCCATCCGGCATAATTGCCGACTAATTCCCGGAACACTCCGGCCGGGCGGCGTCCCGGCCTTTTTCGAGGCATGCCATGGACTTCGAACCTACCTATACCGCCGAGCAGGAAGCCTTTCGCACCGAGGTGCAGGACTGGCTCCGCAACAACATCCCGGCCGGCATCCAGCATCCCGCCGACTCCATTGACCTGACTTTCGAGCAGTACCAACTTCGGCGCGAGTTGGGCCGGCGGTTGGGTGACAAGGGATGGCTCTGGCCCACCGCTCCCCAGGAGTACGGCGGCGGCGGTCTGACCGTGGACCACTCCGTCGTGCTGGAAGAGGAGATCGACAACTACAACCTGTCACTTCCCCCTTACTATGACTCCGGCGGACGACTCGGCGGCAACTCCATCCTCGTCTGGGGATCGGAGGAGCAGAAGCAGGAATTCCTGCCCAAGATCTTCAAGGGCGAAATCCGCACCTGGCAATTGCTCACGGAGCCCGAAGCCGGCTCCGATTTGGCCAACGCCAAGACTGCGGCCCGTCGCGATGGCGACGATTATGTCATCAACGGGCAGAAGGTATACGTCGGCAGCGCGCACGGCTCCGACTACATGTGGACCATCACCTGCACTGATCCCGAGGGCGACCGCCACCACAACCTAAGCTGGTTCATGGTGCCGTCCAACCTGCCGGGCATCAGCGTTTTCCCGATGGACCTGCTGTCCTCCGCTGGAGAGTCCGGCGCGGGTTCCGGCGTGAAGAACATCGTCTACTTCGACAACGTCCGCGTGCCCGCCCGCAACCTCATCGGCGGCGAAAACGAGGGCTGGAAGGTTGCCACCACTCACCTGGAGTTGGAGCATGGCACCGGCGGCAAGATTGGCCGCAACTGGATCGTTGACCGCATCTTCGACTACTGCAAGACCAACAACCGCCGCGGCGAGGCCCTGAGCAAGGACGCTGACGTCCGCGAGCGCCTGGTCGATATCTACATCGACGCGGAAATCGGCCGCCTGTTCCAGCTGCGCAACTACTGGATGCGCCACAGCGGCGCCCACATCACCTACGAAGGACCCCAGGCATCCTACTTCCGCAAGCAGTCCGGCCTCCGCATCGCCACCGGCATTCTCGACATTCTCGGCCCGGCGGCCCTGACCAAGGATGAGCAGTGGGGCGCCGGTGAGGGCCACATTGAGTCCCATCAGCGGGCAGCCATTATCGCCCTCCACCCCGGCGGCACCACCGACATCCAGAAGGTCATCATGGCCCGCCGCATCGGGATCGGACGCCAGCAGCGCGAACGCGCCGGCGCCCTCGCCTGACCTTCCATTCACGTCCGACCCAACTTCCATGGCAGCGCTCAATGCGCTGCCATTAGTCAGGAGCAATTGTACTCATGGACCTCGCCCTCAGCGAAGAACAGGAAATGCTCAAGGCGGCAGTCCGCCGTTTTGTGGACACCGAGTACCCCAAGGAAACACTGCTGGAACTGTCCGCCACCGGGCAGAGCGCACCGTCCGAGCCGTGGCAAAGGCTGGCCAACACCGGCTGGCTGGGCATCATCATTCCCACTGAATTCGGCGGCGAAGGCGGCTCGTACACCGATGCCGGAGTGTTGTTCGAGGAGCTGGGCCGAGGCCCCGTCCCCGGGCCACACCTGAGCAGCGCCGCGCTGGGCGCGCTGACCATCCTCGAGGCCGGCACCACTGACCAGAAACGCTCCCTCCTGCCCGACCTGGCATCTGGCCGTCGAACGGTTGCCCTGGCGATTACCGAGGCAGATTATCAGTGGGATGAATCCGACGTGCAGACGCTGGCCACGGCCAGCGGCGACGGGTATCGCATCTCCGGCACCAAGGTGTACGTGTATGACGCCGCATCCGCCACTGATCTCATCTGCGCCGTGCGCACCGAGAATCGGCAGCACGTGGGCCTGGTGATCATCCCCGCCGACGCGCCCGGCGTGTCGATCCGACGCCTGGAGGGTTTCGCCTGGAACTTGGCAGAAGTTCGCCTGGACGGGGTGCAGATCGCGCCTTCCGCAATCCTCGGCGCCACCTTCGGCGGCGGTTGGGATGCCCTGGAACGCGCCGTGGCCGCTTCCATTCCCCTGCTCTGCGCCTTCCAGGTGGGAGGTTCTCAGCAGGTCTACGAGATGTCAGTGGACTACAGCCGCACGCGCATCCAGTTCGGCACGCCCATCGGCCGTTTCCAGCGCGTGCAGGACCACATCATCAACCTCGTCAACGAGCTGGACGCCGCCCGCTGGACGACCTACGAAGCGCTATGGAAGCTCGACTCCGAGCGGGATGCTGCCGACAGCATCCACCTGGCGAAGGCCGTGAGCAGCGCCGCCTACTACAACGCCTGCAACCACGCCCACGAGGTCCACGCCGGCGTGGGCAGCACCACCGAATACGGCCTCACCTTGCACACTACGGCATCCCGCACTCTCTACCAGTTCCTCGGCGACCCGAAGTTCCACCGGCGGCGCCTGGCAGACGCCTTGGGACTCTAGGAATTGCTCAACGCCTACTGCGCTATGCGCCAAGTCATGGCCCGCCGCGAAGCAACAAGCACACGCGGCGGGCCATAAGGATGCTGGGCATGCCTAATCTCACGCTCGGCTTGGACAAACTGCTTCCGGCACTGCTGGGCCCATTGTCCAATACTTGGCAACACGTTGTTGTACTCGGAGCATCCGCTGCGGCGTTACTGGTCCTGGCCTATTTTTTGATTGAGCGACGTTTGAACAGCGATTTGCCGCCATCCCCGCTGACTTCTTATTTGCCTGTCATGCTCGACGTGATTTTGCTGAGCTTGGCAGCTACGGCGGCTGCGGTCGTCCTAACTTGGCTTACCGTGACACTTTATCTGATGTACCGGGGAAGGTAAGCCAGCGTTTGACGATAATTCCAACCATCAGAATCGCCACAAATACCCAGCCTATGGCGCCCAGACACATGATTCCTGCTCCAATCAGTAGCAGTGCGTCACTTCGGATCAAATACGCGCCGAACACCACAACCAGCAGGCCGAGACCGCATATACCGGCAAGGACGAAACTGGACAAGCTCGCCCAATCGTCAGACGCAGGATTGTGGAAAGGACGCTCCGTTCCAGCGCGAAATTGAGCCTCTACCACAGTATCGGCATCACCGCCCAGCACTGTCGTGATTCTTGGCGGATCATCGGTTTGGATGTTACGGGTACTCATGGCAAGCCTCACATTCATCCCGAGCTTGGCACGACCATCTGATTACCACCATACTATACTACGATGGTCCGAACTACCAGAAACCAGGCTTGTCCGACACCTGCCGTCGCTACCCGCCCATGCCTTCCAGGGCCTTGCGGACTTCGGTTTGCAAGGCCTCAAAAACGTCGCCCACGCTGCCGCGCCCATCCACGGTGACGAACTGGTGCTCCTTAGCCAGTTCACGAAACTCGTCGATCAGCGCCGACTGGTACCGTATGAAGTTGTCGTACAGGTCCGGCCCGCGCAGGAAGTCCTCGCCGGACTCCCAGTGGTCCAGTTGCCGCACCGAAAGAACCCGCGGCACCAGGTGCTCGACGTCCACGTCCAGGTACAGCACTATGTCCGGCACCACCGCGAATTCGAACACGTTGTTGAGCCACTGCGCGGACACGCCACGCACCCGGGCTCTGGCGATAATGGAAAAGATGTAGCGATCCACCAGCGCCACCATGCCGGAACGCAGGGCCGGCACGATGTTCTTTTCCAACCGGTCCCAGAAGTCGGTGGCATAGAACAGGTTGAGCGTCAGCGGGTCCAGGGTATTGCCGCGCATGGCCCGGTCGATGCCGGTGGCCGCCAACTGCGACCGGCGAAACCCCGTCACCAGCACCGCATAACCTTCGGCTTCCAGCCATTCCCGCAGCATGGCGATCTGCGTCGACCGGCCGACGCCGTCGGTACCTTCCACCACGATCAGGCGTCCCGGCGTCTCCTCATCCCCTGCACCCGGTGGGGTGTGACCGTAGAACCTGACTTCGTTCATCTTTATCGCTCCAGGTTGTCACTCACTTGGAAGAACTGTTTAGCGGAGGTGGGAGGTCCGCCAGCATCGCTTTAGCCGTCGGAACCGGCCGCCAGCGCCTCCTGCTCCGTAAGCCGGCGACGCACGGGCGACGTCACGTATCGACCCGTGAGCCCGGCGCGACTCAGAGCCTCCGGAACGCTCTGACCGCTGATCGTCATCACGTCGTCGAGTAGAGGTTCCACATAGCGCCGCACCTGCTGCTGCTGCACGGCAATGGGCTGGGTGGCGTCGATGGTCATCAAACCGAACTCTTCCGTCAGGGCGTCGTATTCCTCCAGAAGCCTCCCCTGGAAGATCCGGAAGGACTCCTCCCGATCACCGGAGAACCCCATGTCCTGGCCGGATTCATAGTAGCCAAGCTCTTCCCGCCCCACCGTGATCCGGTGAATGGACACGTCCAACGGCACCTTGAAGTACAGCGCCAGCGAGGGCTGGACCGCGAACGAATAAACCCGCCGCAGCCAATCGCGGTTCACCCCTCGGGCCGCGTCGCGAGCGAAGGCGGTGAAAACGTAGCGGTCGGCCAGCACGATGGCCCCCGCCCGGAGAGCGGGAATGATCTGCGCGTGCACCCGGTTGGCGAAGTCGGCGGCGTGGATCAGGCTGAACGACATGGGCGTCAGCAGTTCCTCGACTTTGCCCCGCTTGGTGGTCCGTCGCACGATGGGCGACGAGTTCCACTCGGTGAACACGGTGACCAGGTTCTGGCTGTTGAGCCACTTGCCCAGCAGGTCAATCTGCGTGCTCTTGCCGGACCCGTCGATGCCCTCCACGATGATCAGCTTCCCCGGGTACTTCCCATCGTCGGGATGGAGCCCGTAGCGTTCGCCCATCTTGAAAACCTGATCCTTTTGCAAAACCGTCATGGTGTACCCCTCTCTATTCGTACGTCTTCCGCGAACGCTTTACTCCACCTAGCCGGCAGACCCGGAGCCGCCACTGACGACCAACACGGAGTCACGATCCGCCAGGTTCCTTTCTCTCGACTTATTGTAACCGCGTTCGCCCCAGTTCCCTGGGGCAATCTGCCATCCAATTCGTCCGCCGCAATGAGAATCGCCGCCGCCTGATCGATCAACTGCAACTCTGCCGGAGACACCAGCCTATTTTGCCGAAACCGGCGTGGCATGGAGCCAAACTCCGCGGCCAGCAGCGTGGTCGCAATCTGCGCCGATTCCGCGTGGGTAAATCCGGGGAGGTCGGTTCGCACTATTATACTCGCAGTCCGGTTGAGACGATTGTAATAGTCCACCGCGTTTCCGATATCCAGGAGCCGCGCCGCGCACCGCAGCGAATTAGCCAACTGTCGGTTGCACCCATTCCACACTGCATCCGCGATGCGTCCGGCCAACTCCGCTCGCCTCTCTCCTCGCTGACCAAACCGATCCGCGAACCTTCCCACCAGATCCGTCAGCGATTCCGACCTCACAGATTCTAAAGGAGGCAGTTGTACGCTTTCGCACACCGACGGCGGATCCGGATGGCGCGCCAGCCCTTCGCGCAGTCCCTGCCCGGAAACCAGCAGACGGTCCGTCCCCAGGTGCTGCATCAACGCATGTGCGACTACGCCGCCGCCAATTATGGAGTGACTTCGCTCCGGATTCATCCCTGGAATGCTGGCCCGGTCGATCCGCGACATCGCGGCCAATTGTTCAATCTGCTCCACCAGGGCGGAGGCGCGGATCTCGTATCCATGCAGCTTGATAATAGGATAGGGCTCCCGTGCCCGGTCCAGCCGGGACAGCAGACGCACCGAACCTCCCGAACCGACCAGGGTCGCGTCTTCGGGAATCGGCTCAACCCCGGCGTCGTTGAGAACCGTCCGAACGTGCTCGTAAGCCGCCTGCATTGACCCTGCGGCGGGACGATCCCCCAGGTCAAACTGGTTGGCGATCCGCAGACTGCCCAGCGGCAACGACACGCTGGACACCAGTTTCCGCTCGCGGAACCGGACCAACTCGGCGCTGCCGCCACCTATATCCGCCAGCAGTCCATCGTTCGTCCGCAAACCGTGAATCGCGCCCACGAAGCAGTAGGCCGCCTCATCGGAACCGTCGATGATCCGCAGCGGCACGCCGAACCGTTGGTGCGCCGCGTCCGTGATTGTTGCAGCATTACCCGACTCGCGCAGCGCGGCGGTGGCCACGGCGTGAATCGTTTCGATCCCGTAGGCCCGCGCCACCAGGGCAAAGTCCTCCAGCGCGTCCAGCGTGCTAGCCACCCCCTTTGCGTCCAGGTAGCCGTCACTTCTGACGTGGCTCATCAAGTTGAGCGTTACCCTTTGCTGGGCAACGATCTCGATCCCTCCGCCCTGGTTGACTTGCATCACCACCGCCCGCGCCGAGCCGGAACCGATATCTATCACCGCGGTATACCGGGGAAACGCATTGGAGCCCTCATATCCCGCATAACGGCCGATGAGCGTGTCGGACGACGCGCCAGTTCGCCCGGCGGCCAGCATCGGATCGATGGTCTGGATGGTCGTCATTGATACCTCAAGCCCAGGGATGGGATGTACCCGAGCCGATGCTATAATCCGGCTCGCACAATCCGCTTCATGGGTCCCGCAGGAGAGTTGCTATGCCCAGGCTGGAAGGCAAAATCGCCATCGTTACCGGAGCCGCCCGCGGTATGGGCGAAGTCGAAGCGCGCCTCTTCGCCGAAGAGGGCGCCACAGTCGTCGTTTGCGACGTTACCGACGACACCGGCCAGCGAGTGGCCGACGACATCGTATCCAGCGGCGGCAGAGCCGAGTTCGTCCATCTCAACGTGACCGACGAGGACAACTGGCGACAAGTCATCGACGACATTGTCGGCCGGCACGGCAGGCTGGACATCCTGGTCAACAACGCCGGCATCTCCGGTTACGACGAAGAGGACAACCTGGGCACCACCACCTGGGACCGCCTGCTGAACATCAACGCCAAGGGCGTGTTCCTCGGCATGAAGCACGCCATCGCGGCCATGGAACAGGGCGACGGCGGCAGCATCGTCAATATTTCGTCTATCTCGGGTATCGTTGGCCAGGACTTTATCCACATGGGCTACAACGCTTCCAAGGGCGCCGTCCGCCTGATGACCAAATCGGCGGCGGTGCGTTGGGCCGAGGCCGGCATCCGCGTCAACTCGATCCATCCCGGGCTGATGCCGCCCATGGCCGGCGGTTCGGCTAACTCGGAAACCCGTAGCGCGATGCTCGCCAACATCCCCATGAAACGTGTCGGCCACCGCGAAGAAGTGGCCTACGCCGTCCTGTTCCTGGCCAGCGACGAGGCCTCTTACATCACCGGCGCAGAATTGGTCGTCGATGGCGGTTTCACCGCCCAGTAGAGAGCGGTCGCCCCAGCGGGAAACCGTTAGTCTACGCTCGTTTCGGTCATTCCGGCTTTCGCCGGAATCCACGATTTCTGACCGCAAGGGTTTGCTGGATTCCCGCTTGCGCGGAAATGACGAGGTTGCAGGCGAAAAAATAAAGCCCGTATGCCACAAGGCTACGGGCCAGTGGTTGGAGCACAATCCCATGGCCTATCGACCCGCCGGCATCTGCGCAATTTCGGCTTCCAACCTCTCAATATCCGCCTCGTCCAAGTTGAAATACTTGGCCTGGGGATGATGGAACACCACGGCTGAGACCGACCCTTCCGGGTCCATCATGTAGCCGTCCGTCAGCTCAACGCCGATATTCGCCGTCACGTCCAGCAGGGCGAACAGCTTCTCCTGGTCTTCCAGCCGGGGACACGCGGGATATCCGAACGAAAACCGTTTGCCCTGATAGTTGGCCCGGAACAGGTCCCTCAGCTCCTCCTCGCCGTTCACCTTCAACCCCGACGGTTCGCCGATGTTCCACATGGTGCGGATCCGCTTGTGCAGCAACTCCGCGAAACCTTCCGCCGATTCAATTGCCAGCGCTTGCAGCGTGTGCGAGTCCAAGTACCGGCCCTCGTTCTTCCACCGTTCGGAGAGGACGCGCACCCCTGGTCCTACCGTGGTCGCGAACATCGCCAGGTAATCGTTGGGACCATCGCCAACCGGGCGCGCGTAGTCGGCCAGGCATAAACCTTCCCGTTCCTGCTGCCGGCCGAAGTAGAACCTCTCCAGCTCGGTTGCGCCATCCGATTCGTAAACGATGAGCCACTGACCTTCAGAGCGGCACGGGAAAAACTTGAACACCGCCCGGGCCCCGATGTCCGAGCGTGACAGCATCACGTCCTCGACACGCTGCACCTGCCGACGCAACTCAACCGCTTTCGGTTCGTCCTCCCGCAACGCTTCCCAGAAACGCCCTCGGTATCCCAGATGCCGCACGTAGAGCATCTGCGGGTTGATGTAACCGAAGATCTCGTCCAGATCGTAGTCGTCCAGCACGTGCAGCCGCAGGTCGGGCGGTCGGGGGGAAGTTTCCAGCGGAGCCACGCCGGATACGGTGCCGGCGTTACCCACGTGCGGCCACTTCCTCTTGGATCTCGGCGCTTTCGGTCTCCAGCCGCGCGATCAGCCGTTCGCGTTCGTCAGCGTCCTGGATCACGTTGGCCAACGCCAGCCCGCTCATGGCGTCCGGCGAATACGCGACCAGGCCGTCGTACTCCGGCGCGATGCGCAGTCGGGTAAACCGGTTGGACAGGGCGGCGCCGCCAACCAGCACCGGCGCCGCGATGCCGGCCGAGCGGAAGTCCTGCACCGTTTCGACCATCATCTGGGCCGACTTCACCAGCAGGCCCGACAACCCGATAATGTCCGGCTGGTGCTCCCGATATCCGGCAATCAGCTCCTGAGCCGCGACCTTGATACCCAAGTTGATCACGCTGTAACCGTTGTTGGACAGGATGATCTCCACCAGGTTCTTGCCGATGTCGTGCACGTCGCCCTTCACGGTCGCCAACAGAACCCGTCCCCGCGACGCGGCATCTGTGCGTTCCATGTACGGTTCCAGGTGGGCCACGGCGAACTTCATGGCCTCTGCGCTCTGCAACACCTCGGCAACGATCAGCTGGTTCGCATTGAACTGCCGTCCAACCTCGTCCATGCCCGCCATCAAAGGGCCGTTGATGATCGCCAGCGGTTCCCGTCCCTGCAACGCCAGGTCCAAGTCCTCGGCCAGTCCTTCCTTGCTGCCCTCGATGATGCACTGGGCCAGCCGGTCGTCCAACGGCAATGCCAACCGTTCCTCCGCGGTGGCCCGCGGCGCGCGATCGCGGAAGTGGGCAGCAAACGCCGCCACGGGGTCCTCGCCCCGGTTCCAGATCAGGTCTTCGGACAGTTTGCGCTCTTCCTCGGGGATGCTGGCGTAACGCTGCATCATCTCCGAGTTGACGATAGCCATGTCCAGCCCGGCCTGGGTGCAGTGGTACAGGAACACCGAGTTGAACACCTCCCGGCCGGCGGCCGGCAAGCCAAAGGACACGTTGGAGATCCCCAGCACTGTCTTGGTCCTGGGCAACGCCTCCTTGATCATCCGCACGCCTTCGATGGTTTCCGCCGCCGATCCCACGTAGTTTTCGTCGCCGGTTCCGGCAGGGAACACCAAGGGATCGAAGATGATGTCCTCTTCAGGCACTCCGTACTTATTGGTCAACAGGTCGCGCGAGCGGAGGGCTATCTCCAACTTCCGTTCCCGCGTGATCGCCTGTGCCTGGTTGGGATCGTCGTCGATGCAGCCCACGACCAATGCCGCGCCGTAGCGCCGCGCCAGTGGCACCACGCGCTGGAACCGCTCCTCCCCGTCCTCCAGGTTGATAGAGTTGATGATGGACTTGCCCTGCAGCCGCTTTAGCGACTCCTCGATAACGGCAGCGTCCGTCGAGTCGATCATGATCGGGGCCTTAACCCGCCGGTTGAGCTGGTCCAGGAACTTGATGACGTCAGACGTTTCGTCTCGGTCCGGGTCCTGCAGGCACACGTCCAGCACGTGGGCGCCGTTTCGCACCTGCCGGCGGCCAATCTCGGCCGCTTCCTCGAACCGTTCGCCGGCGATCAGGCGCTTGAACCGGCGGCTGCCCAGCACGTTGGTCCGTTCCCCGACGACCGTGGGCCGCGTGTCCTCGTTGACCACCACGGCCTCAATGCCCGAAACCCGCGTCTCCAGCGCCGGCTCGGTCACTCGTGGCTTCTTTTCGGCCATCGCTTCGACCAGATGCCGGATGTGGTCCGGGCCGGTGCCGCAGCACCCGCCGGTTACATTGAGCCACCCGTTGGACGCAAACCGCTCCAGGGTTGTTGCCAGCATTTCCGGCGTTTCGTTGTAGTTGCCGTCCTCGTCGGGCAGACCCGCATTCGGCACGCAGGCGATCCCGAACTGGGAAAGCTCGTGCAGTGTCCGGATGTGGTCCGTCATGAACTCCGGGCCGGTGGCGCAGTTGAATCCGACCCAGAGCAGGTCCCGGTGCGCCAACGATGTGTAGAACGCCTCGGCATCCTGCCCGGCCAGCAGCGTGCCCATGGGCTCGATAGTGCCTTGCACCGCCATGGGAACGTCCGCATTCAGTTCCGCAAGGGCCCGGTCGATTCCTTCCAGGCCAGCCTTGATGTTGATGGTGTCCTGAGCCGTTTCCAGCACCAGCACGTCGGCGCCGCCTTCAATCAGCCCCGCCGCCTGCTGGTGGTAGTCCGCCGCCAACTCGTCGAAGGTCAGGTTTCCGGTCACCGATATCGTGCGCGTCGTCGGGCCCATAGCGCCGTACACGAAACGCGGCTTGTCGGGGTCGCCCGCCGTGGCATCGTCCGCGGCGCGCCTTGCGATACTCGCGGCCTCGCGGTTGATCCGCCGCGCCTCGTGGGCCAGGTCATACTCGCCCAGCACCAGCGCGGTTGCGCCGAAGGTGTTGGTCTGTATGATATCCGCGCCGGCCTCAAGATAGCCCCGGTGGATGTCTTCGATCACGTCCGGGCGCGTTATGTTCAAGTACTCGTTACACCCTTCGTACTCTTCGCCCCCGAAATCCTCGGGGCCCAGGCCCCGCGCCTGGATTTGGGTTCCCATAGCGCCGTCCGTGATCAGGATGCGCTGGCCAAGCAACGATTTCAGCTCGTTGATGCGTTCTAAAGAATTCATAATTTCAGTGCCATTTGTTCCGTAAATCACAATCAAGGCTACCCGCATTCGGCAGGGGTGTCAAACGGGAACGTTCTTGAATCACACCTGCCGGCGTTTGCGAATCAACCCAAAAGAGCGCTCCCATGACCGATTCGGAGATCGTTTTGCAGGCCCCGGCAGTCGCCCGTTTCATCGCCGAAACCGTCCCCGCTGACCCATCTGCAAGCAACCTGTCCGACCGGGCTAGCGGCGTTCTTCTGGGTCTTGCCGCCGGCAACCTGCTGGGATTGCCGGTAGAGAGCGACCGCCACGACTGGATCACGGAGTCATTCCCTGACGGACTCACCGAGATCGACTTCCGCGAAGCCAACCGGCTCGCAGATGACGACCTGGCCCAGGCCGTCGATCTGGGTGAATCTCTACTGGCTATGAGTTGCGGCTACCCAAGCGGCACGGATGCGTAAAGGGCCTGCTCGACTTCTTCCGTCAACTCAATAGGGATGAAGCAATCAGAGGGGTAAAGATAGTCTTCTTCCGTCTCGTCGATAACCCGGATCCATCTCAATTTCGCCGCGTCATCATCGGGGAGTGCGCGGTAGATTTTATGGACCACCAAATCCACCGGCCAGTCGCCGCTGTCTATACAAACTACGAATTTTGAGGCCATAGCCATCACCGGAACATTCGCTTGATTTTGATACGGCGCCTACCGATGCCATGGGCTTCATACCAGTGCAACTCGGCGTCGTGCATTGTACCATCGCGCAGGCGTACCGTCGCGATCCCTTTTCGCTTACGCCAGTTGCCTTGGCCGTAGCGGGAGCGCAAGTCTGCAATCACGCGGATGGAATTGCCAAATGCTATGGTTTCAATCTCCGTTATCGGGCCAACTATTTCAAAGCGAGGCATTTGAAAGCTGCTTGCTCCGGGTAGTGCCCCCGTCATTGTCGACAGGGGCACGATGGCTGCCAGACGCTCCTAGAAAGCGGGCCGGAAACCCCTGGTTGGGAAGAGCGATAGCGCCAGCGTTGGCGCCCTGAGCCAAGCCAGCATCCAGGTTGGCAGC
>DAOUHZ010000148.1:0-20586 GCA_034428455.1 Dehalococcoidia bacterium
GCTGCCAACCTGGATGCTGGCTTGGCTCAGGGCGCCAACGCTGGCGCTATCGCTCTTCCCAACCAGGGGTTTCCGGCCCGCTTTCTAGCGCAAGCAGTGTAGCATAAGCGGAATATCAGGCATATGCCGCCTGTGCCGAATGGCCTGGCAGGGGGTGTCCAATGGCAACCACCAGAAAGCAGCATGGCCACCTGGCGAAACACGCTCCGGAACCCATCAACGCTACGCCATAAGAGCTGGCCGGGGCGTTCTTAACGTCCTACCCGATCACCAGTGGGACTACCTCAAAGACGACAAGAAAGAAGGGGCGCCCAAGTAGCGCCCCTTGCTCTGTGTAGTTTGGTATGTAAATCCCATAAATTTCACAATACGTTCTCTACTCCTAAAATCCAGTCGTCAATCGACGACCTGCTTTCGGCATTAGCCAATTTTCTCACTGGCACAACGCAGGCACGCTCGTATGTCTTCCCGCGCCAATTGCGGATAGCTGGCAAGGACCGCGGCTTCATCGGAACCCGCCCCCATCAGCTCCAAGATGAACGACACGGACAGCCGGGTACCTTTGACTATCGGTTTGCCCGCCGATATGTTCTTGTTGGTTTCGATGTGATCTCTCCAGTTCATAACATCCGCCAATCTCCATTGAGTAACCCCTGATACCTGACCTGATTGGCATGGTAACGCCGCGTCAATTTCACCGTCAATTCAGCACCAGCACCGCTCCGGCAACCACCATCCACGCCGCTATCGCCAGCAGTAGCGGCACGTCGCGCAGCATCAGCAGTTCCGGCGATTCGGCGTCCCTGCTGTTGTTGAGCAGGTACAGGTAGCGGAACAGGCCGAAAATCACCAGGGGCACGGTGAGCAGCATGGTGTTGTTTTCCGGCAGGTTGTCCGCCTCCACCGCGTAGAGGGTGTAGCTCACCAGCGCCGCCGTCGCCGACAGAATCAGCAGTTGTCCTCCCAGCGGCGGCCCGTAGTGGGACAGCGTCGCCCGCTGTGCCTCGGGTTCTTCTCCGGCCAGCCTCGCTTCAGCGTACCGCCGGCCGATCACGATGAATAGCGCCCCCGCCGCAGTGACCGCATAGAGCCAGGGCGACGGCGCGGCTCCCACCGCCACTGCTCCGGCCACCGCCCGCAGCACGTAGCCGCCGGCCACGATCATCACGTCTACCAGGGCCACCCGCTTGAGCCGCAGCGAGTAGCCCACGTTGGCAACCACGTATATCGCGCCGATCAGGGACAACCCAAGCGCCGGCGCGGCTATGCCGTACAGCCCCAACATGCCGGCAACCGCCAGAGCGATCAGTGCCGATCCGGCCAGCCATGCCGGCACTTGCCCTGACGCGATGGGTCGCGCCCGCTTCGTTGGATGCCGTCGGTCTGCCTCCCGGTCCGCCAGGTCGTTGAGCATGTATACCGCTGACGACAGGGCGCAGAACGCGACGAACAGCCCGACCAGCCTCGGGATGTACGGCAGCAGCGTCGCGATGTCGCCGGGTTTCCACACCAGGTCCACCGCAAACAGCAGGGGCAGAAACACCAGCAGGTTCTTCACCCACTGCAATGGACGGGCTGTCATGAACAGCCCTGCCAGCCGGCTCATGATCCCCGCGTCGCTCCGGTTTCACTCGCCAGCGCCGTCGCGCGGCTCCGGCCGGTCCGGACCAACCATAGCCAGGCCAGCCCGCCAATAGCCACCGCCAGCCAGAGGGTCGCCAACCGGGTCAGCAGAGTAGCCAGCGCGGCGGTGGCCGCCGGAACCCCGGCTTGACCCAGCAGGGCCACCATGCTGCCCTCGAATCCAACCAACCCGCCCGGCAGCGCGGTCACGGCTCCCACTAACGCTGCTGCTGCCGAAATTGGAAGCGCGACGCCAACCGCTACTTCATCGCCCAGGCCCCTGATGATGACCCATAGAGCCAGACCTTCCGCCGCCCACGCCAGGAAACCCAGCGCCACCGCCGGCGCCAGCATCCGGGGTGCCATCAGGCGGCGCAGGCCATCCTGCGACTGCGCCAAAGGTTCGCGCCACCGTCGCAGCACCGGCAACTCCAACGCCCTCTCACCGTACCGCGATGCGGCCAAGAGCCCCACCGCCAGGCCAATGATCAGCAATCCCCCGACCGCCAACGCGATGGCCGTCGGCAATAGCAGCACGCCGGTCAGTCCCAGCAGGGCCACGGATATGACGTCCGTAAGCCGCTCCATCACCACCGCCGGCGCTGACGCCGCAACCGGTGTTCCCGTCCGCTGCTGGAGCCACACGCTCTTCAGCAGTTCGCCAACCTTCCCGGGCGTTATGGACAGGGCCAATCCCGCCACGAACACTGGCACGCTCACCGATACGGGCGTTTTGATGCCGAGGGAACGCAGGTACATGGACCAGCGCAAGTATCGCAGCGCGTAGTTCACCACGGCCAGACCCGCGCCCGCCGCCAACCCCAGGTATGCAGCCGGGGACTCGAACAACGTCCGGCCCACCTGCCTGAAATCTCCGTAAGCCAGCAAGCCGCCCAAGACCGCAATCGTCAGCAGTCCCAGCAGCGCCCATCTCCGCGCGTTCAACCCTCGCCCTCACGCGCTGTCGTCATCGGGGCATCCACGTTCGGCGCGGCCATTCGGCAGATCTGCGCCGCCAGGTAGCCGGCGCCAAACCCGTTGTCGATGTTGACCACCCCGATGCCAGGAGCGCAGGAGTTGAGCATCCCCAGCAGCGCCGCCAGTCCGCCGAAACTTGCCCCGTATCCCACGCTGGTGGGAACTGCAATCACCGGGGCGGATACCAGGCCCGACACCACGCTCGCCAAGGCGGCTTCCATCCCGGCAACCACGATGATGACCCGGGCTTCCTGCAAGCGTTCCCGATGCGCCAACAGCCGATGCAGGCCCGCCACTCCAACGTCGGTCAGACGGTCGGCTCTGCACCCCATCAACTCGGCCGTGAGCGCCGCCTCCTCCGCCACCGGCAAGTCGGCGGTGCCGCCGGTGACCATCAGCAACCCGACGTCCTCCGGCGGCATCATCTCGTCCCGTACCACGATGCAGCGCGCCAACTCGTGATAGCACGCAGTGGCGACCACGGCGACCACGGCCGCATGCACCTCGGAGGCGGCGCGGGTGACCAGGACGGGATGACCGCGTCCGGCCATCGCAGACACGATTCCGGCCACCTGCTCACTGGTCTTCCCTTCGGCCAGCACCACCTCCGGCCAACCCGTGCGCAGGGGGCGGTGGTGGTCCAGCCTGGCATATCCCAGGTCCTGGTAAGGCAGATCTCGCAGAGCCTCCACCGCTCGGGATACTGTCAGGCTCCCGTCCCGAACGCTCTCCAGCAGGGTTTGCAGCGACTCCGCGTCCAACGCTAGCCCGCCTCTGTCGCCGCGGCCGGAGCCGATCCCGCTTTCATCAGCCGGTACAGCCCGCCCAGCGTGCTCATGCCGGCCACGTAGGTCGCAAAGACGGCCACCGCGATCCAGGTCAAGATGACGAACCTCCCCGGCATGGGCAGTACCGCCGTCAGGATCACCGCAATTACCACCAGGATGATCCCTGACACGGCGCCCACCACCGCGCCGAATTTAGCTGCGGCAACCAGCGGCGCCGAACCGGAAGTGTCCACCGACCGGATCCCGAAGTAGGCGCCCAGGAACGGGCCGAAGGGAGCCAGCAGGAACTGGGCCACGGGGATTATCGTGCACACCAGCATGACCCCCAGAGCGGTCAACAACCCTTTAGCCATCGCCGCCCCGCGCGTCGGATTGATATTCACTGCCAAAAAACATCGGACGCCCAGTATATCGCGGTGGCTCCTGCGGTTGCATCGTTATAATTGTCGCCGCTAACCACAACCTACCCTTGCAAACGGAGGCGATTGCCATGAGCAATGCCGAACCCCAGCCAGGCCAGGACGGCCCTTTCGCCGAACTCCTGGGCATCCGCCCCGGCATATCCGACGACGGCGTGGGCACCGCTTTCATGACCGTGGCGGACAAGCACCGTCAGCGCGCCGGCGTCGTCCAGGGCGGCCTCCTAGTGACCCTGGCCGACTACGCATTTTTCCGAGCCTGCCGCTCCGTCCTCCGGGAGGGCGAGCACGCCGTGACCATCGAGCTGAAGCTGAACTTCATCGCGCCCGCTCGTGACGGCGAGCTAACCGCACGCAGCACCATCAAGAGCCGCGGCGGGCGCATCATCGTCGGCGACATGGAGATCCACGGCGACGAAGGCCAGCTGATTGCCACCGGGATCGGCACTTATATGACGGTTTACGACCGCCGGCAGCGGGAACCGGAAGTGAATACCTGACGCGGTTGGCATTTGCCGCGGGGTTTGGATATAATTGCCCAGGAGGGAGGTGTCGTTTTGCGCATCCCGATGAAAGTGGACTACGGCGTGCGCGCGCTAGTGGAGTTGGCCATGCGCTACGGTGACGGGCCGGTCCAGACTGCCGCAATTGCCTACCGCCAGGGCATACCCGAACCTTACCTTGAGCGGTTGATGTCAACCCTTAACAAAAGCGGCTTCGTGCACAGTCGCCGCGGGCCCCAGGGCGGCCACCTCCTGGCCAGAGCGCCCGAGGACGTCAACCTCTATGAGATCATGCGGGAACTCGACGGCAACGCTTCCCCTCTGGACTGCCTGACCCTGCCCACCGACTGCATGTTCGCCGACTGCTGCGCCCAGAAGGAAATCTGGCAAACCGTTGAGGAATCAATCCAGCAGGTGCTTCAGTCCACTACGCTGGCGCACTTGGCAAATCGGCAAAGCGCGCTCATCGCCGCAGGCGACCGCAGCGACGGCGTCGCAGAGCCTTTGCCGGCGGTTTCGGTTTGATCCACCACGGTATCGCTTGACAATTTTCCCGGCGCAACCATACACTCCCCGCACGATGTTACCCGCCCCAATTGCGCTGGTTACCTGCGCCTGTCCCCGCACATAGGGGGCAGGCCGATTAAAATCCAATTCGAACCTGCGTCCGCTGAATTCACCGCCAGACGGTTCGGGGCGCAGGTTTTCAGTTAAGTCGATCCAACCGCCAACCGGAGGAACACAAAATGGTCCAGCCCCTACGCTTGACCCCCGATCAGGTCAAACGCTACAGCCGCCACATCATCATGCAGGACGTGGGTAGCGCCGGACAGCGCAAGATGATGAAATCCAGCGCGCTGATCATCGGGGCCGGCGGCCTGGGTTCCCCATCCGCGGTCTACCTGTCCCTGGCCGGCGTGGGCAAGATCGGCATCGTCGACTTCGACGTGGTCGAACTGTCCAACCTGCAGCGGCAGATCCTGCACCACACTCCCGACGTCGGCCGGCCCAAGGTGCAGTCCGCCAAGGACAACATTTTGTCCTACAATCCCGAAGTCGACGTGGTTCTCCATGAGGCGTGGCTCACTTCGGAAAACGCCTTCGATATCATCGGCCAGTACGACATCGTCATCAACGGAGCCGACAACTTCGCCACCCGCTATCTGGTGAACGACGCCTGCTACCTGCTGAACAAACCGCTCATCGACGGCAGCATCCTGATCTTCGATGGCCAGGCCACCGTTTTCCTGCCCGGCCAGGGCTGCTACCGGTGTCTCTTCCCGGCTCCGCCGCCTCCCGGTATGGTCCCCAACTGCGCTGAGGCCGGCGTCCTGGGCGCCCTCACCGGTTTGGTCGGCTCGATCCAGGCCACCGAGGCGCTCAAGCACATCCTCGGCATCGGCGAAAGCCTGGCCTCTCGCCTGATGGTCATTGACGCGCTGAGCATGCAATTCCGCGAGGTTCGCTTGCGCCGCAACCCCGACTGCCCGCTCTGCGGCGACAACCCCACCGTCAAGGAACTCATCGACTACGAAGTGTTCTGCGGCGTGGCCGAAGCGCCGGAACCTTTGGCCGTCGGCGCCGGCGCCCACTAGTCACCGCAACCCGCTTTCCAGAGGCCATCGGAGCCCGGCGCCAATGACGCACACCTCGTCCCCGTACAAAGGACTCATCGCCACCATCGGCAATACCCCTCTGGTGGAGTTGCCAAATCTCAGTCCGAGCCCTGAGGTCCGCATCTACGCCAAGCTGGAGGGCCAGAACCCCACGGGCAGCGTCAAGGATCGCATCGGCCTGAAGATGATCGAGCGGGCCGAGGCTGACGGCGAGATTTCTCCCAACCGCACCATCCTGGAGCCCACCTCTGGCAACACCGGCATTTCGCTGGCGATGATCGGCCGCCTCAAGGGCTACAAGGTCAAGGTCGTGATGCCGGAGAACGTCTCCGTGGAGCGCACCCAGCTGCTGGAGGCCTACGGCGCGGAGATCGTCTACTCGGACGGCACCCTGGGCACCAACGGCAGCGTGGTCATGGCCCAGGAGATGGTGGAGAAAAATCCCCACGACTACCTGATGCTCTACCAGTACGGCAACGACGGCAACCCGGACGCTCACTACGAGGGCACGGGTCAGGAGATCGTGGAGACTTTGCCCGAAGTTGACGTGTTCGTGGCCGGCCTGGGCACAGGCGGCACGCTCATGGGCAACGCGCGCCGGCTCAAGGAACATCGCAGCGACATCAAGATCATCGCCGTCGCTCCGGAACCGGACGATTTTATCTCCGGCCTCCGTCGGCTGGAGGATGGGTTCATCCCGCCGATCCTCGACATCAACCTGCTGGACAATCGCCTGTTGGTCAACAGCTTCGACTCCTTTTACATGACCAAGGAGCTGATGGACAAGGAAGGGATTTTCGCCGGCATCTCCTCCGGGTCCGTCATCGCCGGCGCTCTCAAACACGCCGAGCGCATGGAGAGCGGAAACGTGGTATGCCTTCTCGCCGACGGCGGTTGGAAGTACCTCAGCAGCCAGCTGTGGACCCGCGATTACGAGACCCTGGCCCAGGAGGCCCAGGGCAAGATCTGGTGGTAATCCCGGTGCGCACCGGAATTCCCGGACTGGCGAACCGCCGGCGCCGCCCTTGCCCCGACCCAATGCCGATGCTATAATGCGCCCACATCACGCCCCGCTGCCAGGGCAAAGTGGGAAATCCCCACCAACTCGGCAGCGAGCGGTTCACGGGAATTCTAAGCGGGGCGGATACCCGCTTTATTTCTGTAAACGAGATGCACATCAGATCACTGTCGGCGGCGGAGCCGGCGGAGGATAACCATGAAAAGCGATTTCATGATGGCGTTGAATCAACTATCCGCCGAGCGGGGCCTGCGCAAGGAGCTGGTTCTCGACAAGGTGGAAGTCGCGCTGGCCACCGCTTTCCGTCGCGACCGGGTGGCCGGCTCCCAAAATCTCACCGTCAAGCTCAATCCGAACACCGGCGACATCAGCATCTTTCCGCTGCGCAGCGTCGTCGAGGAAATCGAGGACCCGGAGACCGAAATTGCGCTCGCCGATGCCTTGCGGATCGAACCCTCGGCTGAGATCGGGAGCGAGATATCCGAGGATGAGGAGGTCTCCTACGACACCAGCCGCATCTCAGCCCAGACCGCCCGGCAGGTTCTCATGCAGGGACTCCGGGAGGCGGAGCGGGAAAAGATATTCGAGGAATATTCCGCGTACCAGGGCGAGATCATCAGCGGCAGCGTGGAGAGCATCGAGAAGGGCCCAACTGTATTCATCAACCTCAATCCCCACCAGGCTCAGAGCCAGAACCGCGCGCGCGGCGTCATGCGCCCGGACAACCAGGTCGGCAGTGAACGGTATCGCAAGAACCAGTCGCTGAAGGTCCTCCTGGTCGAAGTTCAGCAAACCACCCGCGGGCCGGAGGTCGTGGTCAGCCGCGCTCATCGCGACCTGCTCCGCCGCCTCATGGAGGCCGAGGTGCCTGAAATCGGCAACGGCACCGTCGAAATCAGGGCCATAGCCCGCGACCCCGGCGTCCGCAGCAAGGTCGCCGTGTCCTCCCATCAGGAGGGTGTCGACCCCGTCGGCTCCTGCATCGGCCTGCGGGGTAACCGAATCCAGAGCGTGGTCAACGAACTCCAGGGCGAAAAGATCGACGTGATCGAGTGGGACCCCAACCCCCGCGTCCTGATCTCCCGCGCCCTCAGCCCCGCCGATGTTGGTGGCGTTGACCTTGACCCGGACGAGAACACCGCCTACGTGGTCGTGCCGGAGAGCCAGATGTCGTTGGCCATCGGACGCGACGGCCAAAACGCGCGCCTGGCCGCGCGGCTCTCGGGTTGGCGGTTGGATATCAAGAACGTGGAGCAATGGGAGGCCCTGCGGGCAGCTCGCGCTGCCGAGGCGGCTCGTATCGCCGCCGCCCAGGCCGAAGCCGCCGAGGAGGCCGCTCGCATCGCCGCCGCTGAAGCCGAGACCGCCGCGGCCGCGGCTGAGGTTGCGGCGCCGGTGGATCCGGAACCGGAAGCAGCAGAAATGGCGCCGGTGGCAGAGGTCATCGCCGAGGCCGAAGCCCTGCTCGACACTCCGCCGGTCTCTGAAACCGTCCAAGCCGAGATCGAAAGCCTCATCACCGCGGACGTCGCCGTTCCCGAGGAGGCCGAACCGGAACCCGCACCGGAGCCTGTAGCAGCTGAACGTCAGGAAGCCGTCATCGAAGCCCCGCCCGAGCCGGCTGAGGTTGCGGACCCCGATTACGATGAGGAGGCATTGCTGGACGCTCTAATCGCCGAAGAGGAAGCGGCGGCGGCTGTGGCTGTTGAGGACGACGCCGCGACAGATGACTCCCTCGGCCTCAGCGTCGACGCACTGGAAAGCCTGACCATCGACGACATGGTGGAAGAGTTCGACGAAGACGAGGAAGAATACGAGGACGAGGAGGAGGAAGCCGATCCCGCGATGGCCGAACTCCTGGCGGGTCTTCCCAATCTCGCGCCGGACGCCGGCAAGATCCGATTCGCAGAAGACATTGTCGGCGACTTCCGGGGAGGCGACCGCCGGCGCCGGCGCGGTGGCGGCAACCGCCGCGGCGGCAACGTCCCCGGCGCTCGTGGACCCGGACCGCGCCGCCGGTAAAACGCGCTGATCCCGCAACCCTCCCTCCCCTTAAACCGTGCTTTGTCCAGGTAAACGCAAATTCCGAAACAGCGCCACATACCTGAACGCAGTTGCATCGCCTGCGGAAACAAGAAGCCGAAAGGCGATCTGATCAGGCTTGTCCGCACGCCTGACGGAGAAGTGCGGCCCGACGACACTGGGCGCGCGAACGGGAGAGGCGTCTATCTGTGCCACCAGGCGACGTGCTGGGAAAAGGGCCTCGTCCGCCGTCCCTTGGAGCGGGGCCTCCGCAATCCGATTTCCAACGCGGACCTGGATGCCCTGAAACGATATTTCATTGAAACTGTCGCGCCCGGTGTCTACCACGCCGGGCCCGGGACCGCCCGTGGTGCGGTTCGGGAAGCGGAAGGCTGATCGCGTGTGGGGACAACCCCCCGTGAACGGCAATTCCGCTGGAGGAGGTGCTACCTATGACTACGACAACCGAACAACGCTCCGGACCCCGCCGCGCCCGTCGCAACGAACCACGTCGCAGCACGCCGAGGGCATTAGTCCTGCCGGAATCCCTCACCGTCAAGGACTTGGCCGAGCTCCTGGACCAGTCACCCATCGACGTCATCAAGCAGTTGATGCGCCACGGGATCATGGTCAACGTCAACCAGGTAATCGACCACCAGGTTGCCGCGGTGGCTGCGGCGGCTTACGGAGTCCGCACCCGGCTGGCGGAGCAAAAGGCGGAAACCGCCTCCATCAACGCTGCATCCTCGCCCGCCGGTCATCACCATCCTGGGCCACGTTGACCACGGCAAAACCAGTCTCCTCGACTACATACGCCAGTCGGCAGTGGTTGAAAAGGAGGCCGGCGGCATTACCCAGCACATCGGCGCCTACCAGGTCGAGCATGAGGGGCAGCCCATCACTTTCCTGGACACGCCGGGCCACGCCGCGTTCACCGCTATCCGTTCGCGAGGCGCGAGGGTGACCGACATCGCCGTACTGGTCGTGGCCGCCGACGACGGGATCATGCCGCAGACCGATGAGGCCATCGACCACGCTCGGGCCGCCGACGTGCCCATCGTCATCGCCATCAACAAGATGGACCTTCCCACCGCGCAGCCCGACGTGGTTAAGCGTCAGCTCAGCGAGCGCAGCCTGCTGGTGGAAGAATGGGGCGGTGACGTGATCGCCGTGCCGGTTTCCGCCCAGACGGGCGACGGCATCGACGATCTCCTGGAAAACCTCTCGGTGCTCTCGGAGATCCTTGAGCTCAAGGCCAATCCGGACCGCGCCGCCGCCGGCGTCGTCGTCGAGGCCACCCTCGACCGGCGCCGCGGACCGTCGGCCACCGTCCTGATCCAGGCGGGCACCCTGCGTGTGGGCGACTGTATCGTCGCCGGAACCGCCTGGGGACGTGTCCGGGCCATCGCCAACGAGCAGGGGAAGAACATCGACTCCATCACTCCAGGGTCCCCCGGTGTGGTAACAGGGTTGAACGCGGTGCCGGAAGCCGGTGACATTCTGTCGGTAGTTGGCAGCGAACGCGCCGCCCGTCAGATGGCGGGCCGCCGCGAGCAGCGTTCCAGCACCGGCAACCTGGAAACGGTGCTCACCCTTGACAGCGTCGTGAAGCAGATCGACGCCGGCGACGTCAAGGAACTGGTGCTGGTCCTCAAGGCCGACGTCCAGGGAAGCGTTGAAGCCGCCGTCCAGTCAATCGAAGAACTGTCCGAGGGCGACGTCAAGGCCCGAATCATCCACTCCGGATCCGGGTTGGTCAGCGATTCCGACGTGCAATTGGCCGCCGCATCCGGTGGCATCGTTCTGGCTTTCAACGTCGGGTTTGAAGTGGGAGCCGAGCGCACCGCCGAACGCCTGGGTGTTGAGGTCCGCGAGTACCGGATCATCTACCGCCTGCTGGAAGACGTGGAATCCGCGCTCCAGGGATTGCTCGAACCCGAGTACGAAGAGGTGGTCGTGGGCCGCGCCGAAATCCGGGAAATCTTCCCCGGTCGCCGGGGCGTCCGCATCGCCGGCTGCCGCGTCCTCGATGGCCGTATCGTCCGGCAGGGCAACATCCGCGTCATGCGCGATGATGAGATCGTTAGGGAAACCCAGATCGGCAGCCTCCGTCACTTCCGCGACGAGGTAAACCAGGCCACCGCTGGAACCGAGTGCGGCATCGTCCTGGACGCTTTCAACGATTTCGAGGAAGGCGACCTGATCGTCGCCTACCGCATGGAGCGGGCCAACTAGCCCTCCAGCAGACACTGCGAGGTTTATCATGGCGGACCGCCGACGAATGGAACGGGTCAACGGCCTGCTCCGCGAGGAAATCGCCGGCCTGCTTGCTTCACAGGTCAACGACCCTCGCCTGAAAGGCATCATCACCATCACCCAGGTACGCACCGCGTCGGACCTGCGCAGCGCCCGGGTCTACGTCAGCGTGATGGGCGCGGAGGCCGTCCGCCAAGAAGCTCTGGCCGGGATCCAGTCCTCCGCATCCTACCTGCGGCGAGAGTTGCGCAGTCGAGTCTCCCTGCGTCACGTGCCGTTCCTCACCTTCCAGCTGGACGACGCCATGCTGGAGGCTGATCGCCTGATGCAACTCATCGACGACTTGGAGACGCCGGACGAAACGGAAGACAGCGCCCAGGCGTGGGCGGGGCGGGCGTGAACTGATGCCTGCTGGTGGACAAAGCCGGCCGGCAGTCAACGGTTTCCTCAACCTCCATAAACCTGTCGGCATCACCTCCATGGACGCCGTCCGGCGCGTGAAGCGCATCACCGGGCAGCGCAAGAAAGTTGGCCACGCCGGCACTCTGGACCCCCTGGCGGAAGGCGTTTTGCCCATCTGCTTCGGTCAGGCCACCCGGCTCATGGAGTTGGTCGTCTCCGGCTGGAAGCGCTACCGCATGACCGTGCGACTGGGCGCAATCAGCAACACCTACGATGCCGAAGGCGACATCGAAGAAACTAATGATCCCTCCTGGGTGAACCGCGCCGGCATCGCCGAAGCGCTCCGCCACTTCGTCGGCGAAATCGACCAACTGCCCCCGATGTTCAGCGCGGTCAAGGTCGACGGCCGCCGGCTCTACGATCTGGCCCGGGCCGGCCGTGAGATTGAACGCTCCCCGCGCCGCGTGTCCGTGCGCTCGATTTCCATCGACGATATCCGGCTTCCTTTCGTCACCCTCACCGTGGAATGCGGCAAGGGGACTTACCTGCGTTCCATCGCCCATGATTTGGGCCAAACCCTCGGCTGCGGCGCATACGTAACTGAGTTGGTCCGCCTTTCATGCGGCCAGTTTGAATGCTCAGCAGGAATCTCCCCTGATGCCCTGGAGCAGGCCGCCGCATCGGGCGATTGGACGGGCCACCTGCATCCCATCGATTGGGCTCTGCGTGAGCTTCCGGCTGCGCAGGTGGACGCGGACCGCGCTTGGGCGGTGCGCCACGGCCAGACCATTTCCGCCGGGCCCGCCCAACCTGACCCATCCGACCTGCGGTTGTGGCGCATCTACGACTGCGATGGCGTGTTCCTCGCCCTGGCCCGCGCTGAAACCGGTGGACGCTTGGCGCCGACCCGGGTGTTCGATATTACCCAACCGTCGCCCTACGCTCCCGCCGCCGTTCGGATCTGAACCTGTTGAGCCATGTCAGCTGCCGAGTTCCCATGCCAACGGTGCAGCCGACCAACGGTCAGCAGCGCCAGCTTCACGTTCCGCCCTCGCGGCGCGGCAGCGGGCATCACCAAGTGCCTTCGCTGCGCCCTGCGCCACTGGCCCATGCTGCGCCGGTCACTAATCGCCAGCGCCGTGGTGGGCACGGCCCTCACGGCGCTGAATCAGGGTGACGCCATCGTCGCCGGCGATCTGGCCGGCGCGTTGGCATGGAAGATTCCGCTGACCTACTGCGTTCCCTTCCTGGTAGCCACCTACGGCGCCTTGGCTAACAGCCGAAACTGAAAATCACACCGCTGTTCCTGCGAAAGCAGGAATCCAGAAGATCACTGCCGGCAGAATATTTTCCACTCTTGGATTCCGGCTTTCGCCGGAATGACGAAACTTGTTAGCAGACCCTAGAACTGCCGGAGCACTTCCACCACGCGGCCCTTCACCTCTACGTTGTCCGCCGATACGTAGATCGGGTCCATGGTGCTGTTGGCCGGTTGCAGCCGTACCTGATCGCCCTCGCGGAAAAACTTCTTGAGGGTGGCCTCCTCCTCTTCTCTCAGCCAGGCCACCACCATTTCGCCGTTGCGGGCGGTGTTGGTCGGCTTGATGACCACCACGTCGCCGTCGTCGATCAGGGCGTCGATCATCGACGTGCCCTTGACCGACAGGGCGTACAGCGTCCCGTGCCGCTTTTTGAGGTCCGGGCGCACTTCCACGATGTCGAATTCCGCCGCCGAGCCGACCCCTTCCGAAGAGAAAGCCGGTATCGGTTCGCCGGCGGCGATGCTGCCCACTATCTGTACCCGCGCGGCGCCATTGGCCACCGGCAGGCCGGTCTCATCCAGCAACTCGATCCCGCGCGCCACTTCCGAGCGACGTTTCAGATACCCGTCCCGTTCCATCAGGCGCAGGTTGTAGTCCACCACGGAAGTGCTGCTGATGTCGCAACCGCGCTGTATGTCGCGCACCGTTGGCGGGATGCCGTTATCGTCCAGGAATTGCCCGATGAAATCCAGGATTTGCTGCTGTCGGGGCCTCAGATTTTTCTTCGGTGGCATTTGCGTTACCTCCGCACCATGTGAATTCTCCGCATCGCAAACTAATGTTCGGCACCGATATGCTAATAAACCGAAGGCAGGTTGTCAACACGAATTGGACATGAAAATCCGGAGGGCCGGCAACGATAATCCGCCCGGGGCCCGCGGTTTGCGCAGCTCCGGCTCGGAGAACGCGGACCGACAGCAGCGCCAGGCAGATAAACGGAAACGCCCGCAGGGTCCGAACCAACCCCCGGGCGATCCGATGCTCTGGGGCGCCGGAAATCTACGAAGCGCGGGATCGATTGAGCGCCGCCGCCAAGCGACCCTTGCGCCGGGATGCGTTGTTCTTATGCAGTATGCCCTTCCGCACCGCCACGTCGAGCATGCTCATGGCCTTGCACACCGCTTCTTCAGAATCGGGCTCGGCGGCCGCTACCGCGCGCCGGGCGCGGTTGATGGCGGTACGGGTGGCGCGGCGCGCGCTCATGTTGCGCGCGTTTCGCTTTACGGACTGGCGGTGGGCTTTCTGGGCCGGCAAGGTTCTAACTCCTCGGGACTGTTTTTAGAGGACACGATGTTACCAAACCCTCTCCCCGTTTGTCATCCGCCGTTTGCCCGGTTTCCGGGATGCCGGCCACCGTCCTTCGTTTCAGGTTGACAATTTCGGGCATGTTGCCCGAAAATTGTCGTGCTGAAAGCCACACCCGGAAACGAATGCCGGGCGCGTTTTTCAGTACCATTATTCCTGTTTGCAACTACATTGACCCCATTAGCGGAGGATCCCCGCCATGCCCGAAAAGCAGTTGATTTTCGATGAGAACGCTCGACAGAGCCTGATGAGCGGCGTTGACCAGCTCGGGCGCGCCGTCGCCCTGACCCTGGGCCCCAGCGGCCGCAACGTTATTTTGGGGCGCGTGTGGACCCTTCCCGTGGTGTGCAGCGACGGCGTCACCATCGCCAAGGAAATCGAACTGCCCGACCCCTACGAAAACATGGGCGCCCAGGTGGTCAAGGAAGCCGCTTCCAAAACCAACGACGTGGTTGGCGACGGCACCACCACCTCCATCGTGCTGGCCCGGTCCATCATTCAGGGCGGCTTCATGAACGTCGCCGCCGGCGCCAACCCGCTGGCCCTGAAGTCCGGCATCGACCAGGCCGTGTCCGCCGTGTGCAATGAAATCAGCGACCAGGCGGCCGCCGTGGAAAGCCGGGAGCAGGTGGCCCGCGTCGCCGCCTTGTCCGCCCACGAAGAGGCCATCGCCGAGCTGATCGCCGACGCTATGGACAAGGTCGGACGCGAGGGCACCATCACCGTGGAGGAGAGCCGCAGCCTCACCGACGAATTGGACGTTGTAGAGGGTATGCGTCTGGACCGCGGCTACCTGTCGCCTCACTTCGTCACCGACACCGACCGCATGGAGTGCTCCATCGACGAGCCTCTGTTCCTGCTCACCGACCAGAAACTGTCCTCCGCCGCCGACGTGGTTCCCGCCCTCGAGGCCGTCGCCCAGGGCGGCCGCCGTCCTTTGGTCATCATTGCTGAGGACGTGGAGGGCGAGGCCCTGGCCACGCTGGTGGTCAACCGGCTGCGCGGCACCATCATCAGCCTTGCCGTCAAAGCCCCCGGCTTCGGCGAGCGCCGCAAGGCCCTGCTGGAGGACCTGGCGATCATGACCGGCGGCACCGTGGTGACCAGCGATACCGGCATGCGCCTCGACTCGGTGTCCATGGATCAGCTGGGTTCCGCCCGCCGCGTGGTTGCCTCCAAGGACGAGACCACCATCGTTGAGGGCCGCGGCCACGAGGACGACATCACCGGCCGCGTCTCCGAACTCCGCGTCCAGATCGAGGAAACCACCTCGGACTACGACCGTGAGAAGCTCCAGGAGCGTCTCGCCAACCTGGCCGGCGGCGTCGCCGTCATCAAGGTCGGCGCGGCCACCGAGCCCGAGCTCAACGAGCGCAAGAGCCGAACCGAAGACGCGCTGGCGGCCACCCGCGCCGCCGTGGAAGAGGGAGTAATCCCTGGCGGCGGGGTCACCCTGTTGCGGGCCCAAGCGGCTCTGGACGGCATTCTGGGCTCGGCCTCCGGCGACCAAGCCGTGGGCATCCGGCTGGTGCGGGAAGCCCTGGAGGCGCCCCTGAACACCATCGCCGACAACGCCGGCTACAAGGGCGCCGTCATCGTCGAAAACGTGCGCAACGGCGAGGGCGACTACGGCTTCGACGCTGATCGCGGCGATTACACCGGCCTGGTGGCCCGCGGCATCATCGACCCCGCCAAGGTAACCCGCTCGGCCCTGCAGAACGCTGGCTCCGTGGCCGGTATGCTTCTGACCACCCAGGCAGTAGTGACCGAGATCCCCAAGTACGAGCCTCTGCCCGCCGACATCCAGGATTTCATGCACGACTAGACCCCCCGGCTGTGCAACATCCACTCGCCGCGCGTCGCTGCCCAGCGCGTTCGGCGGGTGCATTCTTTTCGGTGACATGACCAGCCACGAAACCGACGTCCGAGGCGCTCTCAACCGCGATGGCATCGCGGCGCTGCTGAACGGCCAGCCTCCCCTGTTGGAAGAATGTCCCGACCCGCACGGTCAGCTCCAACCCAACGGAATCGACATAACGGTTCGCTCGGTGGCTTTGCTTCCGCCAGAAGCCGGCGCCGGCTCCATCGGAGTCTCAGATGCCGACCGGGCGCTGCCTGAATCCGCCGAGTTGAACTTCGGATGTGACGGCTGGCTGGTTCTGCCTAACGGCCACTACCTTGTCACTTTCAACGAGGTGGTCAACCTACCCCATTGGCTCATGGCCCTCGGGCGTCCGCGTTCGAGCCTCCTGCGCATGGGCGTGTCAGTGCACACCGCCGTGTGGGACGCCGGCTACAGCGGCCGCTCCCAGGCGCTGCTGGTGGTGCACAATCCTGCCGGTTTTCGCGTCCAGAGAGACGCCCGCATCGCCCAACTGGTCTTCTTCCCTCTGAGCGCGCCGGATGCACGGGGCTACGACGGCCAATATCAGCACGAGAACCTGTGAACACTGGTGAAAACATCGGTGTAGACCCGGCCCAACTGCGCCGATGGGTCGATGAAGCCGCGTCCGATGCCGGTTTCGACCTGGTCGCCGTCGCCTCCGCCGAAGATTTCGCCTCCGACCGCGAGGAAGCCCTCCGCCGGATTGACGCCGGCCTCATGGACGGCCTGCCCTGGTTCAACCGCCAGCGAGTGCAGCGCGGCACGGACCCGGAAACCCTGCTGCCCGGCGCGCGTTCCATCATCTCCCTGGGCTGGAACTACTTTCCTGCGGACGACCCGCCCGCCTCCGGTAATCAGGGTCTCATCGCCCGCTACGCCCGCGGCCGCGACTACCACCGCGTCATGAAACGCCGCATGCGCCGGTTCGTGCTGGATTTGACCGAGCGGCTCGGCGAGCGGTTCGCCGCCCGCTGGTACGTGGACGACGGGCCGATGCTCGACCGCGCCGCGGCGGCTCGCGCCGGTCTCGGCTGGTTCGGCAAGAACGGCAACATCCTCAACCCGACCTACGGCTCGTGGCTCCTTCTGGGCCAGATCATCACCGATCTCTCGTTGGCTCCAGACGCGCCTCTCGCCAAGACCTGCGGCCAGTGCTCCCGCTGCATGCCGGCGTGTCCCACTAACGCCATCGTCGCACCCTACGTCGTCGATAATCGCCGCTGCATCAGCTACTTGACCATCGAGCACAAGGGCGCCATACCGGTCGAGCTCCGCGCGTCAATGGGCAACTGGGTCTTCGGGTGCGACATCTGCCAGGAGGTTTGCCCGGTCAACCGCAAGGCCAAATCCACTCAGGACTCCAACTTCGGACGCACCGACCTCTCGGCGGTCGACCTGGTTGAACTGCTCGAGATGACCGACGAACGGTTCCGTGAGCGTTTCGCCGGCACCCCGATCATGCGCGCCAAGCGCGTGGGAATGCAGCGCAACGCCTGCGTCGCATTGGGCAATGCCGGCGACCCTTCTGCCGTGCCGGCTCTAACCCGTGCGTTGCGTTCTGCTCCGCCTCTGGTGCGGCAGCACGCTGCGTGGGCCCTGGGCCGCATCGGCGGAGCCGCCGCCCGTAATTCGCTGACCGACGCCTTGTCCGGCGAGACTGACGCCGAAGTGCTCGCTGAAATCAGGCAGGCGCTGGACGCCGGCGATGCCGCCTACTCGTTATCGTAGCGCGGCGATTGCCGGGGGGCCGATCTCCGGCTATTGCCGCGGTTCCGCGGATTCCGTCGCCCACGTCCGTTATTTCGGCTCCTGTCAGCGGAGGAGCCCAATTCTGGCGGCTCCGCCTCAGCATCGCTGGTCCCCGGGGGAGCCTCCACCGTAGCGGGCGGATCATCTGGCGCCACCGGGGTTCGAGGCGGCTGCGGCCGGGAGTTGTTCCGTGTCGCATTCCGACGCCGACGCTCCCGCTGCGCGTTCACGCGCTCCTCTTCGGCGGCTAAAGCGGCGTCAATTTGCTCCAGGGCCTTTTCCCGGCCGTCCCTGAGCTTCAGCATTTCGCCTTCCAGCAGGAAGAAGTCGCTCTTGGAGAGCAGATGAAGGTTGCCCTGGAAGGCCATGTACCAGTCTTCCGGCGCCCACTTCCGCACGTATTCCAACCGGTAGGCAATCAGTCCGGCCTCGATGTATTGGTCGGTCGCCAAGATGACGTCCGGTTTGATGCCGATGCGGTAGGGCCACGCGGCCTTGCCTTCTTTGAGCCACGGGCTCGATCCGACCTCTTCATACCCCTGAGTCACGGTGGCGGTCGCCGTGAACACGCGAGTCCCGGTCACGTAGTAAATCACCCGGTCGCCCGGTTCGACCCGCTGCACCTTGCGCCGGTATTCCGCCTTCAGTCCCTGTCCGGTGAACCCCAGCCGTCGCGTAACGTTATAGTTCTGCTCGTTGCAATTGATCATCCAGAAATTGTGTGGCATAACCCCGACCTGCTCTGACCATCAAATATTCAGCCTGAAGTTGCGCCTATTTTAGCGCACCCATCCCGGCGGATCGTGCCAGTTCGAAAAGTGATGGGCGGGAAATTCCCCCGCCCATCATTACTGGTTAGCCGAGCTCCGCGCTCATGTTGTAAATGTCGCCTGGCTTTCCGCCTTCGGGCAGGCCCAGCGGCAGGTGGACGTTCAGCAGGAACGGCCGCCTCTCCCGCTCGACGACCCCCAGGCCGTGCTCGATGGCGTCGCCGATGTTGGCCTCGTCGGTGGCGTCCATCGCTTCGACGCCGAACCCTTCGGCCAGCTTCACCGGGTCGATGCCGTCCAGCACTACGCCCCGGTATTCTCCGGTCTCGCGCATGTTGGCGTTGGCGTTGGCGAAGGAGCTGGCGACGATGCCGTAAGCGCCGTTGTTGGAGATCACGTACAGCACCGGCACTCCGTGGCTGGCCGCCGTCCACAGCGCGTGGTCCGAGTAATACAGCGACCCGTCGCCCACCAGGCCGACCACCGGCGTGTCCGGCGCACCCAGCTTGGCGCCGATGGCCATGCCCACGCCGTACCCTTCCGATCCGCCGGCCGGGCGGATGTACTGGTTATTGCCGGCATCGCCGTTGTTGGCCAGGATGTCCTGCGCCACAGCAAACTGCTCGATGGTCACCAATCCGCCGCCGCGGCTCTCCAGCGCCTGATCCAGCGCGTCACCCAGGGCCACGGCCCGCACCTTGCCGTCTTGAGCAGGCACTCGCCAGGCAGCATCCCGGCGCTGCGCCCGCAGCACTGCCACTTCTTCACGAGCACGGCTGCGGCGGTCGGACAAATCATCCGACGAACCGTCCGTGGCATCCAGCAACGCCTGAGCCGCCCGCTTCTCGTCGGCCAGCACCGCCAGGTCCAGCCCGGGAATGTTCTCCAGGTTCTCGGCGTCCGCGCCGATGGCGATGGTTCGCTCGGCATCGAAGAACGCGGTGTAATCGCTGGCGTTGCCCGCCCCGTTGTGCGTAACGCCGACGCACAGGATCAGGTCGGGATCAATGTCGGGGGCCTGCTCCAGCCGGCGGCCGCCGGCGTGCAGCGGGTGCTTGATCGAAACCGCGCGCGGGTCTCCCACCACCGGTACGCCGAAACGCTCGGCCAGCGCGGTCACCTCGGCAATGGCCCCGCTCTTCCACACGCCGTCGCCCACGTACATCAACGGACGCTTGGCGTGACGCAGGGCGCGTGCCACCGCGTCGATGTCGGCATCCGAAGGGTAACCGGCGTGGATCTCCGGCAACTGGCCATCGATGATGTTGGCCGTGTATTCGGTCGGCCCCAGCAGCCGGTCGTACACCGCCAGGTGCACCGGGCCTACGGGCGGCGTCATCGCCACCCTCAATGCCCGTTCCAATGCGGCCGGCAGGCCCTCGGGTTCGATTACCGTCCAGTTCGCCTTCATCATCGGTGCGGCAATCGCTGTCGGACCGGCATTGTGGCTCACGTCCAGGCTGATCTTGCCGGCGAAACTGCCAGTGTCCCCGGCGAAGGTGATCACCACCACCGGCAGGCTGCCCGTCCAGATGTTGATCAATTGGCCCATCGCCTGCGCCAGTCCCGCGCCCAGGTGGACTACCATCACGCCGGGAGCCAGGTTCGCCTGGGTGTATCCGCCGGCCATTGCGGTCACCGCGCCCTCATGCAGGCCGAGTATCCCATGGATGTCCGAACGCGCGTGCAGTTCGTTGAAAAACAGCGCCTCGCGCGACCCTGAGTTGTTGAAAACGTACTTGACGCCCGACGCCACCATCTGTTCGACCATCAGGCGCGACGCGCTGGCAGTCATCTCTCTGGTCTGCATGTTGCCTCTCCTGGTATGTAATGTTCGGCTGACTAAGAGGGTGTCTAAAAAGGTTCCAATTGGGGAGGCGGTATTCAGGCGTGATGGGTGGGGTTGGTCGTAATGTTGAGGCATGAAACG
>DAOUHZ010000149.1:0-20769 GCA_034428455.1 Dehalococcoidia bacterium
CAACACGCCGGCGGAAGTGGCGGAGGCCAGCGACGTTACCTTCACGTCGCTGCCGGGTCCCTATGAGGTGGAGGCGGTGTCGACGGGCGTTTCGGGAGTGTTGGAAGGGATCAAGCCGGGGAGTGTGTACATTGACCTGTCTTCGAGCCGGCCGACGCTGATCCGGGAGATCGAGCCGAAGTTTCGTGCGAAGGGATGTCACGTGCTGGACGCGCCGGTGAGCGGTGGCAAGACGGGAGCGGCGTCGGGGAACCTGGCGGTGATGGTGGGAGGAGACCGCGAGGTGTTTGATCGGGTGAAGCCGATCCTGGATGCCTTTGGAGACAAAGTGTTTTACGCCGGCGAGATTGGAGCGGGTAGCGTGGCGAAGCTGGTGCACAACATGATTGGTCACAGCGTGCGGCAGGCGATTGCGGAGGGACTGACCCTGGGCGTCAAGGCCGGCGTCGAGCCCGAGGCTCTCTGGGAGTGCGTCCGCCGTGGTTCCCTCGGACGCATGCGCGTGCTCCACGAGGGATTGGTGCGGACGATGTTCCGCGGGGAGTTTGAGCCGGCGAGTTTCGCGTTGAACCTGGCGTACAAGGACATCTCGCTGGCAACGGAGTTGGCCCGGGAGTATGACGTGCCCATGCCCATGTCGACGCTGGCCGAGCAGATCGCGATGCAAGCCATGAATCGCGGTTGGGCTGAGTCCGACAGCAGCATCACGGTACTGCTGCAGGAAGAGCAGGCGGGCGTCGAGGTGCGCGCGCCGCACGTCGACCCGGCCCGCGCCGGTCGCTTCATCACCACCCACCCCGACGACGAGTAGCCAGCCTACCCTCGCCCTCTACCTGATCACCAGCCCCAAATGGAGCGACCCATGGATCTAAACACCTACCTCCACTTCGACGATAATTGCCGCGAGGCATTCGAGTTCTACCGTTCCGTGTTCGGTGGGGAGTTCGGCATCATGCTGACCTTCGCCGAGGGCCCGGACGACATGCCGCCGTTGCCCGAGCACGAGCAAAGTCGCATCATGCACGTCTCCCTGCCCATAGGCGGCGGCGTGCTCATGGGCAGCGATTCCTGCTCCGCTTTCGGACCCCCTCCCACCGCCGGCAATAACTTCTCCATCAGCATCTCAACCGAAACCCGCGAGGAAACCGACCGCCTTTTCTCGGCCCTGGCCGACGGCGGCAACGTCGCGATGCAGCCCCAGAATATGTTCTGGGGAGCCTACTTCGGCATGTGCACCGACCGTTTTGGCGTCAACTGGATGCTGAGCAACGAAACGCAATCACACTGAACCGACGTCTGCTGCGACCTGCCCAAACTCTGATCCAGGAAGGAGGACACGATGGCCAACCGTAATCTAACCATCGACTGCCAGGTACACTGCTACGAACTCAACACACCCGCGCGCCCCTGGGCCGGCTACCTGCAGGGCCCGGATCAGGCAACAGGGGATGATATGGTCGCCGCCATGGATGCCGTCGGCGTCGACGGCGCAATCCTGATCTCGCCCTTCTCGATGTACCGCTACGACGCCAGCTACGCCCTGGAGGTCTACGATCAGCACCCCAACAAGTTCGGTTTGGTCCGGCCTTTCGATCCCGAATGACCGTCAATCGACGAGGAGATGGCGGAGTGGACCGGCCGGCCGGGTGTGGTTGGAGCGCGCATCATGCTGCGCGACGTGGACTACGAGGCCGATCATCCCGGCGTGAACCAGATCATCGCCGCCGGTGCCCGCGCCGACGTGCCGGTCAACGTCATGTGCGCCACCAAGCTTCCGTTGATGCTCGAACTCGCCCGCCGCAATCCGGATACGCAATTGATCGTCGATCACCTCGGGTTGACGCAACCATTCGAGCCGCCGGCTCCGCCGGAACCCTGGTCCGACTTGGACAACGTTTTGGCACTGGCCGAGTGCGACAACGTCGCCATCAAGATCTCCGGCGCCGGCACGCTGGCCCACGAGCCGTTCCCGTACCCCGACATCTGGGAGCCGCTGCACCGGATCTTCGATGCCTTCGGCCTGGAGCGCTGTCTGTGGGGCACCGACTGGACTCGGGCCGTCAACTTGCTTAACTACGAGCAGGGAGTCGAAGCCTTTCGCGTCACGGATACCTTGTCAGATGCTGACCGCGCCATCCTTATGGGCGGGGCGCTAACCAACATTTACAAGTGGTCGCCCAAGGTGGGGGATTAGGGCACCGGGGTTAAATGCGTCGGCGGCCTCCGTACAGGGGCCGCCCATTTCGTTTTGATCCAATGGTGGGCGGTAGTGGACTCGAACCACTGACCTCTTGCGTGTCGAGCAAGTACTCTAACCAACTGAGCTAACCGCCCACTGTACTTGAAGTGTAGCAAGCGCCGCTCTGCATCGTCAACCGAAATACTGGCCCACTGCTGTTCCCGCCTCAGTGCTCTTGTCGGGTCGATACCGCCAACTCCGTCGCCGACGCGGTTGACCCCCGAACGAAGCGGCCCCTAGAATGCGATTATGACCACCACCCAGAAGGCAGACGGCACCATCGACGCCGAAGCGCGTCCCATCTCCCCGGCTACCCAGGGCGATGACGGCGAGCAGGACGTGCGCCTGCGCCCGGCCCGGCTCGAGGACTTCGTCGGACAGCCCCAAGTGCGGGAAAACCTCAGCATCGCCATGGAGGCGGCCCGGATGCGCGGCGAGGCCCTCGACCACGTGATCATCTACGGCCCGCCCGGACTGGGCAAGACCACTCTGGCCAACATCATCGCCCACGAGATGGGTTCGACCATCAAGGTGACGTCGGGGCCAGCCATCGAGCGGGCCAGCGACATCGCGTCCATCCTGACGAGTCTCCAACCCAACGACGTGCTTTTCATAGACGAGATCCATCGCTTGAACCGCGCCGTCGAAGAGGTGATGTACTCGGCGATGGAGGACTTCTTCCTGTCGTGGGTGGTGGGCAAGGGATTGTCGGCGCGCAGCATCAACCTGCGCATCAATCCCTTCACGCTGGTGGGGGCCACAACCCGATATTCTCTAGTCAGCGCCCCGTTGCGGGACCGTTTCGGCTCCGTGTTCCGGCTCGATTACTACTCCGACGAAGACATGGAAACCGTGGTGAACCGGTCGTCCCGCATCATGGGGATCGAGGCGGAAGGCGAAGGACTTCGGGAGGTCGCCGTGCGCTCCCGTGGTACGCCCCGCATTGCCAATCGGCTGCTGAGACGCGCACGCGACTACGCCCTGGTCCGTGCGGACAACCGCGTTACCGGCCCCGTGGCCCGCGACTCATTGGACCGTCTCGGCGTCGATGCCCGGGGCCTGGATGAAACTGACCACCGCCTGCTGTCCAGCATCATCGAAAAGTTTGATGGCGGCCCGGTGGGACTGGACACGCTGTCCGCCTCCATGAGTGAGGACGCCAGCACCGTGATGGAAGTGTTGGAACCCTTCCTCCTGCAACAGGGTTTCCTGGAGCGAACGCCACGGGGTCGCGTCGCCACCCGCCTGGCCTATGAATACCTCGGATGGCCGTGGGCTGGATCGGGCGTCGATCCTTCACGGCAGGGGCAGCTTTTCGTCGATTGACATAACAATTAAACGCCGCATCCCGATAATCGGATGTCGACCGCGTAACGGTGGTTTAGATTGACATAACATGAACATTTTGTTCTCCGAGCGTTCAATTTGTCTTGAAACCCTTCTACCCCCTGAATACAATTGACTAGACTTTTGCCGATCGATCTTGCGGACCGCCCCTCGTGCCTGCTGATTTAGCTGTTCTCCCAACCGCCCCTCAATTTCCGTCGCTGGAGCTCGTGGCCTCTGGGGCTGCGCTATCGGACGATGAAGCCATAGCCCTGGCAAACGCCGATGGCCAATCGGATGTTGATCTGTATTCAGTGGCCTCCGAGTTGCGCGACCGGGGCCGCGGTCGTGTCATCACCTTTTCACCGAAGGTGTTCATACCTCTGACGCGCCTGTGTCGCGATTTCTGTGGCTATTGCACCTTCCGGCAATCGCCGGAGGAATCCAGCGGTTTGTATCTCACCGTTGATGACGTGCTTTCCGTGGTCCGGGCCGGTCAGCGTCTCGGCTGCACTGAAGCCCTGTTCACCCTCGGGGAGCGACCGGAACAACGGTACCCAGAGGCGAGAGAATGGCTCGCCGGCAGCGGCTACCGGACCACCCACGAATACCTGGCGCACGTGTGCCGCACGGTTTTTGAGGAAACGGACCTCCTGCCCCACGGCAACCCAGGCACCATGAGCCGCCGTGAACTGGAGGCCCTACAGCCCACCAACCCGTCCATCGGGATCATGCTGGAGAGTTCCAGTCCGCGTCTCTACGAATCCGGCGGGCCGCACGAATTCGCGCCCAGCAAGCGGCCCCGCGTTCGGCTCCGCACCATGGAGTTGGCCGGCGAGCTGGGCATCCCCTTCACTACGGGTATTCTGATTGGCATCGGAGAGACCCGACTGGAGCGTGTTCAGTCACTCCTGGACATCCGTCGCCTGCATGAGCGGTTCGGGCACATCCAGGAAGTCATCATCCAGAACTTCCGCGCCAAGGTGGATACACCCATGGCAGACGCTCCCGATGCCGCGCCCGACGAGCTCATGTGGACCACCGCCGTCGCCCGCCTCGTCCTGGGCGAGCGCGTCAACATTCAGGTGCCGCCAAACCTCAGTGAGGACTACGAGCGTTACATCGGGGCCGGCATCAACGACTGGGGCGGCGTCTCACCGCTTACCATAGACTACGTAAATCCCGAGGCGCCGTGGCCGCAGCTGTCAGAGCTGGAACGCCGAACCCGCGAGGCCGGCTACGAGCTGCGCCCGCGGTTGCCGGTGTATCCTGAGTACTTCGCCGACGGCTCCCAGTGGCCGTTGCCAACGCTTCTCAAAGAAAAACTGCTGCGACTCACCGACGAGTCCGGATACGTGAAAGGGGGAATCCGACGCTATGTCCACAGCAACTGACCGTGATGCTCCGGCAACCCTGGTTGCCCTGATCAATTCGCTGAACCCGGACGTGGCGTCCGTTCTGGAACACGCGCTGGCCGGCGGTGATATCTCCGTCGAACAGGCTGACGTGCTGTTCGCCACTGCCGGCCCGGAATTCACCGCCATGACCATGGTGGCGGACGAGTTGCGCCGGCGCGCCGTGGGTGATCTGGTGACCTACGTGGTCAACCGGAATATCAACTTCACCAACGTGTGCATCAAGCGCTGTGGCTTCTGCGCCTTCAGCCGCGATTTCCGCGAGGAAGAAGGGTACTTCCTGCCGGTGAATGAAATCATCCGCCGCGCCAAGGAAGCCCAGGACTACGGAGCCACTGAGGTTTGTGTCCAGGCCGGCCTGCCTCCGCAGATGGAAGGCGATCTCTACATCCGCCTGTGCGAAGCGATTACGGAAGAGCTGCCGGACATGCACGTTCACGGGTTCTCCCCGGAGGAAGTGCTGTACGGTTCGATCCGGTCAAAGTGCACTATCCGGGAGTACCTACAAGGGCTGAAAGACGCCGGCGTGGGCAGCCTGCCCGGCACTTCCGCCGAGGTGCTGGACCAGGAACTCCGCGACATCATCTCTCCAGGTCGGATCACGGTTGACCAGTGGATCGAGGTGATTACCAATGCTCACGATCTGGGCATCCCGACTACTTCCACGGTGATGTTCGGGCACCGGGAAACCAACGCGCAGATAGTGCGACATATCGCCCTGCTCCGTGACATCCAGCAGCAGACTGGCGGCTTCACCGAGTTCGTCCCGCTCAGCTTCGTGGCCTCTGAGGCCCCCATGTACCTCAAGGGCACTGTCGAAGACGTCCGCTCCGGGCCAACGGGTATGGACGTCATCAAGGTGCACGCCATCGCCCGCATCATGCTCAACAACTGGATCCCCAACATCCAGGCCTCCTGGGTGAAGGAAGGGAGCCGGATGTCTCAGCTGCTGTTGACCGCCGGTGTCAACGACTTGGGCGGGACGTTGATCAACGAGAGCATTTCCACCTCGGCGGGAGCCATGCACGGCCAGCTCATGCGTCCCTCCGAGTTCCGGGCCATGATCCGTGAGGCCGGTCGAACCCCGGCCGAGCGGTTCACCACCTACGGCATTCGCCGGGTGTACAGCGACTCCGACGAAGCTCTGGATCCTCTGGACCTGGTGGGCGACAACGTGGAGGAGATTTTCGGCTCCTACAACCAGTTGGTGCAGATGGACTCCTACCGCTTTGAGCATCCCCGCTCGCAGCGGGAACGGAACGCCGTGCAGCCGACGGTCTAGCCGGTGGTCGCATCGACTAATGGGCTGGTACTCGCCCTGGCCGGCGGCGTCGGCGGGGCGAAGCTGGCCTTGGGGTTGTCCCGTATACTGCCCCCGGATCGGCTGGCCATCGTCGTTAACACCGGCGACGACGAGCGGTTCCATGGCCTGCACGTCTCCCCTGACGTGGACACGATGACCTACACCCTGTCCGGGCTGTATAATCCCGAAACCGGCTGGGGCATCGATGGCGACACCTTTGAAACGTTGCAGATGCTGAACCGGCTGGGCGCCGATACTTGGTTCAATCTGGGCAGCCGCGATTTCGCCATGCACATCCGACGCACCGAACTGCTCGCCCAGGGATCTTCGTTAAGCCAGGTCACTTCCCAATTAACCGCGACTTTGGGCATTCGTCACCCCATCATCCCTATGAGCGATGAGCCCGTGCGGACGGTGCTGGAAACCGATGCTGGCGCCCTGTCGATGCAGGAATATTTCGTCAAGAGACGCGCCGAACCCGTGGTGAACTCGATAAGTTACGTCGGTTCGGCAGACGCGCGGCCTTCCCCCGGGTTTGCAGCGGCGCTGGATGCCGCGACCGCGATCGTTTTCTGCCCGTCCAATCCGTTCCTCAGCGTGGCGCCGATCCTGGCGATCCCGGGCGTCCGTGACGCCATGGCAGACTACCATGCGCCCCGCGTGGCCGTCAGTCCCATAGTTGGCGGGACGGCCGTGCGCGGTCCCGCTGGCAAAATCATGCAGGAACTGGGAGCGGACGTGTCTGCCGTGGGCGTGGCGCGGGAATACCGCGAAATCTGCGATGTCCTGGTGCTAGACTCCCAGGACGCGGATTTGGTGGAGGCAGTTGGCGCCGAAGGGGTCGAAGCGGCCGTTATGCCGACGATCATGCAGACCGACGAGGACAAAGTTCAGCTCGCCGAGCGCGTGCTCGCGTTGGCTGCCGACCTGGAGAACCGACGATCATGACCGATGCGCCCGATCAGGAAAACCCCACCGTCGTGCCGGTGGTGCCAATGAAGCCGCTGGCGGATTGCAAGACCCGTTTGTCTCGAGTCATGGGTCCCGAAGATCGCGCCGACCTGACGATGGGAATGTTCCGGCGCGTTCTGATGGCCATCCGCGGCGCCGGCGTCGATCCCTTCTGGGTGGTCGGGGGCGACGACCGCATCCGGAATATGGCGCGCACCCTCGGCGCCAACTGGATGGAAGACCTGGGCCGGAACCTCAACGACACCATAACCAAATCCTTCGAAAGCGCTCGCATGCGCGGAGTGTCGGCCCTCTACCTGCCCGGCGATCTGCCATTCATCAGGCCCGGCGACATCCACCAACTGATCCGCAGCGCAGAGCACCAACATAACGTAACGCTATCCCCTGCCCGCAGGGATGGAGGAACCAACGCGATCCTGGTTCCCTACGACCTGATACCGTATTTCCGTCCGGAGCTCGGCAACAACAGCTTCCGCAAGCACGTGGGCACGGCGGCGCGCATGGGCGTCTCCGTGGCCTTTTACTACAGCCAGGGGATGGGTTTCGACCTCGATGACGGCTCCGATCTGGAAGAGTATGAACACATGGAGCCGGGCCTGCTCACGCGGCTATTGGGTCGCGAGCCCAGATCCTTGAACCTCACCAGTCTGGAGATCCGCTAGCCCATGGCCACCAACGTTCAATTGGGTTGCCTTCTGCCCACGCGCGGCCTCCTGCTGGCTGACCGCAAACCCACCGATGCCGAAACCGTTCTCCGCTTGGCGACATGGGCCGAAGAGGCGGGGATGGATTCCGTGTGGGTGGGCGACAGCCTCACCGCAAAGCCACGGCTGGAAGCCATGACTACCCTTGCGGCCATCGCCGCCCGCACCAACCGAGTGCGTTTGGGGACGGCAGTGATGCTCATGGCCCTGCGCCATCCCGTTCTGTTGGCCCAGATGATGGGCACCGTCGATCTCATCTCCGGTGGACGGTTGCAGTTGGGCGTTGGCGTCGGTGGAGCGTTCAACGGGATGCAGCAGGCGGAATGGCGGAACGCTGACGTCCCGCAGCGCACCCGCGCGCGGCGACTGGAGGAAATGCTTGAGGTGGTCAAGGGCCTGGGAATAGGCAAGCCCTTCTCCTACGACGGGCGCCATTTCCAATTGGATGACGTCGTCATGGAACCCACGCCCGTTCAGCCCGACGGGGTCCCCGTGTACCTCGGCGTCCACTGGCACGGGCGCGGCGACGGACAGGGGGCGCAGCGTGAGCGACAGGCCCGGCGGGCCGCCCGCCTCGCCGATGGGGCCATCTCCATTTCAGCCACCCCTGAAGAACTGGTCGACCTCAGAGACACCGTGCGCGGCTATTGCGCTGAGTACGAGCGGGATCCCGATGCACTGTCCACTGTAATGTATCTCACCGTCAACCTTGACGAAGACGTGGCAAGGGCGGAAGCGGAGGCCGAGGACTGGCTGCTGGGCTACTACGGCGCAAATATCTGGGGCGACCGCTGGGGACCTTTCGGTGACGCGGAGCGCGTGCGGGAGCGCATCCATGCCTACGCGGAAGCCGGCGCAGACCAGGTGATCGTGCGCTTCGCCACCTACCGCCAGGAAGAGCAGATGCAGGTGTTCCTGGAGCAGGTCGCTCCCGACTTCCGCCACTGACAACGCGCGGCCCGCGTTCCCCGATTTTTCCGATGTGACGAGGTAACTCCGTGTTTCCGATAGATTTGACTGGCCGCAATGCGGTCATTTTTGGTGTCGCCAACGACCGCAGCATCGCGTGGGCCATCGCCCGCACTCTTGCCGACGCCGGCGCGCGCATCGCCCTGACCTACCAGAATGAACGTTTGCAGAGCCGGGTAGCGCGCTTGGCCGAGACGCTGGACGATCCGGTCCTCGTGCAGTGCGACGCTTCGGACGACGGCCAGATCCAGTCGGTGTTTGATGCCATCGGTGATCAGATGGGCTCGTTGTCCATCCTCGTGCACAGCATCGCCTTCGCCAACCGGGATGACCTCGCCGGCCGTCTCGCCGACACTGGTCGCGATGGTTTTCGCATGGCCCTGGAGATCAGCGCTTTCACCCTGCTGCCCATGGTTCGCCACGCGGCACCGCTGATGACCGGGGGTGGAAGCGTCATCGCGATGACCTTCCACGCCTCCAGCCGCGTCTATCCAGGCTATAACGTCATGGGGACCGCCAAAGCAGCTCTGGAGCACGAAGTCCGCCAACTGGCCTACGAATACGGGAGCGACAACATTCGTGTCAACGCCATATCCGCCGGCCCGGTGGACACCCTGGCCGCCAGAGGCATAAGCGGCTTTCTTGACATGCGTCGCGCCCACGCCGAAAAGGCTCCTCTGGGGCGCAATATCACCGCTGACGAGGTGGCGCAGACGGCGCTGTTTCTTTGCAGTGACCTCTCCAGCGGGGTAACCGGAACCGTTCTTCCGGTGGACGCCGGCTACCACATCATGGCAGTCTGAACGCTGGAGACTTAGATCGCTTCCAGTTGCTGCCGGTCGGCTGCGGCTTTTTCGCTGAGCCCCAGTTCCGAATAGGCCCTGGCGCGATTCGCCCACGCTTCCCGGTAACGTGGGTCCAGCGCGATCGCCTTGGTGAATTGGTCCACTGCCTCGCGTACCCTTCCCTGGTTGAACAATGACAGGCCGAGCTCGGTCATGCCGGCGGCGGTCAAGGGTCGCGTGATGGATAACGGGGCCATTGAAAATGCCGGCGCCGGTTCGGCTTCGGGTGATGTGCCCTGGGCCGGTGACGGCTCGGCTTCGTCCACTTGCTGCGACGCCATCACTGGTTCCGCGGCAGGCGGCGCACTAGCATCTGCATTCGACCTGCGTTGTTCGACACCATCGGCGGCTTCGGCGCCATGAGCAGCACTTTGCGCGCCGGTCGATTCAGCGCTGTCGGGCGCCGCAGCGGTTTCTGTCGTGGCGTAAGGACGGGTCAGTTCCCAGCCGCAGTTGGTGCAGAAGGTCGGGCCCGCCTCGTGGGAGTGCTGGCAGCGGGGGCACGAGGTCATCCCTTCTTGTCCCCCGTCGGTGGCGACCGAACGACGCGCCGGCATGAATACCAACGCCAGCATAGGCAGCATGCAAAGCACTGTAATCCATTCTGGGAAGATGTCGAGGAGGCCCACCGCCGGAATGGCCGCTACGCCACCCCAGACCAAAGCATTGCGCCCTTTGTTCCGCGCAAGCCTGGCGGTCCAGAGCACCACAAACAGCAGAGACAGGATTTGAAGGATTATGCTCATCAGCACCCGCAAAGGGATGGTTACGCTCACATTATAACGGGATTGCGGTGTTGGCGGCAAACCAGGACGGGCACTGCATGACGCAGTCCTGGCAACGCATTTCAAATTGACAGTTTCGCCTGCGCGATGCTATCGTGCAAACGCAATTTTCCGCACTCAAACGGTATTATTTGGCGCCGGCAGCAGTTCCCGGTCGCCCTCGCGTGGGAGGGAAAACTCACATGGATTTGACCATTTCTGTGCTCAAGGCGGACGTCGGTTCGATAGGTGGTCACACCAAGCCGTCGGATCGCATGATGGACGCAGTGCGTTCAGCCGCGGATCGAGCCATCCGTGACGGCCTGCTCATAGATGCCTACGTCGGCCACACCGGCGACGATATCTGCATCACCAGTACGCATACCCGGGGCGACAACGACGATGCAGTCCACCAGTTTGCGTGGAGCTCGTTCCTGGAGGCGACTGAAATCGCTCGCCAGTACGGTCTGTACGGCGCCGGCCAGGACCTGCTCGTCGACGCTCCATCGGGCAACATCCGAGGCGCCGGCCCTGCCGTTGCGGAGATAACCTTCGACCACGATCCGATCAAGACCAACCCCATCCGTCCTGCTGAGTCCTTCTTCGTTCTGGCCGCCGACAAGTGCGGCCCGGGCGCGTATAACCTCCCGACGTTTCTTGGTTTCGCCGACCCCATGTACTGTGCCGGCCTGATGCTTCCCCGCCTGGGAGAAGGCTTTTCGTTCAACATCATCGACATGGACAACACTGACGGCGACAGCATCATCTCGCTGAACGCCCCCGAGGACTACTACCGGATCACGGTCCTTCTTCGCGACAACGAGCGTTTCGCCATTGAGAGCGTAACTTCCCGCTACTCGGGTCAAACTGCTGCGGCAATCTCGGCGACGCGGTTGCACAACATTGCCGGCAGCTACACCGGCAAGGACGATCCGGTGGCCGTGGTGCGCAACCAGGGCATCTTCCCGGCTCCCGAGGAACTGATCTCGCCGTATACCAAAGCCCACTACATCGGAGGAGACGCGCGCGGCTCCCACGTCATGCCCTTGATGCCCGTGCCCATCAACACCGCAGTGACGGGTATGTACTGCCTGCCGCTGGTTTCATGCGTGGGCTTCAGCATCAATCCCGAGGGCAAGTTTTCCGAGTCCTCCACGGACTTCTTCGACAACCCGGCTTGGGATTACACCCGCCAGTTGGCCCAGGAGAAGGGCATCGCGATGCGCTCCCAGGGCTGGTCGGGCGCGGCCATGCTGCCCTACGGCGAGTTGGAATACTCCGGCTTTCGCCAGAGCATCGGCGACTTGGTGGCCCGGTTTGCCATCCGCACCAACGGGCACCAGCCGGCCGCTCAGCCCGTGGCTTCGGGCGACGACGATTAATCGAACCAGCTGACAACGCCAACGTTGAGGGGCGGGTTTTCACCCGCCCCTGGTTTTTAAGCGCGTCTCGGCAGTGTGGGACGATGGAGCGTATCAGCCAGCGAAGATCCCGTTGCGCTCAAATATCGCCGCCAGCTCCGCGATGCCATCGGAAACGGTTTGCGCCGTGGGATGGCCAAAGCACAGCCGCATCATGTTCGCGCCATTCCCCTCCGGGGAGAACATCGTACCGTTGTAGTAGCCGACGCCTTCGCTGAACGACTGCTCCTGGAAGCTCGCCAGGTCCGTTCCCTCCGGCATGGTCACCCATAGATAGAGGCCGCCCTCGGGCCTGGACCAGGTGGCGCGATTGCCGAAGTGTTCGCCCAGCGCCGCCAGCATCGCGTCGCGCTTGACCCGCAGGGCCTGGTTTTCATCGTCGATGTGGTCATACATGTGGTTGCGCAGGTACTCTTCAATCGCCAAAGCGGCGAACTGATTCACCCCACCGGATTTGAAGCTGAGCGCCCGTTCCCGCACCACCTCCGGCGCAACCAGGTACCCCATGCGCACGCCCGGAGCGATGATCTTGGACATTGACCCGACGTAGAGGACGCCGCCGCTGTCGTCCATGCTGCTGATTGATGTCACGTCCTCGCCTTCGAAGCGGAGGTCGACATAACAGTCGTCTTCCAGAATAGGAACGCCGTGGCTCTGGCAGATTTCCAGCATGCGCTGGCGCCGTTCCAAGGTGGTCGTCCATCCCAAGGGGTTTTGGAACGTGGGTATAGTGTACAGGAACTTGACCCGACGGCCGACTGCTTCCTGCGCCCGAATGGTCTCGTCCAGCGCTTCCGGGATGATACCGTCATCGTCGCATTTGACGCCGACCACGTTCGCGCTCCACAGACGCATCTGCCTCATCGTCCCCAGATAGACGTATTCTTCGGTGAGCAGTACGTCGCCGGGGTCGGTCATCGCCTGGATCAGCATGTTGATGGCTTCGCCCGAGCCCGAGGTCAGCACGATGTCATCGGCCGTGACCTCCATCTGCCGGTCCCGGCGCAGCTTGTCCGCCACCAGTTCACGCAAGGGCGGATAGCCGGCGGCCACCGGGTAGTAGGCAAGATCGCGCCCTTCCCGCTCCAGTGCGACGCTCAAGGACTCGACGAGGCCGGTCAGCGGCAGCGTATCTGGGTCGGGGTAGGCGACTGCAAAATCGTACCTGGCGTGCCGGTTCGCGCCGCGCGTGGTGATGGGTGCCCGTTCGGCGAAATGCCCGTCGTAATTGAACTCGGTCATCGGTGGTCCTCCCTTGGGGACGGTTGAGGAGTTGAACGTAGAACCGCACCCGGCGGCGGTTCCGCGCATACTATTCCACGATTCGTATTGCCAGGTCGCGCAGTTGCCCGGCGTCGACTTCCGAGGGGGCGCCGAACAGAAGGTCGGAGCCACTCTGGGTCTTGGGGAACGCGATAACCTCGCGCAGCGAGTCCGCGCCCGCCAGTATCGCCACCAGGCGGTCGATACCCGGGGCAATGCCGCCATGAGGCGGGGCGCCGTAGTCGAACGCTTCCAGTATGTGCCCGAACCGCTCGGTGATCTGCTCGGCCGAGTAGCCCAGGATGCTGAACACTTTTTCCTGGAGGTCACGGCGGTGTATTCGTATGCTGCCGCTGGCCAACTCCGAGCCGTTGCATACCAGGTCGTAGGCCCGCGACGGGATGGACGCGAGGTCATCGCCGTCGAGCATGGATTCGCATCCGGGCGCTGGCGCGGTAAAAGGGTGGTGCGCCGAGTCCCAGCGGTTGGCGTCTTCGTCCCACTCGAACAGCGGAAAATCAGTCACGAAGGCGAACGACAGCGTGGCGGGATCGGCCAATTCCATCTGCGCAGCCAGGTGGCTGCGCATCGCCGCCAGCCATTGGTTGGCCAGCCGGGCCGGGCCGGCCATCAGGACTATCAGGTCGCCGCGTTGCGCGCCCGACCTGTCCGCCAGCCGGCGCACCCACTCGATGGGCATGCGCAGCCCCGGAGACAACAACGCGTCGTCATCGGTAAGGGAGTCCAGGGAACCGTCGCCGGCGATCCTGACGTGGCTCATGCCGGCCGCGCCGAATTCCTTGGCAGTCTCTTCCATGCGGCGCATGTCTGATCCCGTAAGGCCGCCTTGTCCCGGCACGGCCATCGCCTTGATGATGCCGCCGCGGTCCAGGATGCCGTGGAAAACACGGAATTCCGTTTCCGCGGCCAGGTCGCTGACGTCGGTCATTTCCAGACCGTAGCGGAGGTCCGGTTTGTCGCTGCCAAATCTGGCCATGGCATCGGCGTATGACAGACGTTGGAACGGAGTCTTGACCTTGAACTGCGGCGTCAACTCGCGCACCAAACCGGCGTACAAACCTTCGATCAGGCCCAGCACGTCTTCCTCTTCAACGAAGCTCATCTCCAAGTCGAGTTGGGTGAACTCCGGCTGGCGGTCGGCGCGCAGGTCCTCATCCCTAAAGCATCGGGCGATCTGGAAGTAGCGCTCCACGCCGCTGACCATCAACAACTGCTTCAATTGTTGCGGGGATTGAGGCAGGGCGTAGAAGTTGCCCGGATGCGTTCGGCTGGGGACCAGGTAATCTCGTGCTCCTTCGGGCGTGCTTTTGATCAGGATCGGGGTTTCGATCTCCAGGAATCCGTGCCCGTCCAGGTAGTCCCGGATGTACTTCACCGCCTGGTGACGCAGCCGCAGGTTATCCTGCATCTTTGGCCGTCGGAGGTCCAGATAACGGTACCGCAGCCGCAGGCTTTCGTCCGCGTCTACGTCATCCGTGATGTAAAAGGGCGGCGTGAGCGACTGGTTCAGCACCGTCAGCCCTTCCACCATGACCTCGATCTCGCCGGTGGGCAACGCCGGATTCTCCGAGCCTTCCGGTCGGAGCCGCACGGCGCCAGTGACTTCAATGCACCATTCCGAGCGCAGGCGTTCGGCGGTCTCGTAGTCCTCCGCCGGCAGATGCTCCGGATTCAGCACCACTTGCACGTATCCGGACCGGTCCCGCAGATCAATGAATATGATCCCGCCGTGATCCCGCCGCCGGCTTACCCAGCCGGACAGCGTCGTAGCAGTGCCATCGTGGGCGGCGCGCAACTCGCCGCAGTCTTGGGTTTTCAGGGCGTCAACTCCTGGGAGAAATGTGATGCGTATGGGCCGCGTTCAGCTCAGCAGGTCGAGAACGTTCAAGAACGGGCTTTCGGTTACCGACCCGCCTTCCGCGACGGCCTTAGCCAATTCCGCAGGATCCGTGACCGGCGGGTAACAGACCGTATCCAGGCACACGTGGGCTTGAGCCGGCGCGTATTCCGAAGCGGCGGGCGCCAGCTTGATAAGTAGGTGCGGGTCGTTCAGCTGCATCGCGGCGGCCAGCATGGCGTCGGCGCTGGCAGTTCCCGGCGAGCCTTCCACGGTAACTTCCACCACCGGATGCAGGTATTGGTCCACCGCCACCGCGTAGTCTGCGGCCAGTTCGCCGTAGTCGCGGTTGGCGTCAACGTAAGCGCTCAGGACGTGACGGGCCGTCTGCCGGTATCGTTCGTCCAGGGTCGCGTGGTGCAGTCGCATCATTCCAACCGCGGCCCGTGTGTTCTCCGCCAGCGGCTTCTCGCGGGCATGCAGATAGCCAAGCCGTTCCTGTCCTGATTCCACGTCCCAGAACCCGCCGTGTGCACCGTCCAGGAACCTGTCCAGCAGCATTTGTGCCGCCCGTTGCGCTGCTGACAAGTAGCGCTCGGATCCGCCGGGCAGGGCGTCGTATCCGTCCAATGCTGCCAGCAGGACATTGGACCAGTCAACGAGCAGGTCGCCTTCGTCCTGAGGCAGCGCGCCGGAGGCGGCGTAGGCGTGTGGCAAGTTGCCATTTTCGGAAGCGTCGATCAACCCGCCCAGCAGATCGGCAGCAGTTCCGGACAACTCCGGTCGTCCCAGTTTCCAGGCGGCGCCCAGCAGCAGCGAGACCGCCTGAGCAGTGACCGAGGCGTAGCAGAACGGGTCAACTAATGGCGCTTCCGACTGTGATCGCTCTTGCCTTGACCCCGCGAAGTACTCGGAGTGCGCGCCCTGGCTTCCCCGCACGCCCTTCGCCGACGGATCGGACAGGGTGCCACAGATATAATCGACCGTTTCGCCGGCGACCTGCAGATAGTCTCGGTGTTCCAGGACAATGCCGGCGTCCATCAGCACGCTGGCCAGCGATATATTGTCTTCGGCCATTTTTTCGTACTGTGCCTGCGTCCAGTCACTGCCTGTGGTGAAGCGGAAAAACCCACCGTCGATCCGATCCCGCAGATCGCCACCGATGATCGCGTCGAGGCTTTTTTCGAGCATCACGCGGAAGAACGGTTCGCCTGTGGTGCGGTAGCGGTGCAGCAGAAGGCGCAGCATCGGCGTCGATGGGAACTTTGGCTCCAGCCCAAATCCACCGTGGACGGCGTCATAGGTCCCGGCGACGCGGCGCGAGATGGTGTCTACCACGCCGGCGTCGGGGTCACGCCCGGCAGAAACGCGCCCGGCATGTTCGCGGCGTTGGCGCAGGATATCGTTGCCCTGCTCGTAGAGTTCGGGCTTGCGTTCCGTATAGGCCCGACGCACCTCGTCCAGCATGGCGAGGAGCTGGTCCGGCGGCAGGTAAGTCGCTCCCGCCATGAAGCCGCCGTGAGGGGTCAGGAACGAGGTGGTCGGCCAGCCACCCACGTTGTAACGGGCGTTGACGTCCGGACGATGGTCGGTGTCAACCCGTACCGGCGTGAAGTGGTGGTTCACGAACTTGATGACATCCGGGTCCGCATAGGCGCCGGCATCCATCTCGTGGCACCAGTAGCACCACACCGCGTTGATCGAAAGCAGGATGGGTCGGTCGTTGTCCTGGGCGAATTCAAAGGCCGCGCGGCCCCACGGTCGCCAGGCGACGGCCCCGGCCGGTACGGCCTCCGCAGGTTCACCGGATATCGTGCTCAACGCCCCTGTCCTTGCTTCCAATCGCTTGAATGATTATCCGCACCACTTGATATCATAAACGTTAGCACAGGGGTTGCGCATTAGCAATTTGCCCGCTATCCGCGCTTCTTAAACTGTCAGCGTGCCTGCGGCAACGTCGCTTTTCAATGAAAGCCGTGAGGCCAAAGGAAGGTTCACCGTTGGAAGGACGGCCCTGCGGTTGGATCAACGCGCTCGCGGGTTGAAGGCGTCGTTCACGGCGTCACCCAGGATGTTGAAGCAGAAGAACAGTAGCGTCACCGTGCCGATGGGGAACAGGATCAGATGAGGATGATTGCGTAGGACCTGTATGTGACCGTTTTCAAACATCATGCGGCCCAAACTTGGGACTGGCGGAAATACCCCCAGCCCGAGCCAACTCAAAACCAACTCAGCTCCTGCTATGCCCGCCAAGCTAGCGGAGATCGACACAATCAGCGGACTCAGGATGTTAGGCAGCATATGTACTCGCAAGATCCGTGCGGTCGATGCTCCCGTCGCCAGCGCGGCTTCCGTGTACTGGTTCTCCCGAGCCTGTAATACCTGTCCACGCACCAGTCTGGCCATGCCAAACCAGCCAAATATCGACAACGCCACAGCAATAATCGTGTAGTCCATGACTCCCAAACGGATGATCCAATCAATTCCAGTGGCGTCCTCGAACTGCTGAACCGCAGCTAACACTCGTGGCCTCAGAGCAGCGACAAAAATCAGTAGGAGCAGGATCTCTGGGAACGAGGACGTGATTTCCCCGGTTCGCATGACCAGCGAGTCTACCCAGCGGCCCATGTATCCGCTAATCAGCCCCAGGGAGATGCCCAAAACTATCGTGCCTCCCAACAACGATAATATGGTGATAATCACGGTAGTCCGCAGTCCGTAAATTACCCTGGTGAGCATATCCCGGCCTTGGCGGTCAGTACCGAACGGATGGGCCAAAGAAGGCCCTTCCCTGGTGCGCTCCAGGTTTATGGATGTAAATTCGTAAGGAGTGACTATCGGTGACAGCATGGCTCCCGCGTACATGAAAACGATGATGGACAAGCACACCATCGCAAGTTTCTTCCGCGCCAGCCGTCGCACCGAAAGGCCCCAGTAGCTGTGGCCACTGGCCTGTCGCTCGTCCAGATCCAGCAGTTGCCCGGCGGCCAGTTCGTTCTCCGACCAGTCAAGCCGCTGCCCGTCTGCATCGAGATGCTGGGCGTGGCCGTGCTCCCGGGCGGACGGGCCGGAGCGGTCAGGTAACATTGCCGGCCCCCAACCGTATTCGTGGGTCCAGTAACGGGTACGTCAGATCAACCAATAGGTTGGCTAGCACAAAAATTGAGGCTCCAACGATGGCGAACGCCATCAATACCGGGTAATCTCTGGCATTGAGCGCTAGAAGGGCAAGATCGCCCACTCCGGGAATCCCAAATGCTCTTTCGACGATAAAAGTTCCGCCAGTCAATCCTGCCAACATGAACCCGAAACTAGTCGCCACCGGGATCATGGCGTTTCTCAAAACGTGCCGCCATCGAACCGTTTGTTCCGCAAGCCCTTTGGCTCGTGCGGTTCGGATGTAGTCCTGGCCCAGCACGTCCAGCACGCTAGCCCGCACCAGCCTCACCACGATGGCAATTCCCGGCACCCCCATCACCACCGCGGGCATCACTATGTGGGGCGAAAAGAAACCGTTCCATCCTCCCGTGGGCAGAATGTCCAGGCGGAGGGCAAACACCAGCAACAGTATAGGTATGGTGATAAATACCGGCAGCGACTGGAACGCCAGTGCTATCGCTACAACCACGTTGTCCACGCCCGTCCCTTGCTTAAGCGCAGCGTATAACCCCACGGGTATGCCGATTCCCAACGTGATAATGAGCGCTGCCACGTTCAGTTGCAACGATACCGGGATCCGCTTTGCCAGCAATTCCGATACCGGCAACCCTCGGAAGCGATAGCTCTCGCCGAAGTCCAGCCGCGTCACCACCCCTTCAATGTATCGAACGTACTGCACCACCAGTGGGTCGTCCAGCCCCAGCTGCGCCCGCAACCGCGCGCGCACCTCGTCGTTCTGGTGCTGCCCCAGCCAGACTTGTACCGGGTCCCCCGGCCCCAGCCGGAGCAGCGTGAACGTGATGAAGGTCACGATGATGAGCAGAAATGGCAGCCAAATCAGCCGTCTCGCCGCGTAGGTTCCCATCAGTTACTGTCCCTGCTTCCGACGGTTCGTCGCTACTGGTTGAAGTACACGTACCGGTACTTGGGGATGCTCATTTGCAGGAGGAAGTAGTCGGATACTTCCGGCTTGATCAGGGCATAACCCTCGCCGCTGAACCAGGTCCACACCCAGGGCGCGTCGTCCAGGATCATCTGCTCGATTTGGTTGTAAAGCTCGAACCGCCGGCCCCGGTCGCGTTCCGTCCGGGCTTCCTCCAGCAGTCGGTCCACTTCCGGATTGCTGTAGTTGGTGTGGTTGCTGTGGCTGTCCGAATGCAGCAGTATGTCTAGGAAGTTCTGGGGGTCGGGGTAGTCCGCAATCCACCCCAGGGAGAACATCTGGTACTTTTTATTGTTCACGTCCTCTAGGAACGTGGCCCATTCCGTTTGCTGGATGTCAACTTCGATCCCCAGCTCTTGGCGCCATTGTTCCAGGATGACTTCGAGGTAGGTAGGTATAGACGCTCCGAAGCTGCCGGAAATGGTCAGCGTGATGCGGGGGAAATCCCCGGACGCCAGCGCGTCGGCGTAGGTGGATTCCTGCATCAGCTCCCGCGCCAGGTCCGGGTTGAAGTGGTAGCTGCGCAGGTTTTCCGTGTAGGACGGGAACCCGGGCGGGATCACTCCCGTTGCCGGCGACACCCGGCCGTCCAGCACGTTTTCGGCGATGCTCTGCAAGTCAATGGCGTAGTTTAACGCCTGGCGCACCTTGACGTCGTCAAAGGGCGGTTCGGCCACGTTGAGGCCGATGTAGAACACGTCGAAGTCCTGCGGCGAACGGTGCAGCTGGGGGTGCAGCGGGTCGCTGGGATCCAGCAAGCGCGGCAGGTCGTCCAGGCCCACGCCCGTCAGGTGGATCTCGTCGTTTTCGTACATGATCATGGCGGACCCGCCGCTCAGGATCATCCGGATGCTCTCGATGTGCGGCGGTCCCAGGTGGTAGTTCTCGTTCCGCTCCAGCACGATCAGTTCGCCGATCTCGTAGGTCCCCAACTTGAAGGGGCCAGTGCCGTTGGGCTCCTCCAGCCAGGTTCCATCGTCATTGACCTGTTCCTGGTCAACCACGTATGCCGTCGGGTAGGTCAGTTTGGCCAGGAAGTACGACTTTGGCGCGTCAATGGTGAACTCGATGGTGCGGTCATCGATCACCCGTACCCCGCTGACCTCATCAGCCTGCTGGCATTTGCCCTCAGCTTCCTGTTCGGGGGTACACAGTTTGTCTTTCACGCCGATGATATCACCCAGGTATGTCTCCGCCGTTGGGGAACCTATATCAGGGTCGGCCGCCCTTTCAATGGACCATTTAACGTCGTGCGCTGTCACGGGTTTCCCGTCGTGGAATTTGGCGTTCTCGCGCAGGACGAAGGTATACACCAGGCCGTCCTCGCTGATGGAACAGGTCTCCGCCAGGTCCAGCACTGGCTGGTAGTCCAGGCTCAGCGTCACCAGCCCGCCGAAGACCTCGCCGCCGATCACGCTGGACGTTACGTCGCCCATCAGGTGGGGATCCAGCGTGGGCGGATCCGCAAACAGCCGCACCAGCGTCCCACCCTGGGGCGGCCGGTCGTCGAAGGTCAAATCCGCCGACGGAGCGCAACTCTCGCCCATGGCGGTCGGCGCGGGCGCGGCCATCACCGTTTCGGTGGTCG
>DAOUHZ010000150.1:0-20721 GCA_034428455.1 Dehalococcoidia bacterium
GCTGCCAACCTGGATGCTGGCTTGGCTCAGGGCGCCAACGCTGGCGCTATCGCTCTTCCCAACCAGGGGTTTCCGGCCCGCTTTCTAGCAGTCTGGCGGAGTTTGGAACGTCCGAGGCTGGAGGTTTTCGGCGTATACGCCGCGGTAGGATTCCGGCAGCAGCGCAGCGATCCGCTCCATCGCCATGTTCGTTACCGAGCGCAGCAGCGCATCGGTGATCGGACCCTCCACCTGTGGCGGCGTGAACGGCGTCCCGATGTTCACCTGCCAGCTCGCCAGCGGCACCGGCATGTGCCAGGACGCGAATTTTTCGGAGCCGGCAATGCCCACCGGCAAGATGGGAGCCTGCGTCTTCAAGGCCAGCCAGGCCAGACCGGTTTTGGCCCGTTGCAGTTGACCCGTGGGGCTGATGCTTCCCTCGGGGAACATGAGGATGGCCTTGTCTTCCTGCAGCGCCCCTAACGCATAGCGCAGGGCGCCACCGCCCCCTCGTTGTCGGTCCAACGGCACCGCCCCGACCGCATTGCAGTAAAACCGGCCGATAGGCTTTTCCCACAGTTCCTTCTTGGCGAGGAAGATAATCTGACGGGGCAACGCCACGACCAGCGTTCCCGCGTCGTTCAGGGAAAGGTGGTTGCTGGCGACCAATAACGGCCCATAGGGAGGCATCGCTTCCTGGCCGGTGATCGTCAGCCGGCCGGTGACGCTCCAGATGATTTGCCCGAAGCGCCTGCTGGGTTGATAGAGCCACGCCATGGCGATTACCCGTGCCTTTCGGCGGCCTGACCACCGCTCGCGACGGACTGGATGGCTGCCACCACGGCAGACACGGTCTGGTCAAAGTCCATCTCATCCGTCCGGATTACCACGGCATCGGCGGCGGCTACCAGAGGCGAGTCGGCGCGCTCCATGTCCAAGCGGTCCCTCCTCAGGGTGTCGGCCAACACCTGGTCGTACTGAACCTCGGGGTCTGCCAGGATGATCTGAGCGTGACGCCGCCGGGCGCGCTCCTCCGGCGCGGCATCGATGTAGAGCTTCAAGTCAGCTGCGGGCAGCACAACCGACCCGATATCCCTGCCGGCCATGACCATTCCCCCGGATCCGGCAATGTCTCTTTGTTGCTTGACCAGTTCGACCCGGACGGCGGACACGGCCGAAACCGCCGATACGCTGCTGTCCACTTCTGTGGTAACCAGTTCGTCGCGCAGCGGCCTGCCGTCGACCAGAATGGTTGCATCGTTGTCGTCGTCCCGCGCCAGTTCCATCCGGCAACTCGCGGCCGCGGCGGCGACCGCCCTGGCGTCGGTGGGATCGATTCCGCGGTGCAGGGCCAGCCAGGTCACGGCGCGATACATTATTCCCGTGTCCAGGAATCGCAACCCGACTATCCGCGCCGCCGCTTTCCCCACCGAGCTTTTTCCGGAGGCCACCGGCCCATCAATAGCCACGACAAGGGTTCCGCACGAGAGTGACACGCCGCTGGGCTCCATGGGCGAAATTATAGCATCGTACCCAAATCGACATGGCAGCAACCCGACAGACGATTTGTCACGGCGCAAAGTTAAAACTCGTCCTCACCCACAACCCCGCGCCGTCGGTAATATATTCAACCGTGCCGTCGCGAGCGGTGATGAACACATTCTCGGCGCCAATCGCCGCGTCAAGCCGGGCGATCACGTCCGCGTGCGGATGCCCATAGCGGTTGTCCGCTCCGGCCGAAACAACGGCCGACTCCGGAGCAACAGCCTTTAGGAACTCGGCCGACGTGGAAGAGCCGCTGCCATGGTGGGCCACTTTGAGCACGTCGGAACGAAGTCCTTCATCCAGGGTGTCAACCAGGTATCCCTCGACATCCTGTTCTATGTCGCCGGTCAGCAGAAAAGAAACCTCTCCATAGGTCAGACGGATAACGACGCTCAGGTTGTTGGTGTTGGCATCAATGCGCGACGGTATATTTCCCGCCGGCGGATGCAGGACTTCCATCACAACACCCGAGTCCAATCGGATGCGATGCCCGGTCCGGATCGAGACCGCGGGATGCTCACGTTGATCGAGAACCGATTCCCACTGCGGGAGCAACGCCGACTCCGAAGACGCTGGTCCCTGCATCACGACGTCTGCGTCATAGCGGTCCAGAACGCCGATCAAACCGCCGGCGTGGTCGCTGTCCAGATGCGTCGCCACCACCGCGTCAAGGCTGCGGTCACCGGCCGGCAGGAGTTCGCCCAGGGCAAGCAACGTGACCCGGGGATCCGGTCCGCCGTCAACCAGCGCTTGTCGGCCCTGCGGGGTCACCACCAGGATGGCGTCACCCTGTCCCACGTCCAGCACGTGAACGTGGAGCAGGCCGTCCGCCCGTGTTGTCGACAGTTGGCCGAACAGCAGGATGACAGCCAAAACGACAACCGGCGCCATTCCCGCCATGAAGCCGACGACCCCGCTGGGACGCCACCTTGGTCCGCGTCTCCACCCGGCGGCGAACCGGCGCGCCCGCCGCGACGACATCAGGAGCGTCAATATTGTCAGGCCACCGTACCATGCCACGGCAACCGCAGGCGTCACCCAGCCTGTAGGAGCCATCACCGGCGGCATCGCCTCCGCTACCTGAATGATCCACGCCACCGGAGCCCAGGCCAAAACGCCCAATGCCTGCGCCAACCACGGGGATGCGACACCGGCCACGGCGGTTGCGGCAGTGGCCACCAACGCAAGGGGCATTGCCGGCATGGCCAGGATGGTTGCCGGCACGCTCATGACCGGAAGCTCCCCGAAATGCATCGCGATCAGCGGGACCGTCGCCAGCGTGGTTGTAGTGGAAATGACGACCGAGGCGATCAGCAATGTCGCGCCGTATTGCAGCCATCTCGATGCCCAGGCGTTCGAGCCGCCGGCAAAGGTTGCGACGGCGCCCGAAATGAGCGTAATCAATGGCAGACCGACAATCACCCCGGCCATCGCCGTGAAACTGAGTTGAAAGGAGAGGCTGGTCAGCAGCGTGGGGTCCGCGCACACCATGACGCCGGCCGCCAGCGCCAGCGCGGTCAGCCCGCGCATCCCGCGACCGGTCAGCCCCTGCGCCAGGGCCAGGCTTCCCATGATCGCCGCCCGCACCACCGGTGGATCCAGCCCGGACACGACCGCATAGACCCAAACGGTCGCCATGGCGCCAAATATGACCAGCGGGTTTCCATTTCCCAGCGTCGCCGAGCCGATGCCCAACGCCAGCGCCAGCACAATCCCGACGTGCAGCCCCGATATGGCCAGCAGATGGGACATTCCGGCGGTGCGAAACGAATCTTTCACCTCCGCCGGCAGTTCGGTCCGAATGCCCAGGAGCAAAGCCTGCGCTAAACCGGACTCGGGAGCCGGCATGGCTCGTTGCAAAGCCGACGCCAGGTGTCCTCGAAACCGGTGCAGCGCGGCCATCGCCCAGTTACCGCCGCCCGTGGTCACCGTTTCCGCTTGCCGCGCCCATAGCACGCCCGCAATTCCCTGCGCTTCCAGCCACGCGGCGTAATCGAAGTCTCCAATGGGCTCGGGCCGCTCCAAGCTGCCGTGAAGGCGCAGCGTGTCCCCGTAGCGCAGATGCGGCGGAGGGCGCTTTGCCGCCAGGTCGCGCGGAGGCAGAGCGTACACCAGCAAGCCTGTTCCGACGGGAACACTGCCACGCACTTGCGTAGGATTGGCGACCACTTCGCCGCGAAAACGCACCCTGCTTCCCGACACTGTCGGCGCATCGGTCACGACCATCGCGGCCTCGGTTGGGCCGTCCGGCACCGGAGGCATCGAAGCATAGGCGACCAACTCAGCCCGCCATGCTCCCAATACCAAAGCGGCGCTCAAAATTACCGGCGCGGCGGGCAGCCCGATCACTTTCAGGGCCACCGCCAATGCCAGGGCGGCCAGTCCCAGCATCAGCAGCGGCCATGCCGAGCCCAGGGCAATGTCGAACCAGAGCGCCAGACCCGCGCCGGCGATGACCGCTACAACCGCAAGCTCAGGGAATAACCGCATCGCCAGCCAGCATCGCCGTCCCTGCGCCGTCCGCCCTGATTACCAAACCGAAACGGACGCGCAGACTCATACGTAGCCAGTTTCACTACAACAGTCATTGCGAGCGAAGCGCGGCAATCCCGTGGGGGCATGGAACGCTACTGGGGGAACGAGATCGCCACGTCGCTTCGCTCCTCGCGATGACAAACCGGGTGCGCATGAGGATGCGCAGAGCCTTGACACCACGGTGCGACCAGGCTCAACGAGTGACAACCGTTATCATGTCGGCAATGCGTCGGTATATCCCATCGCCGATGCCGGAGACGTCGGTAATCGCTTCGGGGCTGCCGAACGGCCCTTCTTGCTCCCGGTGGGCAACGATCGAGTCGGCTCGCACGCTGCCGATGCCCGGAAGGGTCTCCAGGCATTGAGCGCTGGCCGTGTTGATGTTCACCGGCGGCTGGCAACTCTCGGAAATACCTGCTTCGTCAGCGCTCGATGCTGATCCATTGCCTGAAGGTTCACCAGGTCCGACCGGGTCGCCGGCAACGGGGATTTTGTAATGAGCTGCGTCGGTAGCGTATGCCGCCAGGTTGACCCGGCTCAGGTCAGCATTTTCCGTGGCTCCACCGGCAAGACGCAGCACTGCGTCCAGCCGTTCACCTTCCGTTATTGTGTACACACCGGGGTTAATCACCTCGCCGGTGATGTACACGGTTATCTGCTGCGGAGACATCACCTCCGACTGAGCCTCAACCGACGATGCGACCGAGGGCGATCCAACAGCGTCAGGCTCAGAGCTTTCGGCCGGTGCGATTATCTGTACCCCGTCGGGTTCGCGCCCGTTAGCGTCGCTGCCGAAGACCATCCACGCCGCGACGAACAACAGCAATAATGCTACCGCTCCGGAGATTCCAATCGCGATCAGTCGCTTCGTCCCCGATGATCCCAAGCCGGCGTCCCTCCGGGCAATGCATACGAAGGGCCGGCCGCGAATCGCCTCGCCTTACCCACCTCACCACTTCCGCCCGCGCCTCGCTGCCGGCCGTTACCAATTTACTCACGTTACGTAAACAAAATTCACGCATCCAGATTACCAGATTTTGCAATTTTTTGTGATTTTATTAACTTTCAGCCTGCCTGCGCAGCTGCTACTCGCTCTCCGACTTCCCCGCCAAAATCCCGGCCCGCAATGCGTCGGCCGCCAAGGATCCGTACCTGCTCTCGATCACCGACGATCCTTCTTCGGCAATGCGCCAGTCCCGGGACTGAATCTCCCCAACCGATTGTTGCGCCAGGCGTCTGCCATAGTCATTGATAAACCTGCCCAAAGCCTCCGGATCGGCGTCCGGGGCCATCTGACGGAACAGGCGGAACATGGGATCGGTGCGAGCGGCGTTGTAGGCGTCGTGGAAGGTCAGGTTCGCCGGATGATCGCGCAGCAGCAGCGCCACGCCGAAGTCGATGATGCGGATGCCACCCTCCGGCAGCAAAATGGTATGGGACCTTCCGTCCGGGTCGGACACCGTGGCATCGTTGTAGCAGATGCCGGCGGCGTGCAATCGCGACAGGGCCGTTCCCAACTCGCCACCGATGCTGTGCATCCGTTCTGCGGTGGCCTCTTCTGGGGTCAGGTCAGTCAGGAAAGGCCCGGGCACGAACTCCTCTGTGAGGAACCCGTCGATGCTCGGCAACTGCCGTGGTCCCAATCCGAGGTCGCCGGCGACGTGCGCGATTTCGGACTCGCCGGGGCTCTGGCACGGCTTTATTACGATGCCAACGGCTTGCCCCCGGAGGCCGCCGGTGATAATCGCCACGCGCCCGCGTGTGCGTCCATCGTAGCGAATGTCCACATCGACCGACCCTGAGCCATAAACCAGGTCGTACGCCACTGGGAACAGACCGTAGACCGAAAACCGCTCAATGCGTTTATCCTCGACCAGCAGCTTCCACAACACCTCGTCATGATCGGCCAGGGGCCACAGCGGCCACAACCGTTCGGGACACCTGCCATCCCGTACCGCGGCATCCCTTTCCGCGATGTCATCTTCGCCCATACTGACTAAGCCGGCGATGACCCGGCGGATGGACGCAAGCTGGTCGTCAGAATACCGGATCTCAGGCTCCGGTTACCCTTGCCCACCCAGCGCGAAACCGCTCGGTTGCGTCTCATCCGGGGCCAACGCGCGGATGCGGACTACCGCATGCAGGTTGATGGGTCCGTAAACGTGCGGGTAGATCTCGCCCGAACGGGCAGGCTCCCGCACCAACGGCGATCCTTCCGGCAATCGCTCGGTGTCCACGTCTAACGCCAGCAGATCGGTTCGGCCGGCGAACAGTCGCGCCGCGACACTCAGCATCTGCGCTTCGTCGCTGCTGGCGTGGATAAAACCCTCTTCAGCCAGCGACGGCGCCCGGTATTCGCCCTCAACGACGGCAGTTTCCCAATCGGACCGAAACGCCAGGTGGTAGATGATGGATGTCATGTTCCCGGCACCCGATTACCGGCAGGTCGCTCGCACCGCCCGCGAGATGGCCGCCAGGCGGGGGTTGTTGGTCGCGCTGGCGCGGAACCCGTTGGTGATGTACGCCACCGCCAGCCCCAGGCCGGGATCGGCCCAGCCCACCGACGTGCCAGCCCCGCCGTGTCCGAAGGTGCCCAGACCGTCGCCGGCGTTGGTGGTGGCACCCATGCGACTGTCGTCCAGCACCAGGCCCAGCGAGCGTCGCATCCGCGTGCCCAGGGAAAAGTCGTTGGCTTCAGTATCCAGGCGCGTGACCTCAGCCACCGTCTCCGGCTTGAGGATGCGGACGCCGTCCAACTCCCCGCCGTTGCACATCATGGCGTAGAAACGGGCCAGGTCCCGCGCGGTGAATATGCCGCCGCCGGCGGGATGAACCGCCTGGTGCACTTCCGGCCGGTTGTAGGGGCGTATCATCCCCGGACGGTCGCAGTCTTCCATGGCGTGAATGCGGGAAACCCGGGGTTCGAGCTCGGGAGGCAGTCCCACGTACCCGTCGTGCAGCCCCAATGGATCCAGGATCTCCTCCCGGAGAAACACGCCGATGTGTCGTCCATCGATCCGGCGTACCAACTCGCCGACCACCCAGCCAAAGTTGCGTGGGTGGTACGCCATGATCTGCCCGGCGGGATAGTCCGGGATGATGTCCTCCATGCACTCAACCACGTAGTCCCAGTCCTGCCAGCGGTCCCAGGACAATTCCGGCGGGGTCTCCGGGAACCCGCCCCGGTGGGTCAGCACGTGACGGATCGTTACCGCGTCCTTGCCATGCTTGGCGAACTCCGGCCAGTGCTGCGCCACCGTGTCGTCCCAGTTCAGCTGCCCCCGCTCCCAGAGGACGTGCAGGCAGGCCGCCGCCAACGGCTTGGTGGAAGAGTAGAGGATGAACATCGTGTCGGCCGCGACCGGAGTTCCGCCGGCGTCGTCTGCCAACCCACCCCAGAGGTCAACGGCGAGGCGGCCGTGCCGGTAGACTGCCAAGCCGGCTCCCGGATGCAACCCCTGGTCAATCTGTCGCCGGAACAGGCTTTCCAACTCCTGCACCGCCGCCGGGTCCATTCCTACTTCTTCCAAAACTGTGGTGGTGGTCATCAATAGTCCTCAATAGTCGCGGGTGGAGCGAGGTGATCCGAGGTCGAACCAACGGAGTCAGTCGGCGAACACGGTGTTCAGGTTCGCCGACAGGTCAAAAAAGTGCTGTAGGCTCTGGTTGTACCGGAAGAACATGTCCGCCCGAAGTTGGTCTCCGGTGGCGTTGGTGGAAATTTCGTTCAGCATGTCCAGGCTGACCAGCGTCTGGCCGGCCTCGGCGCCACCGTTGGCCCTGATGTTTTCCAGCATGGCTCTCCAGGCATCGGACTCCATCTCAATGAAGAAGTCCACGTTGATCAGGTCATACTCGTTGCCGGACCGTACCGAGGTGCATTCGAACGCCTCGAAGGTGACTATGAACACTTCGTCGCCTACCTTGATGCCCATGGACGCGTCGACAGTGCCAATCTGGCGGTAGGCGGGGTCATCGTTCACCAGTCGCCGCAATTCTTCAAACCAGGCCAGCGACGGGAATGCTATCGGTTCAGCAGTCATGCAGGGGTTGCCTCCGGGCTGGGGAAACACCGGTCACTGCGATGCGGGACCGGTCATCACGCTATTCGTGGAAGTAAGGATCTCCCGTCTTCTCAGTGGATGAAAACGGGGCCATTTTGCGCAGGTAGTGGTCCGGGTGCGTGGTGGAAGGCGCCTTACCCAAAGCGTGGTCAACCATCTTGTAGTACCGGGGATCCAGGTCCCGGTAGGTATCGCCTTCGGTCCTGCCCCGTGAGAAGGAAGACATGATGCGTTCCATGCCGTAATCGCCGCAGTGCTCGCAGTTGACATCCGTCGCCGCGGAGGCCACCTTGAAAAAGTAACTGCTCACCTGAGCGCACGACTGGCAGCGATACTCGTAGATCGGCATGTGTGGACCACCTCGCGGACCCCGGGGCAGCGGGCTGCGCGGCGTCACAGAGAGCCGGGCATCTGACCCCGGAGGATTCCGCAAGCGATGGTATAGGAACAGGCCGGCGGTGTCAAAACGGCCCCACTATCCGTAGGCCCGTGCAAAAATGTCATAGGAGTTACGCACTTGAACCTGTCATTGCGAGCGCCGCGTGGCAATCTCGTTGCGGCGACTGCCGTTGCTTCGGGAACGAGATTGCCGCGTCCCTGCGCTCCTCACAATGACAATCTGTACTGGGGCCGGAATTTCGCACGAACCTAACTACCCCGCGATCCCGTCGAAGCCGGCGCTGTGACGCTTGATATCGATTACCGGAGAGTCGTCCTGAGCGTCGAGTTCCGTCACCGAAATGATCGCCTCGCCGGTTCCCTCGTCGATCACCACATCCTGGATCAAGGCCACCGTCGCGCCGATGTAGTTGGGTCGGTACTGGCTGCGGGTGGCGAAGACGCCCCGGATCGGGTTGGCCGGGTTATGTCCCGGATGCAGTCGCAACTCGTACCCCCGATCTTGCGCGCGGTGCAGGACAAACAAAGTCAGGATCCGGTCACCCGGCTCCAGGCCCATCACGCCATCAGCAAAGTCGGGATGCACCACGATCTCTGACGGGCGCTCCCGCATCTCGTCGGAGGGCGCGTAGTCGGTGAATTGGCTCCGGACGTACCCAATCGGCGTGACCCGGATGGCGCTGGGACTTGCGTCCATGGATCGGCTCGGTCGATGCTCAGTTGGCTGCGGCCGCCGTCGCGCTGACGCTGGCAGACAGCGACGCCAGCCAGTTCACCACCGCCTCCCCGGCCGCCGGCATCATATTGGTCAAGGAGTGGTTACCGCCCTCCAGCACCAGGTACTCGGCCCGGGGGCTGTTCACGGCGGCGGCGACCATATCCTGCGGGACATCCAGCAGCCGGGTGTGCGTCTCCGTCGAACCGGACAGCACAAATAGCGGCGCCGTGATCCTGGCAGCGTGCATGACGATGTTGTAGCGTTCCAGCGGCCCGTGCTTGTCGATATAGGCCATGGCCGAGAACATTTCCTTGATGGGAAAGTCCACGTAGAACAGGTCCAGAGCGCGACCTTCGGCCTCCATGCGGTCCGCGGTCTCCAGGTTCCCGCGAAACTCGGCAGCGTCCGGGGACTCCATGTAGTAGGAGCAGGACAGCCGCACCGGAGAAATGGGCACCACCGCCGCCACACGTGGGTCGTCCTCCACCGCGCCGTAGTAGGCGACCTTCACCGCCCCCATGCTCTGGCCCAGGATGGCGATGCGACGGTATCCCCGCGCTTCCAGGTAGTCAATGCCCGCCCTGAGGTCCTGCCGGCTGTTGTCCAGGATCTCATAGGCGTTGCCCTCGGCCACCCCGGTCTGCCGGTCCACCCAAACGGTGTCGTGGCCCCGGGTGTTCAGGGTCAACGCCGCATACCCGGCGTTCCGCAGGTCGTTGGCCATGTTGGCCGTCGCCGGGGTGTAAAAGTTGCGGCCCGACCCGTGAATAACCATGGCGGCATCGATGGGACCGGCCGGTGAAGTGTTCGAGTCCGGAGCGAAAAACGCTCCGTCCAGTTCCATGCCATCCGCGGCGGTAATCCGAATCAGGTCAACCAGCATGGCTACTTCCTCCTGGGTGTGCCGGCCAGCGCGGGACGGCGTTTTGCAATGCTGGGCACAGTTTACACGCAATCGGAACCACGTTCATCCCGGACACTCAGGATGCAGGCCCGTGCAAAAATGTCATTGCGAGCGCAGCGTGGCAATCTCGTTGCAGCAATGGTCGTTGATTCGGGAACGAGATTGCCGCGTCGCTACGCTCTTCACAATGACAAACTGCACCGTGGCCGTGTTGTTGCAAGAACCTACCATGATGAGATGAAAAGCGAAGGGCAGCCGGTACGGCTGCCCCGATCAACGCCAATGGTCGGATCGAGTTACCTAAGCGATAACAGGTATTCCACCAATGCTTCCACGTCCTCGTCGGACAACGCGATGCCGGCCATGGTGGCCTCCATCAGATTTCCATCATAGTCCCGGTCCAATCCATCAGCAGTGCCAGCGGCATAGGCGGAGGGCTTCACGATGGATTCGCGGATATACTCTTCGGCTGAATAGCCCGATATGCGGTTGCCCGCGGCCGACGCTATCCCATCAAGCGGCGGTCCCAGCGTACCTTGAGCGACACCTTGAATGGTATGACAGGATGCGCAAGCCGCAGTCCCGATAAACAATGACTGCCCAGGGGACGCTGCACCGGCAGTGCCGCCATCCGGCGAGGGTGGCACCAGGTCGGCAGGGTCAGCGGGCGGGGGCAGCTCGTCAGGCAATGGGCGCGCCACCTCGGCATGGTGGTCATCGGCGTGATGCACGAAGGGTTCGATACGCGGTTCGGAGAATGCCCTGGGGGTTGGCGTGAAGACGTTAAACAGGAGCACCAGTGATAACGCCACCACCAGACCCAGCGCCAAACCGGCCACGAATATCTGCCACAGCAGTGGGTTCTCGAACTTCAGGTGCATGAAGAACGCGACCACGCAGAAGAACTTGATGACCGACAGTATCACCAGCGGGGCGATTACCACACCGCTCCCCTGCAGCGATTCCGGAACGATGATGATGAATTCGATGAACGTGATGATGGCCAGGAAAATCGCCAGCAGGCCGTACTGCTTCAACCCGCCGTGAACACCCTCCGGCACGTGGCCGAAGAAGAACCGCGAGATGCCGGCATCCTCGTGCGCCGCGTGTTCCTCGTGGGCCGCGTGTTCGTCATGGGCCATCGCGGCCTCCTGACCGGGGTTGGTGCTCATCTGGTGGTCGCCTCCTCGAAACCTAGCTGATCAGTCCGGTGACCCAGTTCCATCCCTGCACTGCCGCGTGGCCGACGTCGGGAGGCCCGTCAAATCCGCCGATCAGGTACAGCAGCGTGAAAATGACGATCCAGACGATGTCAACGAAGTGCCAATACAGCCCGGCGATGTCAACGTCCAGGTGCGAGGGGCGGCCGGCCGGGTTGCGCGCCGCAATGATGGCCAGGCAAATCAACCAGAAGATGCCCAACGTAACGTGGGCGCCGTGGAACCCGGTCAGCGTGAAGAACGTGCTGCTGAACAGGTTGGTTTCGTAGCGCAGGCCCTCAACCCGGAACAGGTTGAACTCGTACACCTGGAAGCCGATGAAGATGCTCCCCAGAATGATGGTCAGCACCAGCCATTGGACCAGGCGCTTCTGGTTCCCGTTGCGGGCCGCCGCCACGCCCATCACCATGGCGAATGAGCTCATCAGGAGCACGAAGGTGCTGACGGTAGTGATGGGGACATCGATGATGTCCTTGGGGTACGGGCCGACGATGCTCTGGCCCCGGTACACCATGTAGGTGGCGATCAGCGAGCCGAAGAAGAGACAGTCCGAACCGAGAAACACCCACATCAGGAGTTTCCGGTGATTTATCCCGGTGGTGGTTTCTTCCTCGTGAGCCGGTGGATGTTCGGCCGGCGGATGCGCCGGCGGGGCATGGGTCGTGTCTGCGTGAGCCAACGCGCTCCTCCTGCCTGGTCTTGATCTGAATAAGCCGGGTTCTTGCGGAGACGCCTAGTGATGGCCGGCCGCTTCGTGGTGTTCTTCGGCGGCAGGTTCATTTGACCAGCCGATCACGCCAATGATCGTGATGATCCCGCCAATGAAGCTGACCGGGAACCGGATGTAGTCCCAACCCACGTCGATCAACAGGCCCCCGGCTATCCACACCACGCCAAAGGACGTGATCAGGGGCCAGTAGGACGGGCTCGGCATGTGGATGGTGCTGGGGTCAACGTGCGGCTCGGCCGGCACGGTCTCGCCGCGGGCGGCCGCCTCACGCTTGGTAATCCAGTAGGCGTCCTGGCCGCGAACCACTGGAACCTCGGCGAAGTTGTACACCGGCGGTGGCGACGAGATGCTCCACTCCAGGGTGGGAGCGTCCCACGGGTCGTGGCCCGCCTCTTCGCCCTTCTTGATGCTGCGGAAGAAGTTGTGTATGAACACCAGCAGCGAGATGACGATGACGAAGTAGCCGATGGTCGCCAGCAGGTTCATCGCTTCCCAGCCGAACCCCTCGGCGTAGGTGTAGATGCGGCGCGGCATCCCGTTCAGCCCGGAGTAGTGCATGGGGAAGAAGGTCAGGTTCATGCCCACGAACATCAGCCAGAAATGCACCTTGCCCAGCAGCTCGTTGTACATCTTGCCGGTGATCTTCGGGTACCAGTAGTAGATGCCGGCGAAGATGCCGAAGATCGCGCCGCCAAACAGCACGTAGTGGATGTGGGCGACGATGTAATAGGTGTCCTGCTGCTGAAAGTCCGACGGCGACACGGCGTGCGATACGCCCGAGAGACCACCCACGATGAACAGCGCCACGAACCCGATTGCCATCAACATGGGCGTTCGCAGGTCAATCGAACCGCTCCACATGGTGCCGATCCAGTTGAAGATCTTCACGCCGGTGGGCACCGCGATCAGCATCGTGGTGATGGTGAACACCGAGTTGGCAATGGCTCCCAGGCCCACCGTGAACATGTGGTGGCTCCACACCGCCCAGCTCATGATGGCAATGACAATGCCGGAGAACACGACCACGGGGTAGCCAAACAGCGGCTTGCGGCTGAAGGTCGGTATGATTTCCGAAACCACGCCCATGGCCGGCAGAATGAGGATGTACACCTCGGGGTGGCCGAACAGCCAGAACAGGTGCTGCCAGAGGATCGGGTCGCCGCCGGCGGCGGTGTTGAAGAAGTTGGCCCCGAACTGCCGGTCGGCGGTCAGCTCGATGAGCGCGACGGTGATGATCGGGAAGGCCAGCACCAGGAGGATGCTGGTCACCAGCGTCATCCATATAAACACGGGCATTCGCATCAGCGACATTCCCGGCGCGCGCATATTGATGATCGTCACCACGAAGTTGAAGCCTGCGGCAAGCGAGGCAACGCCCAGAACCTGTAGGCTCAGCGCCCAGAAATCCAAACCCTTGCCCTCGCTGAACGGAGCCGCGGTCAGGTTGGCGTAGGAGAACCAGCCGGCGTCGGGAACCTGCCCAATCAGGAAGCCGGCGTGCATCAGCAGCGCGCCGAAGAGGAACGTCCAATAGGAAAAGGCGTTCAGGCGCGGGAAGGCCACGTCCCGGGCGCCGATCATGAGCGGCACCAGGAAGTTGAAGAACGTCGCTCCGAACGGCATGATCGCCATGAAGATCATGGTGGTGCCGTGCATGGTGAACATGGCGTTGAACCAGTCCGCCGATACCAGCGTGCTGTCGGAAGTCGCCAGCTGCAATCGCATGATTCCGGCTTCGATCCCGCCGATCACGAAGAAGAAGAACGCGGAAAAGCCGTACAGCGCGCCGATTCGCTTGTGGTCAACCGTGGTTAGCCAGCTCCACAAGCCGGTATAGGTGCTGGGGCGCGGTATGACGCCGGTTATGGTTACCATGGTTCAGGTCCTCCGCTGCGGCTTGGTCAACAACTGCTTTGTCGATGCGTTAGCGGCGATGAATTGCGGTCTACAGATATGATAGCGCGGATTCCGAGCGTTACTGCAAGCAAACGGCCGGGCCCTGCGCTGACAGGTATTCAACCAGGTCACCCAACTGCGCTTCGGTAAGGTCAGCGCGGTGGTCCAGACGGGTCTGGTAGATGGCGGCCAGCTCCGACATGCGGTTGCCGGGCTTGATGCTGTCGGGGTCACGGACCCATTGCCGCAAGGTCTCACGGTTGCGGTCGACAAGACCGGCTCCCAGGGTGACGCGACAACTCAGGTCGGTAAGGTTCGGCGCGGCAAATGCCGTGGGCGGCTCGTTGCCGGTGCGGACATCTTCCAGTCGTTCTGCGGGGCGCTTGGCCAGCCACTCGGTGTACTCGATGAATGTCTGCATCCGGGCGTGCTGCACGCCCTCACCCGTTTCCTGATCCACCACGTCGGACGCCCCCACGGTGTGGCAGGTCACGCACTGCCCGTCGCCCAGGAAGACCAACTGACCACGAGCAGCCTCCGCGGACATTTGCACCGGTTCGGCGAAGCCGGCAACCCACGCCTTGTACTCCACGTCCTCCATGACGTGGACGCGGAACTTCATCTGCGCGTGGGCAGTGCCGCAGAACTCCGCGCACTGGCCGTAATACATCCCGGTTTCTTCAGCAAGGAACCACATGGAGTTGGTCTTGGTGGGCACGACGTCCTGTTTGCCGGCGAGCTTGGGGATCCAGAAACTGTGGATCACGTCGTCGCTCTTGAGATCCATGATGATGGGTGTGTTCACCGGGACGCGCATCTCGTTGGCAGTGGTGACGAGCTTGCTGGTTTCGTCTCCGGGGAGCGGATCTTCATAGCGGAACTCCCACCACCATTGGTGACCCACCGCCTCGACCCGAACCGGCTCTTTGCCCTCGGCCCGCGCCAGGGCGATTGCCTCTCCCGGCTCAAGCTTGAACAGCACGATCACCGACCACACGCCCAATCCGAGGATCAGGATGGTCGGTACGATGGTCCAGGCGATTTCCAGCGGCGTGTGCCCGTGGGTCTGCGGGGGCAGCGGATCCCCCGGCTTGCGACGGAAGCGGATCGCCGCGTAAAGCAGCGCGCCTTCCACCAGCACGAACACGATCACCATGGTCCACAGCAGGACGTTGAACAGCAACAACTGTTCCCGCGCCACCGGGCCACCGACCCCGTCCAGGGTCCACGGCGTGGAGCTCAGAATGGACTGGTGGCCGTCAGCGTCGCAACCCAGAGCCGCAAGAATCAGGACGCCGCCAAGCAGGGCCAGCGTTATCAGAGAACGCCGTCCGAAACGGCGGGGAGAAGTGTCGGAGGCGGGGTTCACTGGAATATCACTTAGTGCTTTGTGCCTGGATACGGCGCGGCGCTCGTTGGGTGAATCTTCCTCTGCAAAGGGCAACTGCCCCATCGTGAACCCCCGGATACTGCGGCAGCGGCCAGCCACAGTATGTGCAAAATTTCACTAGCGGCGGTAACCATAGCATACGCATTTGGGGCTGTCAATTTGAACGAACCTCACCGGCCGCTGCATCAGGGCTAACGGCTACACAATCCCGACCGCGCTGTCTACCATCACGGCAACGAACAGCAGCGCCAGGTACGCCAGCGAGTAGAGGTACGTAGCCTTCGCCCGCCCCCGGTCGTCGCGGCGCCACAGCCTCCCAGCCAGCCAGATGAAAGGCGCGCCCAGGGCGGCAGCCGCCGCGACGTAGATCAGCCCCACCTCAGGCAGCAACCCGAACATCAGGGTCAGTCCGGTTAGCGCGATGGAATAAAGGAAGATGTGCAGCGCCGTCTGCCGACGCGATGACACCACCGGCAGCATCGGCACGCCCGCGCGCTCGTAGTCAGTTTGGATGAGCAGCGACAACGCCCAGAAGTGGGGCGGAGTCCAAAAGAAGACGATGGCGAACAGATAGACCGCCGGCAGGTCCAGCCCTCCGGTTACTGCCGCCCAACCCACCATCGGCGGGATGGCGCCGGCGGCTCCGCCGATCACGATGTTGTTTGGCGTAGTGCGTTTCAGCCACAGCGTATAGATGAACACGTAGAACAGGCTGGCGCACAGGGTCAGCGCCGCCGACAGCAGGTTGACCTGCGTGGCCAGCAGCGCGAACGCCGCAATGTTGAGCGCCACGCCGAACGCCAGCGCGTAGCGGGGCGCGACGCGGAGGCCCGCAACCGGCCGCCCCTGCGTCCTGCGCATGTCGCGGTCGATGTCCCGGTCCAGGAAATGGTTCACCGCGTTGGCGCCGCCCGACGCCAGCGCGCCGCCGGCCCAGACCAGTCCCAGCAACGTCAAAGATGGAACTCCCTGCTCCGCCAGGAACATGCCACCGGCCGCGGTCACCAGCAGCAACGAGATGATCTTGGGCTTGGTCAGCGCCAGGAAATCCCGCGCCACGGCCATTACCGACGTGTTCCCCGTCGTCTCGGCAGCCAGCGCCGATACGCCGGGATCAGCGGCCTCGCCTTCAGGCCGGAACCCGGGCGCGCTACTGGCCATCATTCCCCGCAGGCCGGACCGGCTCGGGATCATTACCGGCGGTGCGAACATCAAGATAGGCCACGATGGCCAGGGCCGCCGCCGCCGTCCACACCGCCGTTGCCGCCGTCAGGTGCAAAGCCCGCCAATGGGCCTGGAAGTCGAGCCAGATGGTCGCCGCTCCGACGATAATCTGAACGACAAACGTGGCAACCGTCAGCGCAGCCAACCAGCGCAGGGTCGTCCCCCGGTCCGTGGTGCCGTTCCAGCAGCGCCAGGCCGCGTAGAGCAGCAGCAAGCCGAGGACCAGCACCACGTAGCGGTGGAACATGTGAACACCCGTCAGGTGGTTCATCGGGAAAGCCTGCCCCTGGCACAGCGGCCAGGTGACACACGCGCCGGTGGCTCCCATGGCCGTTACCAGCGCGCCGCTCACGATCACCAGGTAGACGCTCAACGCGCCGACAATCGCCCAACGGTGGTAGCCATCTCCGGAGCGAGCTGATGTCGTGAGGATCGGGGTTCGATATGACGCGACCATGATGAACACGCACGTCGCCAACAGCGCTTCCGCCGTAGCCAGATGCAAAGCGACTATGCCGCCGGGCAGATGGGTCAGCACGGTGACCCCACCCAGAAGGCCCTGCACGATCAGCAGCGGCACCGACACCGCCGCCGGGATCCATACCCACCGGTCGGAACGGTAGCGGGCCAGCGCGACTCCTGCGGTAGCCAGTATCAGGGGGCCAACGATCACCGACGCGACGAAGCGGTGGGTGTATTCAATGATCGCCGTGTACTCCAGCGGGGGCAGCACTTTGCCGTAGCACAACGGCCAGTCGGGACACCCCAAACCGGACCCGGTGACTCTGACCACTCCGCCGATGATAACCAGCACAAACACCGAGATTACGGTTGCCGTGGCCAGTCCCTGCAACCAGGTCGGCCCCCGCCGGCGCTCGGCGTCCGCTGATGTGCTGATGCTTATGGAAGCCATTGGTACGCGCAACGAACGACGGAGAGGCGCGCGACCTGCCCGGCATTCAACCGCAGCATTAATGATAAAGCACGACCCACGGATTTGCTACAATCCTTTGAGTGCCATGCTCCCCGGTCTGTCCACCAGTGACCTGCACTCTAGCTGATCGCGAGGCAAATCCCTGAGAAATGCGATAACTTCCGCATATCGCTGCGCCGCGGCATTCGGGCTCGCCGTTGTGCTGGCTTGTGCCCTCGGGTGTGGAAGCGAGCGAGCGAGCGGCGGCGGGGGCCACGGCGACGGCGACTCTCTGTTCCCCAGGCTGCCCAAGGTCACCGGTCACATCGACTTCGTGAGCGCCGACCCTGAAAATCCTCGTCACTTTCGGGTCCTCCACATCACCGATGCCGCGGGTCGCCGATGGCAGTTTCGCTCTGAGGGCTGGGTCGGCGTCTCCGTCGGGCACCTGAAGGACCACCAGATCCAGGGAACCCCGGTGACCGTCTGGTATGAGGAGCAGCCCGGTGGAGTCCGGTTGGCCCGCTTCGTAGGAGATTAGGCCCAACATAATGGCAAGCCGGCTTTGGAGGTCTACGAGGGCCGGCAAAGTATGTCGCGGGGAATCGCTATAATCGATATCGATGGCAGATTGGGGGCCAGCGGGTGAAAGGAGGCTATGCGATGCCAGTGCCGGAACAGATTCAGTGGCTGCTTGAGGGACCTGAAAAGTGGAATGCACGGCGGGTGGATAAGCCATTCAAGCCGGACATTTCCGGCGCCGACCTGCGGGATGAGTTCCAGAGGATACGCCGCGGGAATAACGAGAAAATGATGCTGAGGCCAATTGACTTGATCGGGTACAACCTGTCTGGCGCTAACCTCAAAAACGTCATCATTGGCGACGCTGACCTCATCAACACATCTTTGCGAGACGCCGACCTCAGCGGCGCTTATCTATACGGAGCCAACTTCTCCGGCAGCGACTTATACAACGCTGACTGCTCAGGCGCAGACTTGGCCTACGCTAATCTTACCGGAGCTAATTTGGCTAACGCCAACTTCAGTAGGGCCGACCTCAGCGGGATCGACTTTGCCGGAATAGACCTCACTGCAACCAACCTCGACGGAGCCAAATTGACCGGAGCGCGGCCAGTTCGTCTCCTATTAAATCCGTCTGACGATCCGCCGGCGCATAACCCCTATCGGGTGGATTACCGGAACATAATCACCATCGAGCCTGACAAGCGTTTCGGCAAACCCTGCATCCGTGGTATGCGAATGACCGTCGGCGACGTGCTGGGATACCTCGCTTCAGGTATGACCGAGGCGGAAATTTTGGACGATTTCCCCTGCCTGACCCACGAGGACATCTTGGCGTGTTTCGCTTTTGCAGCCGATCAGGAACGACGCCTGGTTTTCGTTCCGGCGCATACCGCATGAGGCTTTTGTTCGACAACGATCTGCCCCCGAAACTTGTAACACTATTGTCGGACTTATACCCGGACTTGGTGCACGTCAAGGATATCGGGCCTGAAAACGCCCCAGATACCGACATTTGGGCCTATGCTCGGGAACACGGCTTGGCAATCGTGACCAATGACCAGGATTACCGCGAACTGAGTAGCTCCAGAGGACATCCGCCGAAAGTCATTTTGGTGGACAGGAGAAATGGCCCGACCGCCAGAGTCGCCGCGTCTCTGCGTGACCACTACACCGGTATTCGGGCTTTCAATGAGGACGACGGCGCGGCCCTCTTATCGTTCGATTGAGGTTGCCCGCTTGCCCCGTGTTGCCCTAAACTTGCGCCCAATTCACCACTCTTCTCAATTACCCTCAACACGGGAGGCTCGAATATGCCCCTGCCGACCCCCTTGCAAGGCATTCGCGTGGTCGACTTCACCTGGGTGCGCGCCGGCCCCTGGGCAGCCCGATGGATGGGCACCCTGGGCGCCGAAGTCATCAAGGTGGAATGGCCCCTCAACCTGGACACGCTGCGCCAGAACCGCTTCACCGTCCCGCCCGGCGTCGAGCCAGGACCCAACTCCACCGGGCAGTTCGCCGACACCAACGCCAACAAGCGCGGCATCAGCGTCAACACCCGGACGGAAGAGGGACTGGAACTGGTCAAGCGCCTGATCTCGGTCTCGGACATTGTGATCGAGAACTTCAGCAGCCGCATCATGCAGCGCTGGGGTCTGGGTTACGAGCAGCTCAAGAAGATCCGGCCGGACATCATCTACGTGTCCATGGCCGGATTCGGCCACACCGGTCGCTACCATTGGTACGGCACCATGGGCCCAGCGGCCCAGGCGCTGAGCGGTCTAACTCACCTGTCCGGCCTGCCCGGGGCTCCGCCCGCCGGCTGGGGCTGGTCCTACCTGGACGACACCGGCGGCATGTACGGAGCGATCAGCGCACTGACGGCCCTGCGCCACCGCTCCGCCACTGGAAAAGGCCAGCACGTCGACCTGTCCCAGATGATCACTGGCATTACGCTGACGGGTCCGGCCTTCCTGGACAAGACCGTCAACGGCCGCCAGGCTCGCCGCGAGGGGTTCCCGCCGGGCAACCGGACGGTGTGGCCCGGCGCCGAGGTGGTCAACAACTACCGCGGCCCCATCGCCGCGCCCCATAACGCCTACCGCACCTCGCCCGGCGGCTACAACGACTGGGCGACCATCGCCTGCCTGTCCGATGGCGAATGGCACAAGCTGGTCAAGCTCATGGGCAGTCCCGACTGGGCCGACGACCGTTTCGACACCATCGAGGGCCGTCTTGAGCACCAGGAGGAGATGGACGGCCACATCGAAAAGTGGACCGAAACTATGGGCAAGTACGAACTCACCGAGAAGTGCCAGGCTGCCGGCGTCCGCGCCATGGCGGTGCAGAGCAGCCAGGACCGGGTGGACAACGACCCGCAGCTGCGGCACCGGGACATGTACGTTCCCATGGACCACCCGATGCTCGGCCCCTGGAAGTTCCAGAACGCCCCCTTCAAGATGTCGAAGTCGCCGGCCCGCATCGCCAACCCACCACCGATGATCGGCCAACACAATCGTGAGGTGCTGGAAGACCTGCTGGGCGTGAGCCACGACGACTTGCTGGACGGCTACGAAAACGGCGTCTTCTGGCCCACAACCATGGACCGGTACCCATATATTGAGGAGGCTCTGCGATGACTTCCGCCAACGGAAATCCACAGGACGGAGTGGACATCGGCGG